>NZ_BAABDI010000009.1:0-151607 GCF_039539545.1 Hymenobacter antarcticus | reverse complement strand
TTACCTGCACGAGCAGGGGGGAGAGGTCGCCGTACTGAATCCACTGGTCATTAAGCGCTTCATTCAGATGCACTTGAGTAAAGGCAAAAGTGACCGCAAAGATGCGCAGTGGCTGTTGCGTTACGGCCAGCAGCAACCGGTAAAGGTCTGGCAGCCGGACGAAACGGTGCTGGTGGAATGTCGGCAGCTCGAACAGGTGAACGAGCAGCTGCTCAAGCAAAAAACGATGGTCAGTAATTCCCTGGAAGCCTTGCAGCGCCAACCGGTTATTAGTAAGCTCGCGCTAAAGCGCCTGCAACAGATGCTCAAAACCTTGACCCAGCAAGTAGCCCTGGTCGAGGCCGAGCTGCTGGCGCTGCTAGAACAGCGCTTTGCGGCCCAGATGACGCTGCTGTGTTCCATTCCCGGCATTGGTCGCAAAACGGCGGGCATGCTGCTGCTCTTTGCCGGCGGCTTCACGCACTTCGACAACTACCGCCAGGTGATTGCCCTGGCGGGTTTATCACCCCGCGAGCATACTTCCGGTACCAGCATCCGCGGCAAGGTGCGCATTACGAAGATGGGCGGGGGCTTAATTCGCGGCAAGCTCTTCATGTGCAGCTTCTCGGCTAAGAAAACGAATGCGGCCTGTGCGGCGCTCTTTGACCGACTGGTGGCCAAGGGCAAGAACAAGAAGCTGGCCCTGATTGCCGTCTGCAACAAGCTCCTCAAACAAGCCTTTGCCATCGTCAAATCGGGCGTGCCCTACCAAGCTGATTTCAGCTCAAAACTTGCGCCCACCGCTTGACTTTTAACATAGTTCATGTTAAGAGATTATTCCGGGAAACAAAAGGGAAGAATTTCACTCCCCCACTGCCCCCAAAATCCTGTTTGTCCAAGCCCGGGAAGGCACCTAGTTTCGAGTTTACGAAACTCATCCCCTCAGCACGTTTCGTAAACGTTGAATCGTAGACGAGTTTCTTAAACTCTCCCTGCCCTATTGGGGCCAGCTGGCCACCTAGTGCCGAGCTGCTGCTGGTCGTTCACGAAAAGGAGCGTTCAAGCAAAGGGCCCAACTGGCAAAAAGGGCCATCCGGGCCGTTTGCGCTGCGGGGCCCCGGTGGTTAGAACGACAGGTTGCTGAAGGTGCCGGACGTGAGGGTGCGCGTGCCGGTGGTGCCCGTGCCGCGGGGCTGGGCCACGGCGGTGAACGTGCCCCACACCCGGCGCGGGTTGGCGCTTACCGCCGTGATGGTGACGTAGCCAGAGCCCGCCGCCAGCGTGGTGTTCCACTCGGCGAAGTTGCTGCCCACGGCCTCCATCACCGTGATTTCCGAGGTGCTGCCCACTCCGCCGAAGGAGTAGGTGCGCGGGCCGGTCGGTACTTGGTCCAAGCTGATGGACACGGTGCGGCTGCTGCTGGAACCCTGGAGGACCAACGAGCCGGCCAAGACGTTGGCCGAGACCAGGGTGGCGGTGGCGGGGGCGCCGCCGACGGTGTAGGCGAAGCCGCTGCCCGAGCCGCCCGGCACGCTCGCGGTGACCGTAACCGGCGCGGCAGTAACCGTCTCGCCGGCCGCGACGGTTACGGTTTGCGGGGCCGGCGTGGCGAAGCCCGCGGCCGGTGTGTAGCTCAGCGTGTAGGTGCCGGGGGCCAGGGCGGCGAAGGCGTAGACGCCGCTGGCGTTGGGGGTGGCCGTAGCCGTGGTGGCCGGGGTACCGCCGCTGGTGGCCGTGACAGTGGTCACGGCGTTGGCCGGGGAAATCTGCCCGTTCACCATGCCGGTGGTGGGGGCCGGGTCTTTCTTCTTGTCGCCGCCGCACGCCGTCAGCAGCAAGGATGTGGCGGCGAAAAACGCCACGAAGAGAAAGTGGAAGAGGTGCTGCATGCGGGAGATAAAAAGGGGGCGCGGTAGGAAAGCCGCGAAGATAGGTGCCGGCTGGCGGAACCGCCCGCGGCACGAAGCCCCGGCCCCGCTGGAGCAAAACCACCCAGCGCCCGGCCCAGCACGCACACGCATTAGAGCAGGCAGAAGGCCATACCCAAGGCAAACCCCGTTCAGTGAAACGGTGATTTAAACAGCCGCTGACTTTCGGATAGGGTCCGATAAGGGCCCGCTATCGGCCCTTATTTGGTCTTGGGTTATTTCTTAACCAAGGCACTAAAAGACGTCATTTTCTTGCTTGTTACCTTTTACAAACGTTCGTCTGCAACATGTAAAATCGCAGTCTTATTGGCTACTTTATGAGCCTTAGCATGCTGTATTTTTCGTTTTCTGAGAAGCCCCCTATATAAGCGGCTCATGAATTTGATTCCGAGTTATGCTGCCCGAATAATCAAGCCAACGACTGTGAAAGCCCCGAGCAAACCAGTCGGCCAAAAAAGCAGCCCTGGTACAGCCAAGGCCTCCTTTCCACAGTTCAGCTTGAAACCGAATAAGCCATTAAGCCGCCGAGGCGTTGGCGCTCACGGCATTGCCGGCCAGCACGGCCTCGGCCTGGGCTACGTGCCGCTTGATGTGCACGACGAGGAATTCCAACTGGTCAGTCAGGCGCAGTAAAATCAGCGGAAACAAAGCGTTGGGAATACGGATGGCGTTGGCGTTGACCTGACGGGCCAGCAGAACCAGGCGCAACAACTCATCAATCTGGCGGCTGAAAACCTCCGCTACCGTGCGCGGCAGCCGCGTACCCGTGGGGGCATAGCGCTGGGGCGAATCGTAGGATTTGACGCTGGATGGCGTGCGCATAGCCTCAATAAATTTCTTGCCCAGGTAGCCCTGCTTGGCCACCAAAGCCGGCTTAGAGCCGTGCTCCTGCGCCCGCTTGATGCGGGCCGCGATGGTGGGCAAGTAGTAGCCGCCCACAATGTTGAGGTGCTCCAGGCACTGGCCGGCGCTCCAGCGGCTGGGGCTGGGCCGGCGGTTCAACTCCTCGGCACTCAGCGGGCGGAAGCGCTGCTGAGCCATGACCCGCAAAACCAACAGGTCAGTGGTCAGCTGGTCAAAAAAATCGGAGGTGGCACGGATGGCAGCAGGCATAAGCACAAGGGCTAACAAGACGTAAACATACTGTTTAACGGTCGATTATGAACAATATTTTATCCTTCTTCGTGGCCTGCAGCGCAGCATCCACGCCTTGTTCGGTATCTTGACCACATGGTAAAACAACGGTTTCGGAATCATAGTGCGCTGGCAGTCTTACTGGCAGCGCCGTTGAGCGGGGCATGGGCGCAGGCCGTACCCAACCCCGGCGAGCAGGTCGAAAGTCTGGTCACCTTCGGGGTACAGTCGGATAAACAGTGGGGCGACGACGACTTCAGCCAGACGTTCTTATTCCTCATCCCCGAAAAGTAGCGCACGCCCGCCTACATTCGGGTGTGGGACCCCGGCTGCGGCGGCAGGAACGACGACCTGAAGGGCAGCGCCAACACCACCACGTCGTTCAGCCTCTACGGCGGGGCGGGCACGTTAAGCGGCCCCCAGGCCCGCGCCCCGCGCCCCACCAACCCCAACCCCACCGGCCGCCTGCTCAAAAGCCAGACCTTCGACAGCGAGCCGCAGTACGACGGTAAGTGGTACACCTTCGGGCCGCTGAACCCGATGGAAGGCGAGCTGGTGGACGATTTTAAAGGCCACGTATTCAAACTGATAGTGCGTGGCCTGACCGGTAACGACGGCAACCTATACCGCTACTTCTTCAGCACGAGCCCCACCGCCAACGTGGCCGTGGAGGGCGGCAACGCCTTCACCTACGAGTACTGTTTCCGCCTGCCGGCCACGGCCAGCAAAACCACCGTCCACCTCTACCCTTTCGTGAATGACAAGGTGGTGAGCATCAAGCAAAGCAATTTCGACGCCGACAACGCCGCCTCACTCAACGTGTTCAGCGTGGCTAAAAACGGCCAGCCCGGCACCGTGAGCGGCGATGGCGAATGGACCAGCAGCGTGCTGCCCATTGCCGCCAAAGAGTACGGCCTCAGCCTCGATTTCCGGCTCACGTCGACCAAGCCCGCGCCCAACGACATGGTTTTTTACGTGACCGACCAGTACGAAACGGCTCTGCCTTTCTTCGCCATTCCGCTGGGCGGCCCGCCCCGGTACCAGTACGATATCAAGGTGAAAGTCCACCGTTAGAAGCCTATTGCAATAGACAACAAAAAGGACGGTCATGCTTCGACTGCGCGAACGCCAGATGAGCATGACCGTCCCTATTCGAGTAGGCTCTTGAGCCAACTGGTTACTGCTGTTACGCACTCTCCTTGTTAAAGCGCCTCGGGGGATGTAGCGCGGACTTTGTAGTCCGCGAGTCTGCGCCGCTACGACCAATAAACGGCGCAGACTCGCGGACTACAAAGTCCGCGCTACATCCTGCTGCGTAACAGCAGCTGGTTATTCCTCCCGGCCGGCGTTGCGCCGGGGCGCGCCGTGGTCGGCGTTGTTTTCTTCATCGGTAGCGCGGTTTTCCTCGCGGGCTTCCGCGCCGTAGTTCCGGGCGGTGTCTTCGCGCCGCTGGTCGCCTTTGGCCGGCGAGCCGGCGGTGCTGCCGGGCTGGCTGTCGTCGTAGGCATCATTGTAGGAGCCGCCGCGTGAGCCCAGTCCCTGGGCCGAGTCGCCGCTGGGAGCCTGCACGTAGCCGGTGCGCTCGTCGGGCGCGGGCTGTTCGGCACCAGCCGAGCGCGGGCCGGGCGTACCGGCCAGGTTGGTACTTTGGTCAGCCTGGGCGTCCGGCTGGCGGCCCTGGGCATCGGGGGCGCTTTGGGTGGGCAGGTAGTCTTCGGTTTGGTTGCGCTGGCCGGTTTCCGGGCCGGCAGTGGCGTTGCCAGTCTCTCCGCGCAGCGAGGTGTGGCCGTAGTCGTTGGCGTAGCCGCTATCGGGGCCGGGCACGGCGCCGTTGTCATTCTGGTTCGAGTTCGGCGCAAAGGCACCGGCGGTGGGGGCCGCGCCAGCTGCGAAGCCGTATTCGGTGCGGCTGTCGGGGCGCTCGTCGCGGCCTTCGTAGGCATTATTCTGGTGGCCGGGTGCGCCGGCACCGCCGTAGTACTGGTCTTCGGCCGAATTGCGGGGCTCGTAGTCGGCGGCCCGGTTTTGGTTGCCGAAACCGCCGTGGGTGGTGCCGCCCAAGTCCTGAGCCCCAAACTCGCCCCGGTTGGGGTCGCTGTCCTGATTTTCGCGGCGGGGCTGGTCATTAAAGCTCCCCTGGGTGCTGTTGCCAAAATTGCCGCCGTAGGTCCCGCTGCTTGGTTTCAGGCGCTCGGGGTTGGCTTCCTGGTTTTCGCGCGGGCCGCCCTGCTCGTCTATGGCACCATCGGCCATGCTCGTTTCGGCGGCCGCCAGGGCCTCACTCGATGCGGAAGCGGGGTGCGCAGTGGCGGCAGCGGGAGGCCCGCCGGGCAGGCCCGTGCCAGTACCGGGCCGGCCGGACTGGGCCGCGGTATTGCCCACGGGGCCATTGATGCGATTGCCCGCGATGTCGTTTTCCTCAGTATTCAGGTTGATGGGTTCGTTTTCCATGACGTGCAAAAGAATCGTGAGTGATGCCCTCAAGGGCTGTTAATTGCTATACGAGACGCTAACCCAGTGGTTTCCCCAGGCAATAGCATGCCGCTCAGGCAGACCAAGGCCAATAGTTCGGCAACGCAATTTTACCTTTGTGGGGCCGCGCCTTGCCGCTTCCCGCATGTACTTGCTACTTTGCAGGCCCACGGCTGCGCCAACGCAACGCTCAATTCCTATTTACCCCCCACTCCCAATGCCCATGCTTACCGGCACCGTTAAGTTTTTCGACGACACTAAAGGCTTCGGCTTCATTTTGGCCGACGACAATCAAGAAGAAATATTTGTGCATCAAACCGGCCTCATCCACGAAATTCAGGAAGGCGACCGGGTGCAATTCAACATCAAGGCTGGCAAGAAAGGCCCCAATGCCGTGGACGTTACCCGGCTGCAATAACGCCTTATAACCAAGTCGTTATTCATTACTTTAAGGTACGCAAAAGGTGGTGTTTACCAGCCCGTGCGCTGCTTTCCGAATTTGATTAAACGCGAAAAAGCCGTCTCTGCACCAGGTGCGGAGACGGCTTTTTCAGGATATCAGTCGGCTATTCTACTTCTTGCCAGCCTCGTGCCTGGCCACTCGAATACCCACGGCCATGAGGCCGGGCAGCTGGGCCTGGCGCATGTACTGCTCCAGCGTCAGGGTGTAGTTGCCGGGCGTGGCGAAGCGCTGCCGGGGCAGGGCCAGCAGCTGCATGTCGTAGATATCGCCGGTGCCGCTGCCCTTGGGCTCGCCGGTTTTGGGGTCCATCAGCAGCATCTGGTGCAGCAGCGGCGGCCCCACGGCACCTTTGGGGCCCGTCAGGCTATGCTTCACATAGAGGTTGTAGTAGCCGTAGGCCGAGGCGTGGCGCACGTTGAAATAGATGTCGTAGCGGGCGGCCGTGTCCTCAATGGCAAAGGTGAAGGCTGGCTTCTGCTGCACATCCCAGGAATACTGCGGAAAGTCGATATTCTGCTCAAATACGCGGTTGGGGTCGCAGGCCGTGAGCAGGCCCAACAGCCCGCCCAACAGCGCCACGCGCAATCTAAAATACTGATTCATAAAACTTAGCATTCAAAACCTGCACAATACGGACTTACGCGCCTGCCGGGGCAGGTGCGGGGCCGGATGCCGCCCCGCCTTCGCCCGCCCCGCCTTCGCCCGCGGGGCCCCGGCCCCCGCGCCGGTTACGGCCACCGCGCCGCTCGCCACCCTCGCGGGGGGGCCGGGGCTCGGTGCTGCCGTCAGCATTGGGCGGAGGGGTAGCCGCGGCATCGGGGCGGCGGGGGGCCTCGGAGCGGCGGTTGCGGCCGCTGCCTTCGGGCCGGGGCTCGCCGGCTTCGCCCTCGGGGCGGGGCGCATCGCCGCGACCGTTGCGGCCGTTGCGGCGGTTGAGAGGGCGGGCGGCGGCTCCGCGCCGGCCGCGCTGCTCGGGTGCATCGCCGCCGGCGGGCGCAATGCCTTCGGTGCTTTCGGAGCCTATGCTCACCATTTGCTCGGGGGGGCGGGGGCCACCGGGGGCCGCGCCGGCCGGACGGCGACCATCACGCGTGGGCCGGCCTTCGCGCGGCTCGCGGGGTGGGCGGGCTTCGCGGGGCTCCCGGGGGGCCTCGGGGCCGGGCGCAGCGCCGGGCGGGCGGGCGGCGCGGGGCTCGCGGCCTTCGCGCGGAGCGCGGGCTTCGGCCGGAGCACCTTCGCCCCGGGTTTTCTTGCGTTTGGAGCGTTTGGCACCCGACTTGATTTTGTCGTCGAGGCGGTCGAGTGAGCCTTCCACGATGGCCGACACTTCGGGCTCGGGCGCTTCCTCGCGGGGCGGCATCAGGCTTTCGATTTTCTCGCCGCGCTTGTTCATTTCCAGCAGTTCACGCACGCGGGAGGTGTCCAGCATCACCCAGTTGTTGTCGCCCTTGAAGGCAAACCACATGCGCCGGCGGAAGATGTCGGTTTTCTGCAAAAACGCCTCGCCCTTAGCCGTTTGCAGCGGGCGCTGCACCTGCGGAATATCCTTTAGGGCATCGAGGTAGGCGTCGAGCTCGTAGTTGAGGCAGCACTTGAGGCGGCCACACTGGCCGGCCAGCTTCTGGGGGTTCAGGCTCAGGTTCTGGTAGCGGGCGGCGGTGGTGCTCACCGTTTTAAAGTCGGTGAGCCAGGTAGAGCAGCACAGCTCTCGCCCACAAATTCCGATGCCACCGATGCGGCCGGCTTCCTGGCGCAGCGAAATCTGGCGCATCTCGACCCGCACCCGGAACTCGTCGGCCAGGCGGCGAATAAGCTCGCGGAAATCGACCCGGTCCTCGGCCGAGTAGTAGAACAGGGCGCGGGTGCGGTCGGCCTGATACTCCACGTCGCTCAGCTTCATGCGCAGGCGCAGCTCACTCACCATGGCCCGGGCCCGGAACATGGTGCCGGTTTCGAGGTCGCGCACGGCTTCCCAGCGCTGGTTGTCGTCGTCGGTGGCTACCCGCAGAATGTTGCGGATTTCCTTGGAGTCGGTGGGGATTTTCTTCTTGCGCATTTGCAGGCGCACCAGCTCGCCCTTCAGGCTTACGTGGCCCAGGTGCCAGCCCGAGCCGGCGGCATCTACCACCACGGCATCGCCGGTGACGAGGGGCAGGCGCAGGTCGTTGCGCATGAACTCCTTGCGGCCGCCCTTGAAGCGGATTTCTACGATATCGAACCCCGCGAAAGAGTCCGGCACTTCTACGTCCTGCAGCCAGTCGAATACATTGAGGCGGTTGCAGCCCCCGGTGCTACAGCCCCCGTTGGATTTGCAGCCGCCCGGCTTGGTGCCGCAGCCCCCGCCGGAAGAACATGATGAACAAGCCACTAGTCAGAAATTATATAGTTGAGGGGAAAATGTGTTTCCCGCGAAAGTTCGGTTACTAGCAAAGATACGCAAATCGGCTAGGCAGCTTCGGGTGCCCACAAGCCGCAAAGCTTGGCAGTAACCGCCCATCCAGCGAGCATCGGAAACATCCGATGAACCGGGCTTCCCGCCCAAGCCTGCCCCGGAAACTACGTACAAAATTTTGGCAAAACCACGTCATCGGGATAATCATAAATGTAGATTGGGTGAAGTGAATGCGTTTTTTTGAATTATTTTCAATTTTACTCCTAAATCATTGTTGTTGATTACATTTATTTTACTCTAATTGCACATATTCTTCAACAATTTCTCTCATCAACCAACCCCCAGAAGCTTATGAAACTGAGAAATATTCTCTCCACCGCCGCCCTCTGCACTGCTTCGGTGCTGGCGCTCTCGTCTTGCTCCAAGCAGCAGGAAACCGTAGCTCCCGCCGAAGATTCCATCTCCCAAACCGTCCTGAGCCAAATCAAGGACATGGGTCTGACTACGCAGGACATCAAGAAAGTGGACGGTGGCTACCTGGTGGAAGGTGATATCCTGATTACCCCCGAGAACCTGGCGGCCAAGCCCGAATACCAGATGCTGCGCGTGGGTGCCGAAGAGCAGTACCGCACCACCAACCTGGTGAGCGTGGGCTCGGGCCGTACCGTTTCCATCCGCGTTTCTACTTCGCTCCCGTCGGCCTACGTAACGGCTACCGACGAGCTGATTAGTCGCTACAACGCACAAAACCTGCTTATCCGCTTCACCCGCGTTACTTCGGGCGGCAACATCGTACTGACGGCTGCTCCTGCGGGCTCGGGCTACCTGGCCTCGGCCGGCTTCCCCTCCGGCGGCAACCCCTACAACCTGGTGCAGGTAAATTCCGGCGCTATTGGCACCGCCAACGCCAGCACGTACATCGCCACCATCCTGGCGCACGAGGTAGGCCACTGCATCGGCTTCCGCCACACCGACTACGCTGGCCGCCAGTATAGCTGCGGCGGTGCTGCCGTGAACGAAGGCGCCAGCACGGTAGGGGCCATCTACATTCCCGGCACGCCTACCGGCAACGACCCCAACTCCTGGATGCTGGCCTGCATCGGCAGCGGCGGCAACCGCCCCTTCAACACCAACGACATAACCGCTTTGCGCTACGTGTACTAGCCGACGCTTTTACTAGCACAACGCTCTGATAGTCAAAGACCCTGACTCTACCGAGCCGGGGTCTTTTAGCTTCCCGAAAAAATAGCTGAGTACTGCACGATGGTACTTATCACGTCTCTCTTCTTAGCGTCACCATTTCCCTGTTTTCAATTCCTCCATTCTCATGACTACAAAAAACCTGCTTGCCGCCGGCCTGTGCCTTATTTCCGCACTCGGTTTTTCTTCCTGCTCCAAAGAGGGCGAATCGGTAACCAAATCCGATGAAGTATCTCAGGAAGTGCTGAGCCAAATTAAGCAATTAGGCTTCACCACACAGGGTGCTACTGCCGTTGAGGGCGGCTACGTTGTCGAGGGCGACATTTTCCTCAGCCAGCAAGACCTTGCCAACCCCAGCCCGGTGACGCTTATGCGCGTGGGTGCCGAAGAGCAATACCGTACCACCAACCTGGTGAACACGGGGGCCGGCCGCAACATTACGATTTCGGTATCGACGGCCTTGCCGGCGGCTTACGTGACGGCGACCGACGAATTAATCCGGCGCTACAACGCCGAGAACCTGACGCTGACGATGTCGCGCGTGTCATCGGGCGGGAACATCACGCTGGCCCAGGCTCCCAAGAGCGCCCGGTATCTGGCTTCGGCAGGTTTCCCGACGAGCACCGGCAACCCCCACAACCAGGTTTTGATTAACTCTGGTGCCATTGGCACGGCCAATCCTACTACGTACATCGCCACCATCCTGGCGCACGAAGTGGGCCACTGCATCGGCTTCCGCCACACCGATTACATGGACCGGAGCTACAGCTGCGGTGGTTCGGTTAGCAACGAAGGCGCTAGCACGGTGGGGGCAATCCTGATTCCCGGCACTCCTGCCGCCGCCGACCCCAACTCGTTCATGTTGGCCTGCATCGGCTCGGGCGTCAACCGGCCTTTCAACGCCAATGACGTAATTGCCTTGAAGACAGTGTATTAATCGCCAAGCGAAACGCACTAAAACAGCCCCGACTCTCACAAGTCGTCGTCTTCCCCAAAACTCAAAAGCCCTTACGACTACGATGTCGGAAGGGCTTTTTTGTGCGGTTGGCTAGGGCATGTGCCGCCAGGGTAGGCTACTGAATCACGACTCGGATAGTCTGTTCGGGCTGGTTATCGAGCTGCACGCGCAGCAGGTACAAGCCCGGCTTCAGGCCGTTGGTATCGAGTTGATTAGTGATTCCGTTGACGACTACTTCGCGCTGAAACCGGCCCAGCACGTCGTAGAGGCGGATGGCCACCGGGGCGATGGTGTTGGCTACCAGGGTTAGCGGTTCGCCGGCGGGCACCGGATTGGGGTAGACCTGAGCGGCACCGGCCCGCAACAGGAAGGCTTCTTCGGAGTTGCTGTAGAACTGCTGCCCGGCCACATTGTCCAGCCGCACGCGGTAGAGGTAGCGTCCGGCAGTCGGCGGCTGGTCGGAGAATGCAAAGGTGGTTTGCGTGAGCGGAGTGAGGGTTTGCACGGCTTGGTAGCCGGCCGGCCCCAGCCGCTCCAGCGTAGCCGAGCGCAGGCGGAACACGCTGCCCAGCACCACGTCGAAGCGCACAACCTCATCAACCAGTTGGCGCACCAAAAAGGAGCGGAAATAGCATGCCGTACCCTGGCTGCTGTAATCGATGGTGAGGCTTGGAGCTACTGCCCGGCCCCGCAAAACGGGAGCAACGGCGTAGTACAGCGTTTGCATCTGGCTGCGGTTGAGCACGAAAGCTGTGTCGGTCGTTTGGGCAAAAGGCATCAGGTAGGTTCCCCCGAGCTGGTAGAGCTGGTACGTGCCGGCCCCAGGCACCCGGGGCCAATGCAGCAAGGTTTCGTCAGTGCAGGTATAGCCCACTTGCAGAGCCGGCGGCCGCACAATGGAAAATGTATCGGAGACAAAGACGCTGCTGCCGGCCACCAGGCGCAGCTGGGCCAGCGTGGTGGTATCGGGCACGGCCCAGGCAAACCGATTGGCTGCCAGGGCCACGGCCGGGTTCACCTCGCGCCATTGGGGGCGGCCCACGGGCCGGTATTCGAGGCGGGCCGTGGCGGCGGGGCCACTCCACTGCCAGCGCAGGGTGGTGGGGGTGCCGGGCTTCAGGTTATTGGGGCGGGCGGGGCTCACCCAGGTCAGGCCCGGCGCGTTGATTTCATAGGCCAGACTGAAAGCCTGCGGGCCCTGCGACACGGCAAAGCCGCGCACATGCAGCTCGTAGGTGCCCGCGCCGGGCAGGGCCAGCGTGATTTGCTCCACGTTGTTGAGGTGGTCGGCCCGGCGGCGGGCGGGCAGGGCCAACGAGTCGGCGCGCGGGAAGGTGCTCAGCACCCACGGCCGCCAGCGCTGCCCGCTGCCCACGGCCACCAGCTCCAGGTCCAGGTCGTTGATGAGGGCGCGGGCGGCATTGGCGGGCGCGGCGGGGTCGCTCCAGACCAGGGTGGCTTTTAGCTGCTGCTGGCCGGCGGGCACGGTCAGGGTAAAAACCTGGTCGGTGCCCTGAGCCGCGGTGCCGCCGAAGAACTGGCCATTGCGCATGGTAGCAATGGCCCCAAGGGCATCGGCCTGACCAAACCCGCTGAGGTGGTCTACTTCGGGCCAGCCCAAGTCATCGGCGCTGTTCAGGAGCACCGCTTTTACCAGCGCGGCGGGCGGCAGCGCGCCGTTGTGCTGGTCGCGGTAAGTCTGTTGCAAAAGCAGGCTGACGCCCGACACCAGCGCCGCCGACTCGGAGGAGCCGCCCTCGCCGTAGGCCACCAGCTCGGGTTTCACACGGCCATCGTGAGCCGGGCCCCGCGAGCTGAGGGCGGACACCTGCCCGCTGGGGTCGGTGGCCCCCACGGCCAAGGTGTTTTTCGACATTTTGAACTGCCCGCTGAGGTTGGCGAAGCTGGCGATGCCCTGATAAGTGCCGCTGGGGCTAGCCAGTATGCCGGCGTTGCCCGACGAAAAAACGTGCAGCAACGCGGGAAACTGCTGGCATTGCCGGTCGTATTCCTGCGCCTCCACGCCGTAATAATTCTCGATACCAACCCCGTAGGAGTGGTTTTGCACCGATACGCCAGCCTGGGTCAGCTGCGGGCCGTCGTCGGGCAGCAAGCGGGCAAAGTCGGAGGTAGCCAGCCGCACGGCGTTGGCCACGCCCCGGCCCAGCGGGTCAGAGTTGCCGGCTCCGCCGATGAGCGTGGCCATGGTGGTGGCATGGTCCGAAGCCGGACCCGGAAAGGTGCCGGCCGTGACCACTCGGCCCCGCAGGTCGATGTCATTCGGGTCGAAGGGCTGCTCTTTCACCGAAACCGTGAGGCCCTGCCCCCGAAGCTGCGGAAAACGGGCGTGCAGCGCCGAAATAGCGTTGACTGACAAATCGGAGTTGCTGAGGCGGCGCTCTTCGCGGGCGCGGCGGTCGGGGACATCCACGAAATCGACCCACGGGCAGGCAACGAGCTGGGCCAGCGCCGTGGCATTGAGGCCGGTAACACTCAGGGTATGGGGTGAGGCGCTGGGCTGGGATACCCGGGCGGCCGGCAGGTTTTGGCGCGCCCAGGCCTGGAAGGCGGCTTTGTCGCGCACGCTCACCCGCACGGTGCGGGTAGTGCGCTGGGCGGCGGCCGTTTGCAGCCCGGGAGCGATTTTGGGGAGCGTGACGCGGGATGCAGGGCTTTGAGCAGAAAGCACCTGTGGCAACAGGAGCAATGCCAGCAGCCAGCGTCCGATGCGCCACCGCCGATTTAGCAACGCAAAATCCCTGGTTCGCCGAGCCGTTTTTTGCCTCATGTGGTTGATTGGGTGGGGTAAATGCTTTGGGGTAGCATGCTTCTATCCAAAGATAAGGAAGTGGGTGGTCCAAGTCCATCGTGGCATCCTCCTCATGAGCCGCAGACCCACCAGTTGAGCAAGCCAGTCGGCTGACTATCCATGCATGGAGCGGCGCTTTGTCCGGGCCGCCGAAGAGCTGGAGTCCCGCAAATACATTCCGTTTAGGCGAGGAAAAGACCGGGCGCAAAAAGGTTAACTAACCGGGCTGGCATGGCCCGCGAATTTCACTTTATCATTCGCACGGTAGGGCCATCAGTCACATACAGGGTGCTGCTGGCGGCATCCAGGGCAATGCCGAAGGGTCCAACAAACCGTGCATCTGGGCCCGGGCCGTCGACGTAACCAATACGCAGAACTGAGCCCGCTAGCGTCGAGACATCGCCGGTAGACGAAACTTTACGGATAGTGGTGTTTGCACGGTCGGCCACGTACACGTTGCCGATTGCATCGACGGCTACGCCGGCCGGAAACAGAAAGCGGGCTTGGCTACCCGGCCCGTCGGTGCCGCCGTGGCCCCTCGCCCGGCCGGCCAGGGTAGTTACCTCACCAGCTGCCGTAATTTTGCGAATGGTGTGGTTGCCATTATCCGCTACGTAGACATTGCCGCTGGCGTCTACCGCCACACCGGCAGGGTGATGGAAACGGGCAGCGGCACCCCAGCCATCGGCGCTGCCCTTTTGCCGCGCCGTGCCCGCCAGCGTGGTCACGACACCGTCCGGCGTGATTTTGCGCACCGTATGGTTTTCTGTATCGGCTACGTATACGGTGCCGTGGGTATCTACCGCTACGCCTTGTGGCAGGTTGAACTGGGCCGCCGCGCCCGTGCCGTCGGCACTGCCCTTGCGGCCAGCCGTACCGGCCAGGGTGGTCACCTGCCCGGCCGGCGTTAATTTCCGAATGGTGTGGTTATCGGCATCGGTCACGAATAAGGTGCCGCTGGCATCCAGAGCCAGGCCCACCGGATGGTAGAAGCGGGCCGCTACGCCCAGTCCATCGGCGCTGCCCTTGCTGCCCGCCAGCCCCGCCACGGTCGTCACAGCGCCCAACGGCGTGATTTTGCGAACCGTCTGGGTTTCGTCGTCTACTACGTAGACCGTGCCATCGGGAGCGACTGCAATCCCCATGGGGTAGCCAAACCGGGCCGCGGTGCCCACGGCATCGACGTTGCCTTTATCGGCGGCACCGGCCAGGGTGGTTACGGTAGCCGATGAGACGTAAGCCTTTTCTTTCACGGGTACGAACAAGACTGACTGTGCGTGGCTGTTGGCGTAGGCCAGCACCAGCAGCAACACAGCCCAAACCCAACGGGCCCAACAATCCATTATGAACGAAGTGTGCGTGAGCCCTAAAGGTATTCTTACTAAAACGAAAAATGCCCCGGCCAGACTGGCCGGGGCGTTTCACAAAGCAGTTGGCGGTCGATATGGCTCGGCCGCTTTTTTGGCCGCCGCAAAGCGAGCCACGGCCTTGAGAACGGCACCGCCTGTTTACTCGCCGGGCTTCAGCACCACCTTGGTGCAGTTATCCTTCTTGTTGCGGAAAATGTCGTAGGCGTGCGGAGCCTGCGAGAGCGGCAGGCGATGCGAAATGATGTCGTCGAGCCGCACGTCGCCGTTGGCTACGTGGCCCATCAGCTTGTCGATGTGCTTGTGAGCGGGGGCCTGGCCGCCTTTCAGGGTGATGCCCTTGTCGAAGAACTGGTGGATGGGGAAATTGTCGAAGGGCGAGGAGTACACGCCCAGCACCGACACAAAGCCGCCGCGGCGCACGGCGCTCATGCAGGCCAGCAGCACCTTGTCGGAGCCTTTTTCGAGGTTGATAACCGCTTTGGCGCGGTCGGCGAGGTTGCGGTCGGGCTCGAAGCCCACGGCTTCCACGCACACGTCGGCCCCGTAGCCCTTGCTCATGGCCCGGATTTCGTCCACCACCTGTTTCTGGTTGTCCCAGAGAATGCCTTCGGCGCGGGCCGATTTTTTGGCCAAATCGAGGCGGTACTGCTGGGTATCGACGATGATAACGCGGCTGGCCCCGCGCAGCCAGGCACTCTTGGCGGCCATAATGCCCACCGGGCCAGCCCCGAAAATGGCCACCACTTCGCCGCCCTTCACATTGGCCCAGTCGATGCCGGTGTAGCCGGTGGGAAAGATGTCGGTGAGGAAAAGCACCTGGTCGTCGGTGAGGTTGTCGGGCACTTTGCGGGGGCCAAAGTCGGCGTAGGGCACGCGCACGAACTCGGCCTGGCCGCCGTCGTAGCCACCGTACAAGTCGGTGTAGCCGAACAGGGCGCCGCCTTTTTCGGTCATCAGGCCGCCTTCGGGACCGTAATGGTCGGGGTTGGAGTTTTCGCAGTGGCCGGGCAGGTCGTGGTTGCAGAACAGGCAATGGCCGCAGGCCACCGGGAAGGGTACCACCACGCGGTCGCCGCGCTTGAGGTTCTTCACGCCCTTGCCCACCTCCTCCACAATGCCCATAAACTCGTGGCCCAGAGTCATGGGGTGGGGTTGGGGAATGCTGCCGTTGTAGATGTGCAGGTCGGACCCGCAGATGGCCGTGCTGGTTACGCGCAGGATAATGTCGCGCGATTCTTTGATTTCGGGGTCGTCCACATTGTCAACGCGGACATCTTTGGCACCGTGGATTCGGAGAGCTTTCATAAGCAGCAGGCAGTAAGTGGAGAAAAAAATCTCTTATCCCTAACGCCCGGCCAGTGGTTCAGGTTGTTGCCAGTCAGCCATTTCCCCCGAGAAGCTCGACTATGAATTCCGCTTTTAAAGCTGATAAACTGCTACTCCCGCCGCCGTAAAAATGTACGCGTACGTTTCTCCGACCAGCACCTGCCGCACCGCGCCAGGGTCTACGCCGGCGGGCCAGGGCACTACGCGAGTGTGCAACTGGTATAGGTCGAAGAAATACAGGCCACTATCGCCGAAATGATAAAGTTCATCGCCCCGAAAGCCGATGTAGGTTAAGCCGGGAAAAGGCAGTTGCTTACGGTAATTGCCCAGGTTATCAAAAACGTAAATACCATGCAGCCGGTCTACGAGGTAGATGTTGTTCTGGTATTGCCGGATGAACCGAAAATCGGGGCGCGAGCGGCCGATGATTAAGTCCAGCGGCGTGTTCTGCACCAGGCGCAGGGTGTTGGGGTCGAACTCGCGCAACACCAGGTTGCTCTCATCCAGCAGCCAGATAAGGTTGTCGGGAGCCAGGGTGGCCACGCGCACGGTGCCATCGAGGTAGTCAGCGAGCCGTACTTCAGCGATGGGGGCCAGGAAGCGGTCGAGCAGCACGAGCTGCTGCCGGTCGTCATTAAATATGAGCGTGGTGGTCACGTTCCAGGCCTCCACCTGGGCTACGTGGCCGGGCTGGGCGGGCGCGTAGGTGTTCAGGGGCAGGCCTTCGGGGCCGTACTGGCGCAGGTTATTGTCGGCATCGGCCACGTAGAGCGCCCCGCGCCGGTCCAGGGACGCGGCTCCCGGGTTCGGCAGCTTGATGAAGCGTAGCAGTTTCCAGGGGGTGGCCGTGGCGGCAGTGGCAACGTCGGCGGCGGGCGGCGCAGCTTGCACCGGGGCCACGGCCTGCTGGGCCGCCGGCGCGGTGGAAGCCGCCGAAGGCACCGTGACCTGGGCGTGAGCAATGCTGTTAAACGAGCAGAATAGCACGAGGTAGAGACGTAACATCTTGCGTCTCCGGGACCGCACCGTGGAAATGATACCCCAACGGCGCGGTCCCGGAGACGCAGGATGCTGCGTCTCTACCTCGTGCTTACTTTTCAAAATGCCGCAGGCCCAGTTTGGTACCATCATACACGCCGTAAGAACAATAATTGACCCATTCGCCCAGGTTCACGTAGCGACTGCCGGGAGTCACCGCCACATCAATGGGCAGGTGGCGGTGGCCAAATACGTAATAGTCGTGGTGCAAACGCGTTTCGAGCTCGCGGCAGTATTGCAGCAGCCACTCCTCGTCGCCGAAGTATTCCGTGTCGTCCTTGCCGGTTTGCATGCGGCTGCGGCGGCTCCACTTGTTGGCCATGCCAATGCCGAAGTTGGGATGCAGCCGCGCAAACAGCCACTGGGCCACCCCCGAAGAAAACACCTGTTTCAGGGCTTTGTAATTGTAATCCTTCGGCCCCAGCCCATCGCCGTGCCCGATGTGAAAAATCTGGCTGCCAATGCGCTGCGATACCTCGTGGCGCAGCACCGGAATACCCATTTCCTGGGTGAAATAGCCAAACATCCACATATCGTGGTTGCCGGTAAAGATGGTGATGGGCAGCCCGCCATCGGTCAGCTCGGCCAGTTTGCCCTGCAAGCGGCTAAACCCGCGCGGAATGGCGTGCTTGTATTCAAACCAGAAATCAAACAAGTCGCCCAGCAGATAGATGGCCGCCGCGTCCTTCGCCACCTCATCGAGCCAGCGCACGATGCGCTTCTCCCGCGCCAGGGAAGTAGCCGCATCGGGCGCCCCCAAATGAAAGTCAGAAGCAAAATAAACCCGCTTGCCGGGGGGCAGCACCAGGTCGGGCAGCATATGGGGGGACTTCAATGAGGAGTGGTTAGTGATTAAGCAGTCGTTCAAAAGTAAACGGGTTGTCAGTTGCTTGTTTTTAGTTGTCAGTCAGACGATTGCCATCCTGCTAACAACTGACAACTAATGACTAACAACTTAATGGTTAATGGTGTATTAAGTAGGTCGTGGGAATTAGTTTGACTTATCAGCACGTCATGCTGAGCCCGTCGAAGCATCTCTACCGCTTCGCTGAACGGCCCTGCTGAAGCGGTAGAGATGCTTCGACTGCGCTCAGCATGACGTTCTTTTTTATTGCAAAGTAATTTACCAGACCTACTTAGCTGAAGAGCGGCAATGATTGGGAATTAACCACTAACCGTTAATCATTCACCATTATTTTCATCTTCTTCCAGCAGAAACAGGGCGATGCGGCGCGGCCCGTGGGCTCCCAGCACCAGGGTCTTTTCGATGTCGGCGGTGCGGCTCGGGCCGCTGGTGAGCGATACCATCGAGGGCATTTCGGTGCCGTAGCGGGCCTGTATTACCCGCAGGGCCTCCCCTATCTCGCTCACTACCTGGCTGGGGCGGGCCAGCACGAGGTGCTGGTCGGGGTAGATGCTCAGCCGCCGCCCGCTGGCCGTGGCCGCCGATACCAGCACGCTGCCCGTGCGGGCCACCAGTGCCTCGCAGGACGTCAGGCTCAAGTCGGCCTGCGCGATGAAATCAGTTTCATCGGCCCGGAAGGCTACGCCCGCTGCCCACAGCAGCGCCTGCATGGCGGGCTCCCACACGTAGGGCGCGCCCACCTGCTGCCGCTGCCGGAACCCGGCAATTTGCCCGGCCAACTGCGCCAGCGACTCACAATAGTAAAACTCGCCGCCCACCCGCTGGAAGCTTTCGGCGAAAGCTACCACGGGGTCGGCACTGCCCAGGGGCGGGTGCACGGGGGCCGCGAAATCGGGCCGGGGCGGCTGGGGTGCCGGGCCCGCAGCCAGTGCCTGCCGGATGCGGGCCAAAACGGAATCACGGGAAGTTTCGGACATAGCGCAAAAGTAAGAACATAAAAAAAGCCAGCCCCCGCGAAAGGACTGGCTTCTGAATGGTAGCATAAGCTTCAGCTTGTGACGAGCGCAGCGAGTTCAGTCATTGCGCGGGTGGCGCGGGTGAAAATACTCGCTCCGCTCATCGCAAGCTAAAGCTCACGGTACTACCCGGCAATGGCATTGCCACTGGGCGCAGACGTTTCGTTGTTGCGGTTATCGTCCACGCCGGGTAGGTGCAGGTCGGGCAGGTCGCTGCCAAACACACCGGCGGCGGCTTGCTCGCCTTTCACTTCCGAAGCGGTTTCGCTGCGGTCGGTGCCAGCCATGTGGGCCTGGTAGTTGGTCTGGTTGTCGAAGGGGCGCTTGCCCACCAGGCGGGTCAGGTCTTCCTGCTGAAGCACTTCTTTTTCCAGCAACTCCTTGGCTACCACTTCCAGCTCATGGCGGCGCTCGGTGAGCAGCTCCTTGGTCCGGATATAGGCATTTTCGATGATTTTGCGAACTTCTTCGTCAATCATCTGCGAAGTGGATTCCGAGTAAGGCTTCGAGAAACCGTACTCGTTCTGGCCCTTCGAGTCGTAGAACGACACGTTGCCGAGCTTGGCGTTCATGCCGTACATCGTCACCATGGAGTAAGCCATCTTGGTGATGCGCTCCAGGTCGCTCAGCGCGCCGGTCGAGATTTTACCAAACACCAGCTCCTCGGCGGCGCGGCCCCCGAGGGCCATGCACATCTCGTCAACCAATTGCTCGGTGTTGTAGAGGAACTGCTCCTTGGGCAGGTATTGCGCGTAACCCAGCGCAGCCACGCCGCGGGGCACGATGCTCACTTTCACCAAGGGGTCGACGTGCTCCAGGAACCAGCCCGTGATGGCGTGGCCGGCTTCGTGGTAGGCCACGATACGCTTTTCGCCGGGCGAAATGATTTTGTTCTTCTTCTCCAGGCCCCCAATCACGCGGTCGATGGCGTCGGTGAAGTCCTGGTCGGTAATGAACTTCTTGTCGCGGCGGGCCGCAATCAGCGCGGCCTCGTTGCAGACGTTGGCAATTTCAGCGCCGGCAAAACCGGGCGTCTGCGCCGACAGGCGGCGGGCATCCACGTCGGGGCCCAGCGTCAGCGGCTTCAGGTGAACCTGGAAAATCTCAGTGCGGCCGTTGATGTCCGGCTTGTCGATGCTCACCTGCCGGTCGAAGCGACCAGGCCGCAGCAGGGCCGAGTCCAGGGTATCGGGGCGGTTGGTAGCGGCGAGGATAATAACGCCGGAATCGGTGCCGAAACCGTCCATCTCCACCAGCAGCGAGTTGAGGGTGTTTTCGCGTTCGTCGTTGCCGCCGGGCATGTTGCCCTTGCTGCGCGAACGGCCCACGGCATCAATCTCATCAATGAAGATGATGCAGGGAGCCTTGGCTTTAGCTTGCTTGAACAAGTCCCGAACGCGGGCCGCGCCCACCCCCACGAACATCTCCACGAAGTCGGAGCCCGAGAGCGAGAAGAACGGTACATCGGCCTCGCCCGCTACGGCCTTTGCCAGCAGCGTTTTGCCGGTGCCGGGAGGCCCTACCAGCAGCGCGCCTTTCGGAATCTTGCCGCCGAGGATGGTGAACTTGCTGGGGTTCTTGAGGAACTCCACAATCTCCTGCACTTCCTCTTTGGCTTCTTCGAGGCCGGCTACGTCTTTGAAGGTGATTTTTACCTTGTCGCCGCCGTCAAACAAGGCCGCACGGCTTTTGCCGATGCTGAAAATCTGGCCACCGGGGCCACCGCCACTGCCCATGCGGCGCATCAGGAACCAGAAGCCGACAATCATCAGGATGATGAAGCCGTAGGTGCCGATGTAGTCGCCGGGGCTCTGGCGGGTGTCGATTTCGAGTGGCAGGCGCTGGGCAGCGGGCAGGTTGGACTGGAGCTTATCCAGGTTTTCCTGAAACAGCTTGGCATCCACTATCGGAAAGTAAAACTGCGAAACCGAGCCCGTGCTGGCAAAAGGCGTGCGGCGCGTGAGTTCCTGCCGGTATTCGGGTTTGGCCAGGGCTTCGGGCTTGAGGGTGATTTCCACCTCCTTTTTTTCGCTCACGATGGTGACTTTGCTCACGTCGCCAACGGCCAGCATCTGCTCGAAGCGCTGCTGGTTGATGCGAGCGGGCGTATTCAGGTTGTTCACCCACATTACCCCGAACAGGAACACCAGCAAACCCGCCAGTACCCACAGCTGCACTCCCGGACGCGGAGTCGGGGAAGGCACCAGGGGCTTCTTCTTTTTATTGTTATTGGGATTTTTATCCGACATGAAAATAGCTAGTTAAATCAGGTATAACTACGTGCAAAACACCGCGCCGAAAACAAATGTTCGGTAAAATACAAGACGCCTGCGCATCGTTTTTATTTTACCACAAAGCCAGCCGCTGTAAAAAAGCTGAACGTCATGCTGAGCGGAGTCGAAGCATCTCTACCGCAACAGTAATCATTTACTCCTCCGGTAGAGATGCTTCGACTCCGCTCAGCATGACGTTCTTTTGCTTCCGACGGCACATTTTACGCCGGTTCCGACTCGATATAGCTGATGTCGGCATCGCCCCACAGCTCCTCCAGGGCGTAGAACTTGCGGCGGTCGCGCAGAAATACGTGCACCACTACGTCCACGTAGTCGAGCAGCACCCACTCGCGGTTAGTGCGGCCCTCGGTCTGCCAGGGGCTTTCGCCGGTTACTTTTTCAACCTCCTCTTCCACCGAGCGGGCCACGGCTTCGAGCTGGGTATCGGAATTAGCCGAGCAGATGATAAAATAATCCGCGACGGCGTTTTTTAGCTCTTTCAAATTCAGCACCACGATGTCGGATGCCTTCTTATCCTGCATGCCGCGAACGACCAAATCTGCCAATGTGTCTGAATCCTGCCGGACCAACGTGCTTTTCATATTGTCTTGTTAGGTGTGAGCTTTACAGCCGAAAGTCCACGAAGTTAACGATACGCGAAAGAAGGCTGTGGTTGTGACCCCTCAAACCCTATTCACGGGCCAGCAATTACGCTGGCTGCCGGTCTGTGCCTCCACCAATTCGGAGGCCCAGACGCTCATTGTCCAAAACCGGGCCAGCGACGGCTGCACGATTATTACGGACTTTCAGACGGCCGGCCGGGGACAACGCGGCAACCAGTGGGAAGGTGCCGCCGCCGAAAATCTGATGCTCTCGGTGGTGTGGCAGCCCCGGTTTCTGGCCGCCGCCCAGCAGTTCCGGCTCAGCCAGGCCGTGGCACTTGGGGTGCATGACTGGGCCGCCGCCTTGCTCGGTTCTGACCCCAGCCTGAAGCTGAAATGGCCCAACGACCTGTACTACGGCAACCAGAAACTGGGCGGCATTCTGATTGAGAACAGCCTGAGCGGCACCACCATTCAGCACAGTGTCATTGGTATTGGGCTAAACATCAACCAACAAGTATTCGATAACGGCACGGCCACTTCCTTCAGTCAGGTCACGGGCCGGCGCTACCTGCGCGAGGAGCTGGCCGCCCGCCTGCTCGAGAGCCTGGAGCGGCGCTACCTGCAGCTGCGGGCCGGGCAGGTGGGCCACCTGCGCCAGGACTACCTGCGGGCACTCTACCGCTACCAGGAAGAACATTTATTTTTAATTGACGGCCGCACGCAGAGCGGCCACATTGTCGGGGTGGAAGAGGACGGCCGCCTGGCCGTAGCCGTTGGGAATGAGCTGCGGCGGTTCGGGCTCCAGGAAATCCGGCACGTGTAGCAACCCTTCCGGCCGTTTTGGCATCAGGGTGTTATCTTTAGCTGCTGCGGAAAAAATAATGGGCCGGACAACTAATTTCCGGCTGGCTCCGAGTTGTTTTTGCCCGCCGGATACAACTTTTGCCATTTTCGCCGGTCTATCAGCCTGAACCCGTTGCTGATTGCCGCCGGTGCGCTGCGGCGTACCGCAACCCGGCACGGTGCTTGTCTTTCCAGCTTGCAATCCAGCTATTTTTTTCGCCTTCTTTTACCTCCTTATATGAAACTCTTTACTCGATTTTTTCTGGCGCTGGCACTCTTGGCAGCCCCATTTGTTTCAGCCTTCGCCACGACGTTCACGGTCACGGTCGGCAATAATTTTTACTCGCCCTTGACGGTTAATATTCAAACTGGCGACATTGTGCGGTTTGTGTGGCAAGCGGGGGTTCACCCCACAGTGGCGGAGAATGGCACGTCCTGGGCAACGTTTACGCCGAGCGCCAGCCGGCCCACCACCGATATTACCTTCAACACTGCGGGCGCGGTCCCCTACTACTGTTCCCTGCATGCTGCGCCGGGCCAGCCGTTGGGCCAGGGCATGAATGGCTTAATCAACGTAACTGCCCGCACCCCCACGGCCACGCTCAACGCCAAGGAGGCTGGCATTAGCGTAAGTGTATTCCCGAACCCCAGCCGTGGCCAAATCACCGTGAAACTGGACCAGAAATTCGGCAACGGCGACTACAAGCTGCGCCTGAGCAACATTATCGGCCAGGAGATTCGCAGCGTGGCCCTCAAGCCCGAGGCTTTCACCGGCGGCACCGTTCTGGACCTGACCGACCTGCGCGCCGGCATGTACTTCTACACGCTGCTCGTGGACGGCAAGGTGATTACCACCAAGCGGCTGGTCCTGCAGAATTGAGCGGACCCCACTTCCGCCGGGTATCCTGACAAAAAGCAGCCTTCGGCTGCTTTTTGTGTTTCTGGCCCGAATTGGTTTCGGCGAAGCGCCGGTGCAACGGTGCATTGCCTACTTTTGCCTTTTCACCGATTCGCCCGCTTCTATTTCCAGCGCCGACTTTACCCTCGGTTTCCGCTGGGCCCTTGTGCCTCACTCGTTTCTATGCGCTCCTTTAAAAGCCTGAATAACCTCGTTGGCTGGCTCGTTTTTGCCATTGCCGCCGCCACCTACCTGCTTACCCTGGAGCCCACGGCTTCGTTCTGGGACTGCGGCGAGTTCATTGCCTGTTCCTACAAGCTGCTGGTGCCGCACCCTCCCGGGGCCCCCACGTTCCTGCTGCTGGGTCGGCTGTTCTCGCTGTTCTCATTTGGCGATGTGACCAAGGTGGCCGTACTCATCAACGCGCTTTCGGGATTGAGCAGCGCTTTCACCGTCCTGTTTCTGTTCTGGATTATCACCCGCATGGCCCGCAAGCTGGTGCTGCGCGAGGCCGTGAGCAATAGCGCCCTGGCGGCCGAAGCCATCGAGCCCTCGCGCTTCCAGACGCTGCTGATTCTGAGCGCGGGCGCGGTGGGCGCGCTGGCCTTTGCCTTTTCTGATTCCTTCTGGTTCAATGCCGTGGAGGGCGAGGTGTACGCCATGTCGGCCCTGTGCACGGCCGCCGTGGTCTGGATTATGCTGAAATGGGAAGCCCACGCCAACGAGCCCGACTCGGACAAGTGGCTTATTCTCATTGCCTACGTCATCGGCCTCAGCATCGGGGTGCACTTGCTGAACCTGCTGACGCTGCCCGCGCTGGGCTTCATCTACTACTACCGCCGCACGGCCAATCCGTCGGTAAAGGGCGGCATTATCGTGATGGTGGTGAGCATGGTGATTGTGGGCTCCATCCTGGTGGGCATCATTCCGGGCCTGCCCACGCTGGCCGGCAACTTCGAGGTGTTCTTCATCAACACCATCGGCCTGCCCTTCAACTCGGGCCTGTTCATCTTCCTGATTGTCTTTATCGGGCTGATTTGGTTCGGGTTCCGTCTGTCGTTCCAGCGCCGCAGCCAGCTGCTGAACACGGCCATGCTCGCCTTCGTGTTTATCCTCATTGGCTATTCGAGCTACCTCATCGTGCCGATTCGCAGCTCGTTCAAGCCCACCATCAACGAAAACGACCCTGAGGATGTGCTCAGCTTTGTGAGCTACCTCAAGCGCGAGCAGTACGGCTCGCGGCCTCTGCTCTACGGCCCGCAGTTCAACGCCCAGCCGGTGGACTACGCCCTGGGTGCCCCCCGCTACGCCCGCGACCCCAAGACCAATACCTACAAGGAAATTCTGCCCCGCCAGCAGGAGCCCGTGTACCGCGACGAAGACAAGATGCTGCTGCCGCGCATCTACAGCTACGAGCCCGACCAGATTGCTAACTACAAAAAGTGGGTGGATATTCAGGACGGCGTGAAGCCCACCATGGGCCAGAACCTGGGCTTCCTGATGCGCTACCAGATGGGCCATATGTTCTGGCGCTACTTCATGTGGAACTTCGTGGGGCGTGAGTCCGACGTGCAGCAGGCGGGTGTGGTCACGCCCCTCAGTCCCAGCGCCCAGAGCCTGCCGGCCCGCATCGGCGAGAGCCCGGCGCATAATAACTTCCTGGCTCTGCCGCTCATTCTGGGCCTCATCGGCCTGTTTTTCCAGAGCCGCCGCAACAGCAAGGATGCCTGGGTGACCGGCCTGCTGTTTCTGATGACCGGCCTGGCCATCGTGCTCTACCTCAACCAGCCGCCGCGCGAGCCGCGCGAGCGTGACTACACCTTCACCGGGGCCACCTTCGCCTTCTCCATCTGGATAGGCCTGGGGGTGCTGGGGCTAGCCGAATTATTCGGCAAAGTGGTGAAATCGGACGGCCTGCGTGCCGGCCTGGCCCTGGCAGTGGGCCTGCTCATTCCGGGCATTATGGTGGCCCAGGGCTGGGACGACCACGACCGTTCCGACCGCTACAACTCGGTGGATTCGGCCAAAAACCTGCTGAACTCCTGCGCCCCGAACGCCATCCTGTTCACCAACGGCGACAACGACACGTTCCCCCTCTGGTATGCCCAGGAGGTGGAAGGCGTGCGCACCGACGTGCGGGTGGCCGTGCTTTCGTACCTGAACACCGACTGGTACATCGCCCAGATGAAGCGCCGCTCCTACCTCTCGCAGGGTTTCCCCATCAGCATGGGGGCCGAGGCTTACGCCCAGGGCACGAATGACATGGTGCCCTTCGCCGCCAACCCGGCCGTGCAGAGCGTGAACCTGAAGGAATTCATCGAGTTGGTGAAAAGCAACAACCCGCTGCTGCAGGTGCAGTACCAGGAAGGCGGCCCGAGCATGATGTCGTTCCCGACCCCGAACTTCTTCCTGCCCATCGACACGGCGGCCGTGAAGAAGCTCGGCATCATCCCCAAAGGGCGTGAGCAGCAGCTGGTGCCCCGCATGGAGTGGAGCATGGGCAAGCGCGCCATCGAGAAGAAAAACCTGGTGATTCTCGACATGATTGCCACCAACAACTGGCAGCGGCCCATCTACTTCAGCAGCACCGTGGCCCCGCAGGACTACATGAACCTGCAGCCCTACTTCCAGCTCGAAGGCATGGCCTACCGCCTGCTCCCGCTGAAGGACCCGAACTACGACCCCCGCAGCGGCGACGATGGCTACGTGGAAAAAGACCTGACCTACAAGCGCCTGTTCAACGAGTTTCAGTACCGGGGCCTGCAAAACCCGAATATTTTCTACGACGAGAATAACCTGCGCTTCCCCTCCAATTACCGCGACAAGTTTGCCCGCTTGGCCAACGCCTACCTGGCCGACAACAACGTAGCCAAGGCCAAGGAAGTAGCCGACAAGTGCCTCGCCCTGATGCCCGACAACGCCGTGCCTTACGACTACTACTCGCCCCAACTGGTGCCCGCCCTGGTAGCCGGTGGCGAGAAGCAGAAGGCCGATGAGATGCTCGACACCATGACCCGGCGCTCGGAGCAGATGCTGGCCTACTACGCCACCAAGCCCGATGCCAGCCTGTTCGAGGACGACCAGCGCGGCTACCTCCTGGGCCTGCAAAGCGTGTACCGCGCCGCCGAGCTCAGCGGCGACAAAGCCCGCAGCGAAAAGGCCCTGGGGTTGATGAACCTGTATTACCCACGCTAGTTCTTCGCTGGGTTAGCAAGAAGAAGGCTGGTCCGCAATGCGCGGGCCGGCCTTTTTTCTGCAACACTTTCAGGAGCTGTAAGCGAATCGGTGTTATGGCACGTTAGATGAGAATTATGCCTAATTTGACGGGCCTTAACATCCTTCCTCTGCACTTACCGTGGCTATAAAACGCTTTTCCGGCCTTTGCTTGGCAGGCACTTTACTACTGGGAAGTATGGCAGCGCGGGAAGCGCACGCCCCCCTGGCCCCGCGCCCCGACTACGCCGGCCTCTACCGCGACGCGGCGCACCTGGACGTGGACACCCGCCGCGAGGGCGACAGCCTGCGCCTCTACCTGCTGCTGCCCGCCCCCGCCCGCCTGGGCCCCGGCCACCCGCTACGCCTGGCCGCCTGGCCCAGCTTCGATGCCAAGCAGCCGCTGTGGCAGGACAGCATTCCGCGCCGCCGGCAGCACCCGCGCCCCGAGGCCGATGGCGGCGTGCGCCTGAGCTTTTGCATTGCGGCGGCCCGGGTGCCCGCCGGCACCGTGCTGGAGCTGAGCACCGCCGCGCCCGATGCCAAAGGCGACTACCAGCCCCCCGCCACCACCGCCTGGCTGCGCCTCACCGAGGCCATGCTCGTGCGGCCCTTCGTGCTCACCGATTCGGTGGGCCAGCCGCTGCTGCGGCGCTACGTGCGGGCCGGCGAAACCTTCGGCGTGGATAGCTACGGCCTCTACCAACCCGTGCGCTGGCGGCAGTACGCCGTGGCCCCCACCCCCGCCCTGCCGCCCATGACCAACCCCGCCGCCCTGGCCGGCGGCCCCCGCACCCTGCCCGTACTCGACTCGGCCACCACCCGACCCGGCGAGCCGCTGCGCTTCGATGCGCCCGGCCTGTATGCCCTGCGCGTGGGTGGCACGAACGGGGCCGTGCCCCGCACGCTGGCCGTACTGGTAGCCCCCAACGACTACCCCAAACTAACCACCGCGGCCGAGCTGATTGAGCCCCTGCGCTACCTCACCACCAGCCAGGAGCGGCAGAAACTCACCAACGCCCCCGACCCCAAGCGCGCTGTGGATAAGTTCTGGCTCGACATCGCCCAGGGCAACCAGCGCCTGGGCCGCGACCTGATAAAGCGCTACTACGGCCGCGTGACGGCGGCCAACCACCTCTTCGCCGCCCACAAGGCCGGCTGGCTCACCGACCGGGGCCTGCTGTACGTGGTGCTGGGGGCCCCGCCCAGCGTCCGGCGCTCGTTCAATGGCGAGGAACGGTGGTTTTATCCGGAGGGTGGCCTGGGCGGCGGGCCCATCACCTACACCTTCCGGCCCCGGCCGAGTACCTTTGCACCTGATTATTACGAATTGGTGCGCCGACCCGAGTACGAACTGCTCTGGTATGCCGCCGTTGAAAAATGGAGAACCCCACCGACCGCCCTGACCGGCCCGAACGTCCCAACCGACCTGCCCGACCGGTAGCCGGCCGCCGCTTCTACGATGGTGCCAACCGGCCCGTCACCCCGAAACAGTTCCGCCCCGACCGGGGTGGCAGCGAGTTCGACGAACGCCCCGCCCGCCCCAAAGGCCGCGGCGGCAGCGACAACCGCGACGAAGCCGCCGGCGACCGCACCGGCCGCTCCGACCGTGGCGAATCGCGCCCACCCTTCCGCGAGCGCAGCGCCGAGGGCGCTGGCACCGACAAGCCCCGCTACGAAAACCGCCCCGCCGCCGACCGCAGCATCGACATGCTATTCGGCCTGCGCCCCATCTTGGAGGCGCTGAACGCGGGCCGCACGCTGGAGAAAATCTTCCTGCTGCGCGGCACCAAAAACAGCCTTGTGGCCGATATTTCGACGGCCGCCCGCGCCGCCGGCATCCCGGTGCAGCTGGTGCCCGGCGAGAAGCTCGACGGCCTCACCCGCAAAAACCACCAGGGCGCGGTAGCCTTCGTGTCGCCGATTGACTACGCGCCGCTGGACACCATCGTAACTGGCTTGTTTGAGGAAGGCAAAGTGCCCTTCCTGCTGCTGCTCGACCGCATTACCGACGTGCGCAACTTCGGGGCCATTGCCCGCACGGCCGAGTGCCTGGGCGTGCAGGCCATCGTAGTGCCCGGCCGCGGTGCCGCCCAAATCAACGGCGACGCCCTGAAAACCTCAGCCGGCGCGCTGAACATTCTGCCGGTGTGCCGCGAGAATAACCTGCACGAAAGCATCCGCTTTTTGCAGCAGTCGGGCGTGACCATCGTGGCCTGTACCGAGAAAGCCGAAGAAGCCGTGGGTGCGGCCGAAGTCGATTTCACCGGCCCCGTAGCCATCCTCATGGGCTCGGAAGAAGACGGCATCTCGCCCGACCTGCTGAACCTGGCCGACATTAAGCTGAAGGTGCCCATGAGCGGCCAGATTCAGAGTTTGAACGTGAGTGTGGCGGCTGGTATCATGCTGTTTGAAGTGGCCCGGCAGCGGCAGCAATAGAACAACACTCCCCTCCTCAGCCGAGGAGGGGACGTTGCCGCCGATGGCGGCAACTGGGGTGGTTGAAGCCGTCCGCGCCGTTAGCAGAAAACCAGAACGACCTATTGGTAAAGCCATGCAAAGCTTTGCCAATAGGTCGTTCTGGTTTCGTTCGGGAATCGTTCAACGAAGTCAACCACCCCAGCTTGTGCTGACGCACAAGCATCCCCTCTTCAGCTGAGGAGGGGAATGATGGGCTAATTATACCCCGCGCCCTTCTTAGCTTTCACGTCTGCCACAAACTCCTTCACGCGCTGCTCTTCGCTGCGCTTGCAGATGAGCAGCACGTTGTCGTACTCGGCCACGATGTAGTCTTCCAGGCCCTGCACCACCACGAGGCGCTCGGAAGGGGTTTTGATGACGCAGCCGGTGGTGTCGTAGAGCATCACGTCGCCGCTCACCACATTGCCATGCTCGTCGTGCTGGCCGATGCGGTGCAGCGAATCCCAGGTACCCACGTCGCTCCAGCCGAAATCGGCGGGCATCACGTACACGTTGTCAGCCTTTTCCATCACGCCGTAGTCGATGCTGATGTTGCGGCAGCGCGAGTAGGCTTCGCTGATGAATTCTTCCTCCTGGGGCGTGCCCAGCTTCGCCAGGCCTTCGTCGAATACCTCGGCGATATCACTTAGGTAATGGTGGAAGGCCGCGACGATGACATCGGCGCGCCACACGAACAGGCCGGAATTCCAGAGGAAGTCCCCACTGTCGACAAACATGCGGGCAATTTCCAGATTCGGCTTTTCGGTGAAGGTTTTAACCTTGTGCAGCTGGCCGCCGGGCAACGACTGCTCGCTCATGTACTGAATGTAGCCGTAGCCGGTATCGGGCCGCGAGGGCTGAATGCCGAGGGTAATAAGCACATCATTAGCCTGGGCAGCCTCCACGGCCACGCCGATAACGCGCCGGAACTCGTCTTCACGCAGCACGGCGTGGTCGGCGGGGGTTACGATGATGGTCGCCTTGGGGTCGCGCTGCGCGATGCGGTAGCTGGCGTAGGCGATGCACGGGGCCGTATTGCGCCCGATGGGCTCGCCCAGAATCTGGTCGGCGGGCAGCTCGGGCAGGTGCTCCTGTACCAGGCCCGTGTAGTCGCGGTTGGTCACCACAAACACGTTTTCGGGCGGGCAAACCCCCGCAAACCGGTCCACGGTAAGCTGAAGCATGGACCGGCCAGTGCCCAGTACGTCATGAAACTGCTTGGGATGATTGGTGCGGCTAAACGGCCAGAACCGGCTGCCAATGCCGCCGGCCATTACGATGAGGTAAGTTGAATTCATTGATACAAAGGTAAGGCCGGCGCAGAACGTGCGCCACGCAATCGGAGTTACTTGAGTTAACCAGAACGTCATGCAGAGCGTAGCGAAGCATCTTGCCCGAAACAGGTAATCCAGTCGATTGGATTGCGTTGCGCGGCAAAGATGCTTCGCTGCGCTCTGCATGACGTTCTTACACCAGCCCCTCGCGCAGCAAATCGTGCAGGTGGATGAAGCCGGCAAACTGCCCGTCCTCCGTGACCACCAGCTGGGTGATGTTGCGCTGTTGCATGCGGGCCAGGGCTTCGGCGGCAAAGTCCTCCACGTCAATCGTGGCGGGGTGTGGGGTGAGAATGTCGCGGGCGCTGAGCTTTTCGAGGTCGGAAAAGCTGCCCAGCATGCGGCGCAGGTCGCCATCGGTGATGATGCCGGCGAGCTGGCCGGCGGCATCGAGCACGGCCGTGGCCCCGAGGCGCTTGCCGGATATTTCGAGCAGCACGTCCCGGAGCGGGGCGTCGGCGGCTACCTGGGGGCGCTGGTTTTGGCGGCTGAGGTCGCCCACTTTCAGGTAGAGGCGCTTGCCGAGCGTGCCGCCGGGGTGCAGGCGGGCGAAGTCGGCGGCCGAGAACTGGCGGCTTTCGAGCAGGCACACGGCCAGGGCGTCGCCCAGGGCCAGGGCGGCGGTGGTGCTGGTGGTGGGGGCCAGGTTGTTGGGGCAGGCCTCCTTGGTCACCGGGGCGTGCAGCACGTAAGTAGCCTGCTGGGCCAGGTAGGAATCGGCATTGCTGACCAGCGCGGCCAGCGGCACGCCCTTGCGGCGCAGCAGCGGCACCAGCACCTTAATCTCGGGCGTGTCGCCGCTCTTGCTGATGGCCACCACGAAATCCTCGGGCTGAATCATGCCCAGGTCGCCGTGAATGGCGTCGGCGGCGTGCATAAACAGAGCGGGCGTACCGGTGCTGTTGAGCGTAGCCACGATTTTGCCCGCGATGTGCGCGCTTTTGCCAATACCCGTGACCACCACCCGGCCCTTTAGCCGCAGAATGGCCTGCACGCAGCCCACAAAGTCGGGCGTGGCGGTCAGGGCGGCCGCCACATCGAGCAGCGCCGCGGCCTCTTCGTGCAGCACCTGCCGGGCAATGGTCAGCACGTCGACGGCCGTCGGGGCGGCACTAAAAACATTCTCGGAAGCGGGGGAATCGGGCATGAGCGACGTGCGAATTGATATTGCAAAATTGGGGGAAAGAAGCTACCCCGAAACTGAAACAGGAAACGACGGCGAATTATGGACTGCCCAACACCCAATTAACGGCAAAACCCCGCTGCCCCGATACCGTGCGGGCCGTGAGGTTTTGCACCACCCAAAAAAACATGATAAATACCATACCTCCCGTTCACCCGCTACAGCGCTACGGGCCAGATGTTAATGTGAATAAATTGTTTTCCACAATTCACGAAAAACACCATTTTTCACGCTGAAAATAGGGGTTATTGCTTATCTTCGTTAAGCACCGCTCATCTGCATCTATTACACCAGCGCATTCTTATTATGTCATCAGTTGCCCTCCAGGAAGCCCCGGCTCGCACCGCCGATTTGAAACACACCCTGAAAGAGGTATTTGGCTACGGCCAGTTTCGGGGCACGCAAGAGGCTGTTATTCAGAACGTACTGGCTGGCCACAACACCTTTGTGATTATGCCGACCGGTGCGGGCAAGAGCCTGTGCTACCAGCTGCCGGCCCTCGTGGTGCCGGGCACGGCCATCGTGATTTCGCCCCTCATCGCCTTGATGAAAAACCAGGTCGACCAGCTCGCGGCGTTCGGCGTTAATGCGCAGGTGTACAATTCTACCCTGACCAAGACGGAAATGAATCGGGTGAAAAAAGACGTCATGAACGGCGACGTCCGGCTGCTGTACGTAGCCCCCGAAAGCCTCACCAAAGACGACACTATTGAGTTCCTGCTGAAGTCGACCATCAGCTTCGTGGCGATTGATGAGGCCCACTGCATTTCGGAATGGGGCCACGACTTCCGGCCCGAGTACCGCAAGATTCGCGGCATTATTGACAACTTGGGCGGCAACGTCCCGATTATCGCCCTCACGGCCACGGCCACGCCCAAAGTGCAGCTGGATATCCAGAAAAACCTGCAGATGGACGATGCCTCGGTGTTCAAAACCAGCTTCAACCGCACCAACCTCTACTACGAGGTGCGCGCCAAGCACAACACCAAGAAGCAGCTCATTCAGTACGTGAAGGGGCACAAGGGCAAGGCCGGCATCATCTACTGCCTGAGCCGCAAGAAGGTGGAGGAAATTGCCGAGTTGCTGCGCGTGAACGACGTGCGCGCCCGGCCCTACCACGCCGGCCTCGACCAGCAAACCCGCATCGACAACCAGGACGCTTTCCTCAACGAGGACTGCGACGTGATTGTGGCCACCATCGCCTTCGGCATGGGCATCGACAAGCCCGACGTGCGCTTCGTGATTCACTACGACGCGCCCAAAAGCATTGAGGGCTACTACCAGGAAACCGGCCGCGGCGGCCGCGACGGCCTGGAAGGCAACTGCCTGATGTTCTACAGCTACGACGACATTCTCAAGCTGGAGAAATTCAGTAAGGACAAGCCGGTGACCGAGCGCGACAACGCCCACCAGCTGCTGGCCGAGATGACCAACTACGCCGAAAGCGCCGTGTGCCGCCGCCGCCAGCTGCTGCACTATTTCGGCGAACAGTTGGACACCGACTGCGGCTTCTGCGACAACTGCCGCCACCCCAAGGAGCGGTTTGAGGGCGAAGCGGCCGTGGGCCTGGCCCTGCGCGCCACCGTGCAGACGGAGGCCCGTTTCAACCTGAACCACATTGGGCAGGTGCTGCTGGGGCTGAATAATCCGCACATTGAGAGCTACGCCCACAACGCCCTGCCGGTGTATGGTCAGGGCAAGGCGCTGGGCGACGCGCAGTTCTGGCACTCGGTGCTGCGCCAGTGCCTGCTCAACGGCTTTCTGGAGAAGGACATCGACAGCCTGGGCCTGGTGCGCATCACGGATAAGGGCATCGATTTCATCGAAAACCCGCGCTCCATCACGCTCACCAAGGACCACAACTTCGACGAAGAGCAGAAGGCCGACGAGGAAAAGGAGGAAGGGCAACACGCCGCCGGTCACGACGAAGCCCTGTTCACCCAGCTCAAGGAGCTGCGCAAGCAGGTGGCTAAGCAGAAGAACCTGCCGCCCTACGTCCTCTTCCAGGACCCGAGCCTGAAGGAGATGGCCACCACCTACCCCACTTCGCTGCACGACCTCACGCACGTGTCGGGCGTGGGCCAGGGCAAGGCCCAGAAGTTTGGCGCGCCCTTCGTGGCCGCCATCAAGAAGTATGTGGAGGACAACGATATCGAAACCGCCGAGGACGTGGTGGTAAAGTCGGCCGTGAACCGCTCAAAAATCAAAATCTACGTCATCCAGCAGATTGACAAGAAGATGATGCTGGAGGACATCGCCTCGTCGAAAGGCATTTCGATGGCCGATTTGATGGAGGAAATCGAGCACATCTGCTACTCCGGCACCCGCCTGAACGTTGATTATTACCTGGAGGAAATGGTGGAGCCGGAAGTGCAGGACGAGATTTACGACTACTTCATGTCGGCCAGCACCGACAACATCGCGGTGGCCATGCAGGAGCTGGGCGATGATTTTACCGAAGAAGAATTGCGCCTGGTGCGCATCAAGTTCATCAGCGAAGTGGCCAACTAAAATCACGGATTACGCGGATTTTAGCGGATTTCACGGATTTTGTAGTCGATTCTGCTTTTTGCTTTTTGTTTTCTGGTTTTTTGGTGCGCTCATGCTTTTGGATACCCGGCATAATAAGCTTACTGAGACCATTATTGGGTGCGCGATGAGTGTTCACCGGGAATTGGGCAGTGGGTTTCCGGAAATCATTTATCAGCGCAGTCTGGGTGTCGAGCTGGTGGCGGCTGGCATTGGCTTTCAGGGCGAAGTGCATTTGCCGGTATTTTATAAGGAGACGCCTATTGGGTCGCGCCGGGTAGATTTTCTTGTGGAAGAGCATGTATTGGTTGAGCTGAAGGCCACCAATGAGCTGCTCCCACTGCATCACGCCCAGGTCATCAATTATTTAAAAGCCTACCGGCTCGAAGTAGCGCTACTCATCAACTTCGGCGAAACCAGCCTGAAATTCAAGCGTTTTGTACACAATACCTCGCGTCCCTAACCAGTCCATTCCTTAAAACTGCATAAAACCGCAACACAGCACCCAGGAAAAAGCAAAGGCCCTGCTAAAAAATAGCTGGGCCTTTGCTTTCAGAAAACACCATCATTCAGCCGAACAGAATCGACTACAAAATCCGTGAAATCCGCTAAAATCCGCGTAATCCGTGATTTAGCAGTACTCCTCGAACGCGCCTTGCAGGTTGTTGACGATGCGCATGGCGTCGGAGCCTTCGATGTGGTAGCGCTCAATCATGTGCACCAGCTCGCCGTCTTTGAACAGGGCGATGCAGGGCGAAGAGGGAGGGTACGGGAGCAGGTGCTCGCGCATCTTGGCCACGGCTTCGGTTTCCATGCCGGCGAACACGGTTACGAGTTTGCCGGGTTTTTTGTCGGCGCTGGCCAGGGCCATTTTGAGGGCCGGGCGGGCTTTGGCGGCGGCGCAGCCGCACACCGAGTTCACGGCTACCAGTACGGTGCCTTCATTCGAAGCAAGGGCGGAATCAACTTCCTCGGCGGTCATCAGCTGCTCGAAACCAACTTCGGTGAGGTCCTGGCGGATGGGGGCCACCATGTATTCGGGATATACTGCCATAATTTTCGGGGAATTAAAAAGCGGCGGGGCCGCGTGGGGGTCTACAAAAGTACGAAAGCTTAACCCATTGGGCGCCGGGGAAAGTTTCGGGCAGGACCTACAGGCTGTAGTCTCACTACAAGAACGGTCATGCTGAGCGCAGCCGAAGCATCTCGCGTGTGGTAGTAATTCAATCGTTGAACGATGCGAGCAAGATGCTTCGGCTGCGCTCAGCATGACGTTTTTTCTATCTCGCTACTTCCTTCCGTAGCGCATCCCGAAAAAGTCGTCCTTGTTCCACGTCGGGCGGGCCGCGTCCTGCGCCACCTGGTAGCCGATGAGGAAGCAGAGCTGCACGTATTTGCGGCCGGCCTCGAAATCGAATCGGCCGTTAATGTCGTCCTGCGGCTTGTGGTAGGTGACGGCGCGCCAGGCCTGCACCTGCTGGCTGAGGTCGTTGCGGCCGTCGGCGGTTTTGTTGCCGTACTTGATGTGCAGGGCCGGAATGCCGGCCGTTACGAAGCTGTACTGGTCGCTGCGGATGAAGCGGGTTTGCTCCGGCTCGGGGTCGGGCTCCAGGGTGAGGCCCATGTAGGCGCAGGCGCGGATGGTGGGCCGCAGCAGCGTGGAATGCTGGCCGCCCAGTGCCACCACGCTCAGCAGCGGGGCAATGATGGTGGGCATGTCCATGTTGATATCGGCCACGATTTTGGCCCTGGGCACCGTAGGGTTGGCCGCGAAAGCCGCCGAGCCCAGCAGGCCCAACTCCTCGCCGGTCACAAACACGAAGAGCATGGTGCGCTTCGGCTTTTCCTTGAGCCGGGAGTAGATGTTGGCGATTTCGAGCACGCAGGCCACGCCGGAGGCATTGTCGTGCGCGCCGTTGTAAATCGAGTCCCCGTGTACCGGGGCGGCCACGCCGAGGTGGTCGAGGTGGGCCGAATGCACCACGTATTCCTCACGCAGCTTCGCATCGGAACCGGGGAATTTGCCCACCACATTGAAGCTCTCAATATCCTGATACCGGGCCTGCGCGCTGGCGCTGACGGTCGTTTTCAGGGCTGCCGAGGCGGGCTTGCCGCTGCGCATGGCCGCGAAAACCTGCGTGGTATCCAGTGCCGCCGTTTGCAGGAAGCGCTGGAGCGTGGCCGCGCTCACGGCCCCGTAGAACTGCTGCTGGCTGCCTACGGCGAAGGTGCGGGAGGCTGCTACTTTGCCGTTGGGGCCCAGCACGCTGTAGGTGCCGCGCCTGAGGTCGGGCAGCGCGCCGGCGTGGGCCGAGGCTAGTATCAGGCCCACCGCACCGTGGTCGATGGCCGCCTTCAGCAGCCCCGATAAATCCTGGCTGGCCGAGGCCACCGTGGAGGCAAACGTGCGCGGAGCCCCGCGCACAATCACCACGACTTTGCCCTTTACGTCGAGGCCGGCGTAGTCGTCGTAGCCCAGCTCGGGCGCGCTGATGCCGAAGCCGGCGAAGGCCAGCGGCGCATTGGTGACGGCGGTGGCGGGCAGCTCCGGGCTGGGGTACACGATGTAGTCCTGACCCGCCGTGAGCGGCAGGACGCCGCCCTGCGCATCGCGGGCCGCGAAAGTGGCCCCGGGTTGCAGGAAAGCTCGCCGCAGCCGCACTTTTTGCACGTAGGTACCGGCATCGCCGGCGGGCTGCACGCCCAGGGTTTTGAGCTGCTGCGTCACGTAATCGACGGCCATCTGGTAGCCGGGGGTCCCGGCTTGCCGGCCCAGCAGGCGGTCATCGGCCAGGTAGGCGATGTGCGCTTTGATGGCGGCGGGCTGCGCCTGTTCGAGCGCAGCGGCTACGGGTTTGGGAACGGTGAGCGGCGCTTGCGCTTGCGCGGAGGCGCTCAGGAAGATGGCAGCGAGGAGTGGGAGTAGATTAATTTTCATTATCTGAGGTGTGTAGAACCTCCCGTAAAGAACGTCATGCCGAGCGCAGCCGAGGCATCTCGCTCGCACCGTTGAATCGAAAATCAGCGTCGGTAACAAATTGGATTACTATTGCCCGCGAGATGCCTCGGCTGCGCTCGGCATGACGGGCTAATGCGCTGCATACCGAGCCGATTACAGCGCCAGAATCTGCTTTAGCTCGGCATCGGTTACGGTGAGCAGGCCGACTTTGGGCAGGCGCTGGGTGAGGGTGCGCCAGTTGGGCTCCTGCTTGAAGATGGGTTTCAGCAGGGCCAGGGCGGCGGGCACCTGCTGCTTGTTGGCGAGGGTGATGGCGTGCCAATATTTCATTTCCAGGTTCTGGGGGAACATTTTTTCGGCGGCCTGGTACTCGCGGATGGCGGTGGGCATGTCGTTTTTCTCCACGGCCAGGTCGCCGGCGTTCATGTGCTCGTAGGCGCGGTGCAGGCTGAGGAGGCGGCGCAATTCGGGGAGCGGGGCGGCGCTGTCGTCCACGCGCAGGTCCACGAGGCGGTCGGCCCAGGGGCCTTCGGTGGCGGTGCCGCGCACTACCAGCAGAGCGGCAGATTGGCGGCCCCGAATGTCGCCGCCCACCGCTTGGGCGGCATCGAGCGCAGCCAGCACGCGCTCGGCCAGGGGCAATTTGGCGGCTTGCTCGTAGGCTTTGGCCATGGCGGGCCACACTTTATCGGAGAGCATCATATTGGCCTGCACCGAAAACTGCGCGCCCTGCTGGTGGCCGGCCATGTCGACGCATTTCTTGCCGGTGTGGGTGGCCACCCGGCCCTGATTGTCGAGAATGGCGACCTGGCGCACGTCGCGGCCTTCGTCGTTGCTCAGCAGCTCATCGAGCGCCTGCTGGGCAGTTTTGCCGCTTTTCAGCAGGGCCAGGCCGCGCAGGCCGAACGACTTGTTGGTGAACGACTGCGTGGCCACCACGCCCACCCCAGCTTCGCCCCAGCTCACCGACGTGCCCACCGAAAACCAGTGGCTCTGCACGGCCACGGCCATCTCGCCGGTGGCCGGGTCGCGCGCCACAATGCTGAAGGTGTGGGCAAACGGGTCGGTGGTGGAGTACATCTGGGCGGCGGCGGGCAGGCGCAGCACTAGGAGAAACAGCAGTGGCAGCAGGTATTTGGTCAACATGAGTAGGGGCTTGGGTATGTAGGTGAATAATGGCCTGGGCGGCAAGGTAGGCGGCAGCCGAAACATCCGCTCCCACCCGGGCGTCAAACCCGGATGGGTCCGTTGGGTTTACTTTGCTCCCAACCCCGTGCCATGCCCGACTCCCGACCGCCCGTTATCCGTGCCACGCACCTGCGCAAAGCCTTTGGGGAGCACGCCGTGGTGCGCGACGTCTCGTTCGAGCTCAGGGCCGGCGAAACGCTGGTGCTGCTCGGGCCCAGCGGCTGCGGCAAAACCACGCTGCTCAAACTGCTCAACCGCCTGATTGAGCCCGACGGCGGCACCATCGAAATCAACGGCCAGGACGTGCTGGCCCAGCGCCCCGAAGTGCTGCGGCGCGGCATCGGCTACGTTATTCAGCAGGTGGGGCTGCTGCCGCACTACACCGTGGCCGAGAATATTGCCGTGGTGCCGCGCCTGCTGGGCCATGCGCCGGCGGCCATTGCGGCCCGCACCACGGCATTGCTCACGCGCCTGCACCTGCCCCCGGCGCGCTACGCCGGGCAGTACCCGCACCAGCTTTCGGGCGGGCAGCAGCAGCGCGTGGGCCTGGCCCGCGCCCTGGCCGCCGACCCGCCCATTGTGCTGCTCGACGAGCCTTTCGGGGCTCTCGACCCGCTGACGCGGGCCAGCATCCGGCGCGAGTTTCGGGAGCTGGAAGAGCTGCGGAGCAAAACCGTGGTGCTCGTGACCCACGACGTGACCGAAGCCTTCGAGCTGGCCGACCGCATCCTGCTGCTCGATGCCGGGCAGGTGCAGCAGCTGGGCACGCCGCGCGAGCTGCTGTTTCGGCCCGCCAATGATTTCGTGCGCCGCTTTTTCGCCGCCGAGCGGCTGGCTTTGCAACTGCGCACCCTCACGCTGGGCGACGTTTTCCCGGCCCAAGAAGTATTCGGCTTCGAAATCGGACCTCCGAAGCCCGATTTCGAGGGTCCGAAGCCCGAATTCGAGCTAAAAAGGACCGAAATCGAGCCAATGAATGTCGAAATCGAGCAAAAAAGGACCGATTTCGGGGGTCCGACCCTCGAATTCGAGCCAAAGAGGACCGAAATCGAGCAAAAAAGGCCCGAAATCGGGGGTTCGACCCTCGAAATCGAGCCAAAGAGGACCGAAATCGAGCAAGAAAGGCCCGAAATCGAGGTTTCGAAGCCCGAATTCGAGCCAAAGAGGACCGAATTCGAAGGTCCGACCCTCGAATTCGAGCCAAAGAGGACCGAAATCGAGGGTCGAACCCTCGATTTAACTACTGCCACGACGGTACACGATGCCCTGGAGGCCTTGACCGGCGTTGGGCCGACCGCCGCCCGATTCACCCTGGCCCAATTGATGGCGGCTTTCGGCGAGGCGCTGCAACGAGAGGAGGACGCATGGAAACGCTAAGCGCGCTGTTCACCTTCTGGCACGCGCAGGCCGGCAAGCTGGGCGAGCAAACCGTGCAGCACATCGGCCTCACGGCGGGCTCGCTGCTGCTGGGGGTGCTGGTGGGCGTGCCGCTGGGGTTGTTTTTGTCGAGAAGGCCACGCTGGGCCCCGGCGGTGCTGGGCCTGGCCGGCGTGCTCCAGACGGTGCCCAGCATCGCCCTGCTCGGCGTGCTGATTCCGCTGCTGGGCATCGGGCCGAAGCCGGCCATCCTCGCGCTGCTGCTGTACTCGCTGCTGCCCATTATTCGCAACACGCTGGCGGGCATCCGGGGCGTGCCGCCGGCCGTGGTGGAAGCCGCCCGCGGCCTCGGCCTCACCGATTGGCAGGTGCTGCGCCGGGTGGAGCTGCCGCTGGCCCTGCCCGTGCTCATGGCCGGCATCCGCACGGCTACCGTCATAAACGTGGGCGTGGCCACGCTGGCGGCCTACGTGGCGGCGGGCGGGCTGGGCGAATTCATATTCGGCGGCATCGCGCTCAACAATCCGGTGATGATACTGGCCGGGGCGCTGCCCGCCGCCGGGCTGGCGCTGGCCTTCGATGCGCTGCTGGGTGGCGTGCAAAAGCTGAGCACAAAGCGCCTGGGGCAGGTGGGCGCGGCCCTGCTGGTGCTGCTGCCGCTGCTGGGCGGGCTGTATTTGCTGCCCCGCGCCACGGGCAAGCTGCTGGCCGGGTTCAGCCCCGAGTTTGTGGGCCGCGCCGATGGCCTGCCCGGCCTCACCAAAGCCTATGGCCTCACGCGCCTGCCCAGCGTGGTGCTGGCCCCCGCGCTGGTGTACGAGGCCGCCCGCCACGCCGACGTGGACGTTATCGACGGCTACTCGACCGATGGCCGCATCCGGGCCTACGGCCTGCGCGTGCTCCGCGACGACCGCCGCGTGTTTCCGCCCTACTACGCCGTGCCGGTGGTGCGCCCCGCCCTCCTGCGCCAGCACCCCGAGCTAAGCGCCGTGCTGGCCCAGCTCGATGGGCAGATTTCCGACTCGGCCATGACCAACCTGAACTACCGGGCCGACTACCTGCACCAGGACCCCAAAGCCATTGCCGAAGCCTTTCTGCGGCGGCGCGGGCTGTGGCGCGCCCCCCGCCCAGCCGTGGCCGGCGCACCGGTGGTGAAGCTGGGCTCGAAGATTTTTGCCGAGCAATACATTCTCGCTGAGATGTACGCGGCCCTCATTCGCGGCAATACTGACCTGGCCGTGCAAACCAAAACCGGCCTCGGCGGCACCACCATCTGCTTCGAGGCCCTGCGCAACGGAGCCATCGATATGTACCCCGAATACACCGGCACCGGCCTGCTGGTGCTGCTCCAGCCCCGCCCGGCCGTGGTCGACTCGCTGGGGGGCCGGCCGGCCGCGGTGCTGAGCTACGTGCGGGCTGAATTCCGGCGGCGCTTCGGGCTGGAGTGGCTGGCCCCGCTGGGCTTCAACAACACCTACGCCCTGCTTATGCGCGGCCAGCAGGCGCGGGAATTGGGCATAGTGAGCGTGTCGGATTTGGGCGGCTACCTGCGGGAGTAAAACTCGTCATTCGCACGGCTTCGACTCATTAAAAAGCTCCTGCAATGATGCAGGAGCTTTTTAATGAGTCACTTCTTACTGCTGCAGCTCCCGCAACGGGCCTAGTGCGCGACTGTGAGGCGCATCATCTCGGTTTTTCCGTTCAGGATTAGCCGGCACGCGTAAAGACCGGTGGTCAGGCCCTGGGTTTTGAGCGAGATTGAGTAGAGCTGCCCTCCCAGCACGTTGCCATCGTAGATGGTGGCCACGCGCTGGCCCATTTCATTGTACACTTCCATGCGGGCCGGCCCATCGAGCGGAGCCCGGAACGAAACCACAGCCAACTCGGTGGCCGGGTTGGGGTACACGGCCAGCTCGGTGGCACCGTTGCCTGCGGCGATACCCGCACGGAGGGCCGGGCTCGTGCAGGCACCCAGCTTGTCGCCGGCGTGGTTCAGCAGGTGTGCCGGCACGGCACTGGCCGCGATGCACAGCTCCTTGCCTCCGTGGCAGACAATGACCTTATTCTTATCGCAGTACGCATTGATGACCGTGATTGTAACGCTGGTCGTGGCTATGCAGCCGTACAGATTAGTCGCAGTCACGGTGTAGGTGAAGATACCGGGCGTGGTAGCTGTGAATACCGGACTGCCAATCATGGGGTTGCTCAGGCCAACGGCGGGGCTCCACACGTAGCTCATGCCTCCCGTGGCGACCAGCGTAGCACTCTGCGGCCCGTAGCCGATGTACAGATTGCTTGGCACGCCGCCCGTGTACACATTGGTGGCGGGCACCACGGCCACGCTCGGCGCCGGAATGGTGCCCCCCACAGTAACCACGGCCGAGGCAGTCGATACGTTGCCGTGCACATCGGTCACGGTCAGCACCACAGTGTTATTCCCGATGTCGGCGCAGGTAAAGGCCATGCGGTCGAGGGCGAGGCTGGCTATGCCGCAGGCATCGGAGCTGCCATTGTCCACCTGGGCCGGCGCGACCCTGGCCATCCCGCCTACCAGGGTTACGGTCACGTTTTGCGCCACTGCCGTTGGGGGCGTCACGTCGCTCACTTTCACGGTAAAGGTTTCGCTATTGGTCCCGCAGGAGTTGGTGGCCGTGGCCGTGACGGTGGTAGTGCCCACCGGAAAGTCGTAGGGCGAGGCGATGGGCGCCCCCCCAACCGTATAGCTCAGCGTGGGCGTGGTGCCCGTGGCGGTGGCCTGGAAGCTCACCGAAGCACCGCACAGACCAGCATCGGTAGTAGTGGTAACGGTGGCGGGCGCTGCCACAACCGGAGCGGTACAAAATACCAGCGGAGTAAAGGCCAGAATATTTTGACGTAGGTTATGCGCATTGGCCAGAGGGGCATGAAAGCTTGCCGAAGTCATGCCCCCTACGAAGACGTATCCGCTGCCCCAGGTTTTGTATCCCAGACTGGTACCTGCGCTGCTAGTGATAACGGTACTCAGTCCTGGCCCGGATACCGTCGCGTGCGAGAAGGAGACACCCATAAATGAACTGCCCGCTGGCGCGGATGGTCCAGTTGCGATGGGATGTCCGACTGAAACAGTCCCAGCGTCGGAAGCGAGGCTATAGTTACCATTGAAATTGAGGGTTATCCCTCCGAAACCAAAACCTATATTGCCGCCTTGGTTGGGGGCCGCATTAAGTAGCAAGTGCCCACCGGCGGCAACCCAGTTTTCAATCACTGCCCGGTTGGCCTGCAAAAAGGTGTTTAAGGCGTTGGCACCTAAATCACTGCCCTCCAGAAAAACAAATTGTCTGGTAGAAGAGAATATGGTAGCCGCCGAAGCGGACTCCAAGAATAATGACTCCCAGTTTGCAGCCCCAAATGCGCCATTCATGTCACTGACGTTGCTATTTTCTCCGTTGAGAGCAGCGAATTCCCCTCCGGCTGCAAATCTGCCGGTACTCCAGGGCACATTGGTAGAGCGAACATAGGCAGCCGGAGCAGCCATCATCCGATTTGCTAGTGCCGGTCGCGTGGCAGCTGCCAGCCTTTTCACAGTTAGGGCAGCCCGTGCTTCGGGGTCGTCAGCGCTGCGCATGCTAAGTGGCATTGTGACCAATTTCGCGGCAGACGGGGCCGGAGTTACTGTCGGCGTTGTCCGCGATGCAACTCCATTTTTTTGTGCATACCCACTTGGCAACAGCCCTAGCAAGCAACAAGCGAGCAACAGAACGTAAGTCGAATGTTTTTTCATGATTGCGCTAATAAGAGTGAAATAGATTGAGCACTGTCTTCTAATTTCCTTGAGAAGACAGTTTACAAATGAAATATTATTTTTTAATTTTACAAGTATTTATTTTCATTTAATTTATAGTAAATAAAGTTTTTTCTTTTAAAATCAATATTATTATAGGAAATATATCCATATAAGAACTAAATATATTATTTTAATACTATTTATAATAATTTAAAAAATCTTGTCTCCGTATTAATTTTGCGCTCACAGAATGGCCAACCCCTCCTACCTTACCACCGCCACCCCCGCTGATGCTCCCCAACTCACCGCTTTCGTGAACCGCGCCTACCGCGGTGAAGAGGCCCGCCAGGGTTGGACCACCGAGGCCGACCTGCTCGACGGCCAGCGCATTGACGAGCCTGGAATGCGCGACCTGCTGGCTGCGCCCGACACCGCCATGCTGCTCTGCCGCAGCGCCGACAACGAACTGCTGGGCAGCTTCTACGCCCAGATAAATGGCCCCGTGGTGTACCTCTCCATGCTGGCCGTGGCCCCGGCCGGGCAACGCCAGGGCGTGGGCCGGTTCCTGCTGAGCGCGGCCGAGAACTACGGCCGGCAGCACGGCTGCACCGTGAGCAAAATGACCGTCATCTCCGTGCGCGCCGAGCTCATTGCCTACTACGAGCGGCGCGGCTACCACCTCACCGGGGCCACCGAGCCCTTCCCCACCGACCCGCGCTACGGCATCCCCAAGCAGCCCCTGACGCTGCTGGTGCTGGAGAAACCGCTGCAATGAGGAATGGCAAAAGCCCAGGGGCGGCTATGCGTCACCTAACTTTACGCCAAAATCGACTCATCTCTTCCACCAGTTTAAATGAACCGCGTTGGCCTTGTTCTACTCCTGCTTTTATTGAGTACCACCGGGTATGGGCAGGGACGGCGCCGCAACCTGCTGGAAGCAGCAGCACACGGAAAATACCAGCCGGGCTGGTACACCTTGCAGGACGGCTCGCGCCACGCGGGCAAGCTGCGGATGTGGCAGACACTCAGCCGTAATTCGATACAGGTAGACCAAGGCAAGGCCGACCCTATTAACCTGACGCCCGAACAGCTGCGGCACGTTGTGATGGGCCGCGATTCGTTTGTTGTGGCACGGCAGGTACCCTTGGCCGGCCATCCGATGACAGTGCCCTTTGGTGAGGCCGACTTCTACCGGGTAGTGCTGAAAGGCAAACTCCAGGTGTTGCAGCACGACCAACTGGTACCCGGATATGGCATGTACGAAGGCTCCCACCACGACCTGGCCTGGGTGTTGCGTCCCGCCGACAAAGCCGATTTGGTTGTCTTGCCCTCCGAGGAAAAGGCGTTTGCCCAAGAGGTGCCGGCCTTTTTTATCGACAACCCGGACCTGGCCCAGCGGATACGGGCCGGGTTGGTTGGTCACGTTGATTTCAAACGGATTGTGTACGCCTACATCTTTCGCAAAGATGTAGAGCAGGTATCGTACGAGGAAGCGGCCACCATTTTTCAGTAGCGTGGCCTAGCGGTTTTTGCCGCCCAGTATGCGCTACCGGTGCAGATTCCACTCCTGATGGACAATTCGACCGGAGCCACCGAGCCCTTTCCCACCGACCCGCGCCCCGGCAGCCCCTAACGCTGCTGGTGCTGGAGAAGCCGCTGAGCTAAGGTGGCGGGCCACCTGGCGGCCGAGGAGGTTAGGGCCGCCAGCGAAACGACTGCGCGTCCTGCGCGCGCATGGTGCAGAGCACGCCGTCGAGGTGGTCGCATTCGTGCTGAAGCAGTTCCGAAACTGCGCCCTGCACCGCCCAGCGCTGCGGCTGCCAGTGCTCGTCGCGGTATGTCACGGTGAGGGAAACGTGCCGCTGCACCCGCACCAGCAGGTTGGGGAAGCACATGCAGTCGTCCCACAGCTCGAACAGCTCAGGGCTCAAATCGGTGAGCTCGGGGTTGAGCAGGATGATGGGGCGGCCGTCGAGGTGCAGGTACACCAGGCGCTTCATCACGCCGAGCTGCGGGGCGGCGATGCCCCGGCCGAAGTGGTATTTGGCGCGCACTTCCTGCATCACGTGGTGCAGGTCGGCCACCCAGCCGGGCACCAGGGGCAGGTCGGCTTCCGTCACGGGCACGCAGGTTTCGTAGAGGCGCGGGTCGCCCAGCAGTACCATATCGGCCAGAGTTTTCATGAGATGGTTTGAGTGAAGATTGAGCATGAAATGAGCACGGAAATAAAACGTCATGCTGAGCTTGCCGAAGCATCTCTACCGCGCAAGTAATCAGATTTACTATGGCGGTAGAGATGCTTCGGCAAGCTCAGCATGACGTGCTTTTTCGCCTTGATATCAGTCGCGGTAGTTCAGCGCCGGCTTGCGGTCGCCGAGCAGGGGCTTGTACACGTAGCTGCCCACTTTCTGCTTCAACTCCGCTTTCGCCTTGGCGACCAACTCGGCATCGCTGAATAAGTCGATGGCCGTGAGCGTGATGGTTTTGGCGGCCACCATCATGCCCTTGCTGCCGATTTCCTTGCCGCTGCACGCCACGGCCTGCCAGCTGTGAGCGGGCGTGCCGGGTATCCAGGTGGCGGCCAGCAGGCCCACGGTGGGCACCACGTAGCTCACGTCGCCTACGTCGCTGCTGCCGCCCAGGTCGCGCAGGGTGTAGGGCGCTACTTCGGCAGCTTGCGCAACGGGCGGCGCGGGCACACCCAGCGACTCCTGAATTTTCTTCCCGAAAGCCACTTCCTCAGCCGTGTAACTCACGCCGCCCACCTGCTCCAAGTTGCGCTGCAGGGCGTGGGCCAGGGTTTCGTTGATGAGTAGGTCGTGCGTGCCGCCGATAATCTCATAGTCCATGGTGGTGCCGGTGCCTAGGGCGGCGCCCTCGGCGGCTTTCACCACGCGGTCGAACACGGCCTGCACGTCGGCGCGGTTGGGGTGGCGCACGTAGTAGTACACCTCGGCGAAGTGGGGCACCACGTTGGGGGCCTTGCCGCCGTTGGTGATGACGTAGTGAATACGGGTTTCCTGGGGCACGTGCTCGCGCATCATGTTCACCATGTTGTCCATCGCCTCCACGCCGTCGAGGGCGCTGCGGCCCCGCTCGGGCGCGGCGGCGGCGTGCGCGGCCACGCCGTGAAACCGGAACTTGGCCGACGAATTGGCGATGTACTTGCCGACCATCGTGGCGTTTTCGCTGCCGGGGTGCCAGTGCACCACCGCGTCCACGCCCTCAAACAGGCCGGCGCGCACCAGGTACACCTTGCCGCTGCCGCCTTCCTCGGCCGGGCAGCCGTACACCTTCACGGTGCCGTGCAGCTTGCCTTCCTTCAGCAGCTTCTTGATTTCGATGCCGGCCGCCACGCTGGCCGTGCCGAAGAGGTTGTGGCCACAGCCGTGCCCCGCGTTCTGCCCCGCGATGGGCGACTTCTCGGCCACGGCCTGCTGGGCCAGCCCCGGCAGCGCATCATACTCGGCCAAGATGCCAATGACCGGCTTGCCGCTGCCATAGGTAGCCACGAAAGCCGTGGGGATATCAGCCACGCCAGCTTGCACCGTGAAGCCGTTTTTGCGCAGCGTTTCCTGCAGCAGGGCCGAGCTTTTGGCTTCCTTGTAGCCCATCTCGGCGAAGCCCCAGATGCGCTGAGCCACTTGCTGGTACTCGGCGTAGTGCGCCTGCAAATCCTGCAGGGCCTCGGCTTTGAGGGCATCCGTGGGCGGCAGGGCCGGGTGGAACGCCGTTAGCAGCCCGGCGCTCAGCAAGGCCAGAGTCGTATATTTTCTCATCGGAGGGAATTTCTGAAACAGCGTAATGAGCCAACGCTCCAGCCGAAATTACCACCAGATGGCGGTTAAGCACTGATGGAGAATCGGAGTTGGGAATATTTTTGATAATCAGCGCTTTTGCACTGTTGTGCAGCCCTTCCTGGCCAGCCGGCCCGCTGGCGCGGCGAGCCGTCAACTTCCGTCGAAATCCAACGCCACGTCGCCACCCACGGGGTAGCCGGTGCAGGTCAGCACCAAGCCCCGCGCCAGGTCGCGTTCGGTGAGGACTTCGTTGTTGCTCATCCAGACCTGGCCCTGGGTGCAGCGCACGGCGCAGCTGCCGCACTGGCCCACTTCGCAGCTGTAGGGCAGCTTCAGGCCCTGCCGCTTGGCGGCCTGCAGAATGGTGTGCGGGAATTGCACCGGCAGCCGGTGCCGCTGGCCGCGCATGGTGAGCGTTACCGAGTGCGGCGCGGTATCGGGCGGCACCAGCGGGGCGTGGGGCGCAACGCCGGTGCTGAATAATTCGCGGCGAATGTGGGCCAGCGGCAGGCCGGCTTCGTGCAGGCCATAGGTGCCCATGCGCATGTAGTTGAGCGGGCCGCACACGTAGGCCAGCGTGTGGGCGGGGGCGGCGGGGGCGTGCCGGGCCACCAAGGTTTCGAGCAGCTCTTTGTGGAGGCGGGCACGGTAGAGCGCGGGGGTATTGCTGAAAAACAGCTCCAGGTGCAGCTGCCGGGGGAAGCGCCGCGCCAGGGCCTGCAGCTCATCCAGAAACAGCGCTTCGGCCACCGAGCGGTTGCTGTAGAGCAGCAGCACGGCCAAATGAGGATGGTCGTGCAGGGCCGTTTTGAGCAGCGAAAACAGCGGCGTGATGCCGTTGCCTGCCGCCAGCATAATAATCTGCTGGTAGGCCGCCAAATCGGGCGGGAACGTGAAGAAGCCACCGGCCCCGCTGGTTTGCAGCGTATTGCCCACCCGGGCCTGGTCCACGAGCCAGCGGGAAAACAGGCCGTTATCCACCCGCTTCACGGTGATGGCCGGGGCCTCGTGCAGCGTCGGGGCCGAGCTGAACGAATACGACCGGCGCACTTCCGTGCCGTGCGTACTGCGCACCAGCGTCAGGTATTGGCCGGCTTGATACTCGATTTCTTCGCCGGGCTGGGGCCGCAGCACAAGGGTGCGGGTACTGGGGCCGTGCTGATGAATGGCCGCAATCGTGAGCAGCTGATAAGCGTCGTCCTGCATGGCACCGGCCGGGTATAAGGCCCGCTAAACTTACGAAACTTACGGCACCAGCTTTTCGGCCCGAAACAGGTCATCGGCTGCTTGCAGCAGCTTGGCGCGCAGCTGCGGATTATAGTCAGGATGAGCGGCCAGAAAGGTGCGCACCGTGGCCGCCGCGGCGGGCGACTGGTAAGCCCCCAGCGTGGCCTGCAGCCAGGAATACGGAAAAAATATGTCGCCGGTGAGCTGGATTTCCTGGAGCAGGTCCAGGCTGGCGGGCAGGTAGTTGGAGGACGTGGCCTGCCGCAATGGGTGGTGCAGGTAGCCCAGCGCGGCCGTCACCCAGGCTTCTTTTTCGCGGTTCTTCTCGTCCTTTAAGGAAGCAAAAAATGCGTCGCGGGTGGCCGCGTCGGGAGCCAGCGCGGGCATGAGAAACTGCAGCCGTAGGCGGCGGTCAGCGTTTTTGATGCGGGTGAGCTGCTCGGGCAGAATGGGCTGCGCGGGCGCGGGGTAGTCGCGCACGGCCAGCGCCAGGGCCAGGGCGGTGTAGTCGTCCTCGGTCAGCTTCACGCCGGCGGGGGCCTTCTGCGCTTGCCAAATCTGGTAGAGGCGGACCTGCGCGGGCTTGGTGAGGGCCACGGACTGGTAGGTTTTAAAGAGCAGCTTTTTGGCGTTGGCCGACGGGTTTTTCTGCAAAGCAGTCCACAAGTCCTGCTCCAGGGCGGGCCCCACGGCCAGCCGCTGGGCCGGACTCAGAAACTGCCAGAAGATGGCGCTGGCCTGGCCCGTGAGCAGCTTCAGGTTCAACTCTTCGGGCTCCTGGGTCAGGGCCTGGCGGTACAGGTTCAGCAGCGCCAGCGGCTTGATGACCTCACCGTTGAGCATGTTCTCGTACAAATTGACATAAGCGGCGGCGCGGGCCACGGGGTTTTTCAGCGCCGCCAGCCTGGCGGGCAACTGCGGCGCTACCGGAAACACGCCGTAGCCAAGGCCCGTTGAGTTGAACAGGATGAAGCTGGGCGCGGGCTCGCCCACGGCCTGGGGCAGCGCCGCGGTGCGCTCGGTCATGTTCACGGTCAGCTCTTTGGTACGGCCGTCGGGGTACACCAGCAGCAGCTCAAACAGCTGGGGCCAGAGGCGGTCGGAGCCATCTTCGGCGCGCTGGGTGAGGCTGAGGCTGGTGATTTTGCCGGCCCTAGTTTTCAGCTCGTGGCTGAAAACGGGGCGACCGGGCTGGTTCACCCACACCTGGTTCCAGGCCTGGAGGTCGGCGGGCGTGCGGGCATCCAGCAGGTTGATGAGGTCGGGCCAGGTGGCGTTGCCGTGGGCGTATTTGCGCAGGTATTCGCGCAGGCCCTGCTGGAAGGCTTCGGGGCCCATCAGCCGCTCCAGCTGGCGCATCATCACGGGCGCTTTGTGGTAGATGATGTTGCCGTAGAGCGAGCCCGCGTCCTGCAAATTGGCCAGCGGCTGGCGGATGGGATTGGCCCCGGCGGTGCGGTCGATGCCGTAGGCGGCGGGGTAGTGGTCGATGACGAATTTGAGGTCGTAATTCGAGTTTTTCACCGCCACCTGGGTGATTTTATCAGCCATGAAATTGGCGAACACCTCCTTCATCCACACGTCGTTAAACCACTGCATGGTCACCAAATCGCCGAACCACATGTGGGCCGTTTCGTGCGACACCAGGTTGGAACGGGCCAGCACCTGGTCCTGCGTCGCGCCCTCGTCCAGAAACAGCGTCGCGGCCTTGTAATCAATGGCCCCGACGTGCTCCATACCGCCGTACTGGAAGTCGGGAATCGATACAAAATCGAACTTCTGAAACGGGTACGGCAGGCCCGTGTACTGCTCCATAAAGCTCAGCGCATCGGCGTGCAGCTGGAAGATGGGCCCGAGGCTGCTTTGCAGCTTGGCCGGGTCGGTTTCGCGGTGCAGGAAGCTCATGGCCCGGCCGTTCAGCACGCGGTTCAGGCGCGAGAATTTGCCCGCCGCGAAGGAAAACAGGTAGGTGCTGATGCTGTCGGAAGTGGCAAACGTGTACTGTTTGGTAGCGCCGTCGCGGGCAGAATCGCGCACCGGAGCATTGGCCATGGCCTGCCAGCCCAGCGGCACGGTGAGGGCCAGGGTGAAGGTGGCTTTCAGGTTGGGCTGGTCGAAAACGGGCACGACGGTACGGGCGCGGTCGGGCACCAGCAGCGTGTAGAGGTATTCCTCGTTGCGGTTGAGCGACTGTTCGCCGGCCGTGAGGCTGATTTCGGCCACGTTGTGGCCCAGTTTCAGGGCAGCGGCGGGCAGCACGAGGTGCTCGTTGCGGTGGTCAATTGCGACCGGCTGGCCGTTGATTATCAGACTATGCAGATTGGCGGTGGGCGCTTTGAAATCGAGCTGCACCGGGTGCTGGTTGTCGCGCAGATGAAACGAGACGGATTCGCTGACTTCGATGGGCTCGGCCTTGCGGGCCGGAATGGTCAGGTTCAGGTTATAGGCCACGCCGCTGATGTTCTGCTTGCGCGCTACGGCCAGCGTTTCCGAAACCCCGGTGGTAACGGGTGGGTCGGGAACTGCAGTTGCTGCTGCCACGCGGGACTCCGCCGGCGGTGCGATGGTCTGGAACAGTGGTTGGCGCTGGCAGGCGGCGGCCAGCAGCGTGAGCACAACCGCCCCGGCCCTGCCATATTTACGAAAGCGAAGATTCATTGGAAACACCAGTGCTGAGAGTCTCAAAAGTAACCGCCGCCCCGTGAGTTCCGTCCTGCCGCCACCTGCCCCTGCCTTACCCCCCGTGCGGCTGTATCCGCTGGGCGACGCGGCCGTGGTGCTGGAATTTGGCAGCGACATCAGCCCGGCCACGCACCGCGCCATCGCGGCGTTTAGCACCTATCTGGCCCGGCAGCCCTTCGCCGGCTTGCGCGAAACCGTGCCCGCCTTCACCACCCTCACCGTGTACTACGACCCGTGGCAACTGAGCGAAAACGGCCGGCAGCAGCCATATGGGCGGGTTGTGGAAATCCTACGTCAATTGCTGGCCGCCGCCACGGCCACTGACGCACCGGCCGAAACTTCCGTAGTGGACATTCCGGTGTGCTACGGCGGCGGGTTCGGGCCCGATTTAGCATTCGTGGCCCAGCACGCCGGGCTGACCACGGACCAGGTTATCGCGCTGCATTCCAACGCCGAGTATCTGGTGCACATGATTGGTTTCGCGCCCGGCTTTCCCTATTTGGGTGGGCTCGATGCGCGGCTGGCCACGCCGCGCCGGCCGCAGCCACGGGCGCTGGTACCGGCCGGCGCGGTGGGCATCGCGGGCCCGCAAACGGGCATTTACTCGTTGCCCACGCCGGGCGGCTGGCAGCTTATCGGCCGTACGCCGTGGCGGCTTTTCAATCCCGAATGGGCCGCGCCCAGCCGGCTGCGGGCCGGCCAGCACCTGCGCTTTGTGCCTATCAGCGACGCCGAATTCACGCGGCTTCAGCAACAGGAGCTTCTATCATGAGCCTGCGCATCCTCCGCCCCGGTCTGCTGACTACCGTGCAGGACCTCGGCCGCTTCGGCTACCAGCAGGACGGCATTATCGTGAGCGGGGCCGCCGATGCCGTGGCCCTACGCGTGGCCAACCTGCTGGTAGGCAACGACGAGCACGCCGCAGGCCTCGAACTCACGATTCTAGGGCCCAGAATCCGCTTTGAAGCCGACCACCTCATTGCCCTTACCGGCGCGCACCTCTCCCCGAGTATCAACGGCCAGCCGGTGAGCCACAACCGCGCCGTGTGGCTGGCGGCTGGCGCGGAACTGGCCTTCGGGCCAGCCCTGGCGGGGTGCCGCGCCTACCTCGCGGTGGCGGGCGGCGTGGCCGTGCCGGTGGTGCTGGGCAGCCGCGCCACCTACCTGCGCGCCGGGTTTGGTGGACTGCACGGCCGGACGCTGCGGGCCGACGACGAGCTGCCAATTGGAAACCCATCGGAAACTGGCAGTGCGCTCCAACAGCAGTTGGCCACCCGCCAAACCGCCTGGGCGCAAACCCGCTGGACGCCCGGCCCCAGCCTCTGCCCCACGCCCCGTCCTGAGCCCGTTATTCGCGCCCTGCGCGGGCCGGAATACGAACAGTTTTCGACCGAAAGCCAGCTGCGTTTCTGGCACGAGCCGTTCACCGTGACCGCCGAGGCCGACCGCATGGGCTACCGGCTGCAGGGCCCGACCCTGGAGCGGCTGGTGGAACCGGAGCTGCTGTCCAGCGCCGTCACGTTTGGCACGGTGCAGGTGCCGGCCGGCGGGCAGGCCATCGTGCTGCTGGCCGACCACCAGACCACCGGCGGCTACCCCCGAATTGCCCAGGTAATCAGCGTTGATTTCGCGGTGCTGGCGCAGGTGCGGCCGGGGCAGGCTATTCGCTTTTCGGAAGTAACGCTGGCCGAGGCGCAGGCGCTGTACCTTGCGCGGGAACGGCGGCTGCGGGAACTGCGGCGGGGGATTTCTGCACACGTCAACCTCACCCCCTGACCCCCTCTCCCGCGGAGAGGGGGCACCGGTTTTGCCCTCAAGTATTTACGCCAACGCTCAATTTGCGCCAAACCGGTGTCCCCTCTCCGCGGGAGAGGGGGTCAGGGGGTGAGGTTGACGCGGAGGCCGACCATTCCACCTATGCTAACCCATGCCCAAAACCCACTCCGTTGACCTGAACTGTGACATGGGCGAAAGCTTCGGGGCCTGGACCCTGGGCCACGACGCGGCCCTGCTACCCTTCATCACCTCGGCCAACATTGCCTGCGGCTTTCATGCCGGCGACCCGGCCGTGATGAAGGCCACCGTGCGCGCCGCCTTGCGCCATAACGTGGCCATCGGCGCGCATCCCGGGCTGCCGGATTTGGTCGGTTTCGGCCGGCGCAATATGGATATTTCGGCAGAAGAAGCATTTGATATGACGGTGTACCAGCTGGGCGCGCTGGCGGCAGTGACCCGGGCCGAAGGCGGCCAGCTGCATCACCTCAAGCCCCACGGCGCGCTCTACAATATGGCCGCCACCAACGCCGCCTTGGCCGAAGCCATTGCCGAAGCCGTGTATAAAGTGCAGCCCGAGCTCACCCTCTACGGCCTGGCCGGCTCGGAGCTGACCAAGGCCGGCGAGAAAATCGGCCTGCGCACCGCCCACGAAGTCTTTGCCGACCGCACCTACCAGGCCAACGGCACGCTCACGCAGCGCCGCCAGCCCGATGCCCTGATTACCAACGCCGAGGTCGCCATCGCGCAGGTGCTGCGCATGATGCAGGCGGGCCAGGTGCGCACCCGGCAGGGCACCGACGTAGCCATTCGGGCCGATACCGTGTGCCTGCACGGCGACGGCGCGCACGCCCTGGAATTCGCCCAGCGCCTGCACGCGGCCCTGCGTCAGGCGGGCGTGCTACTGCAAGCCGGCCCCGCGGCCAACGCCCAATGAGGCCGGCCATCCCCAAAGCCCGGTGGTTTGGCGGGGCCAGCCTCGGGGCCGCGTTTCTGATGGCTAACTCGTCCATCGGGCCGGGCTTTCTGACGCAGACCACGGTATTCACGCAGCAGCTGCTCACCAGCTTCGGATTCGTTATTCTGGTGTCGGTGGTGCTCGATATCGGCGCGCAGCTCAATACCTGGCGCATCCTCACGGTGAGCGAGCTGCGGGCCCAGGATTTGGCCAACCGGCTGTTGCCGGGCCTAGGCTATTTCCTGGCGGCGATGGTGATTCTGGGCGGCTTCGCGTTCAACATCGGCAACATTGCCGGCTGCGGACTGGGGCTGAACGTGCTCACGGGCATATCGTTTGAGCAGGGCGCAATTATCAGCTGCGGGGTGGCGCTGGTGCTGTTCTGGGTGCGCGAAATTGGGAAGATGCTCGACGGATTTACTAAGATTCTCGGCACCGTGAAGATTCTGCTCACGCTGGGTATTGCGTTCAGCGCGCACCCGCCCCTGCTGCAGGCGCTGCACCACACGCTGCTGCCGGTCAAAATCAGCGCGGCGGCGATTGTCACTATCGTGGGCGGCACGGTGGGCGGCTACATCACGTTTTCGGGCGCGCACCGACTGCTCGATGCGGGCATCAAAGGCATTGAAAACCAGGCGGAAGTGACGCGCAGCGCCGTGAGCGGTATCGTAATTTCCACCGTCATGCGGTTCGTGCTGTTTCTGGCCATCGTGGGCGTGCTCAGCCACGGAGCGGTGCTGGAAGCTGACAACCCGGCGGCGGGCGTGTTCCGCTCGGCGGCGGGCGAGGTGGGCTTTCGCATTTTCGGGGTGATTTTGTGGAGCGCGGCCATCTCCTCGGTGGTGGGCGCGGCCTACACGTCGGTATCGTTTTTCAAGACTTTTCATCCCGTCTTTGCGCGTTATGAGCGGCTGTGCATCTCGGTGTTCATCCTGCTTTCGACGGGGATTTTCGTACTGGTCGGCAAGCCCACGCAGCTGCTGATTTTTGCCGGAGCCATCAACGGGCTCATCCTACCCATTGCCCTGGGCATCGTGCTGGTGGCGGCCACCAACCGCCGCCTGATGGGCAGCTACCGCCACCCACGCTGGATGCTGGCCGCCGGCTGGGTGGTGGTAGTGGTGATGGGCGGCCTCAGTGTGCCCGTGCTCGTGGAGCAGGTAAGCGGATTCTGGCGATGAGTAATGAGTAGAAAGAACGTCATGCCGAGCGTAGCCGAGGCATCTCGCGTGCAGCAGTAATCCAATCGATTGGTTTACTTGCACAAGCGAGATGCCTCGGCTACGCTCGGCATGACGTTCTTTTCTTGTTCGATTCCGACCCAAAACCGCCATGAACATCGCTACCTCAGCCCCCGCCCCCGGCCTCACCAGCCCCGACTTGGCCCCGGTGCCGCTGGCCGGGCGCACCTGGGGCACCGGCAACTACGCCGCGCTCTGGATTAGCATGAGCCTGTGCATCCCGACCTATATGCTGGCCAGCTCGCTCATCGAGGGCGGCATGAACTGGTGGCAGGCGCTGCTCACCATCTTCCTGGGCAACAGCATCGTGCTGGTGCCCATGCTGCTCAATGGCCGGGCCGGGGCACAGTACGGCATCCCGTTCCCGGTGTTTGCGCGGGCCAGCTTTGGGGTGCGCGGGGCCAATGTGCCGGCCCTGCTCCGGGCCATCATTGCCTGCGGCTGGTTCGGGATTCAGACCTGGATTGGGGGCTACGCGCTGTATCAGATGGCGGTGCTGTGGGTGCCGGGGCTGGCCACGCTGCCGGCCATTTTTCCGGCCAGCTGGGGGCTGGCTACAGGGCCGGCGGGGCTGTTCTTCCTGTTCTGGCTATTGAATATGTACGTGGTGCACAAGGGCGTGGAGAGCATTCGGAAGCTCCTGGTGTTCAAGGCATTTTTTCTGCCGGTGGCGGCCCTGGCGCTGCTGTGGTGGGCCATCTCGGCGGGCAATGGGCTGGGGCCGATTCTGGCGCAGCCCAGCAAATTCACCTCTAGCGCGCAGTTCTGGGCGTTTTTCTTTCCCTCGCTCACGGGCATGGTAGGCTTCTGGGCTACGCTCTCGCTCAATATTCCGGATTTCACCCGCTACGCCACCAGCCAGCGCGCCCAGCAGATGGGCCAGGCGATAGGGCTGCCCACCTCGATGACGCTGTTTTCCTTCGTGGGCGTGGTCGTGACGTCGGCCACGTTCGTCATTTATGGCAAGACCATCTGGGACCCCGTGGTGCTGGCTGGCAAGTTCGAGAGCAGGCTGCTGGTGAGCGGGGCCATGCTGGCGGTGGCGCTGTCTACGCTGGCCACCAACATCGCGGCCAACATCGTGAGCCCGGCCAACGACTTCGCCAACTTCTCGCCCACCCGCATCAGCTTCAAAACCGGCGGCTACATCACCGGCGTTATCGGCCTGCTCATCTTTCCATGGAAACTCATTGCGGACCCTTCGGGCTATATTTTCACCTGGCTGGTGGGCTACTCGGGGCTGCTGGGGCCCATCGGCGGCATCATGATTGTGGATTATTACCTCATCCGTCATCAGCAGCTCGACGTGGCTGATTTGTACCAGTACACCGGCCGCTACGCCTACCGCCACGGCTTCAACCCTGCCGCCATCATTGCTCTCATCATTGGCGTGCTGCCCAATGTGCCGGGCTTCCTCACTATCATTGGCGTACTGGAAAAAGGCACTGTGTGGCCGGCGCTGGTAGCCGTGTACAACTACGCGTGGTTCGTGGGCTTCCTGGTTTCGGGTGGCGTGTATTGGGGGCTGATGCGCGGGCAGCTCGCCGGCCGGCCCGCCGAAATGATGGCTCCGGCCGGCGTACGGGCCGGGACTTTTTCTTCAATCACGCAATAAATACTCGTCATGGTAGAAGTACAGCCGCAGGGCGATGTCGTCGTTTTCAACGTGCAGGGCCTGCACAAAATCTGGGCCCTGAAAAGCCAGCTCACCATCCCGCGCGCCCACATTCGGGGGGCCCGGCAGGATGCCGAAGCCGTGAGCCGCTGGTGGAAAGGCTGGCGCGTGGGCACCCACGTACCCGGCCTGCTCACGGCCGGCACGTTCTACTTCGAAGGCCAGCAGATTTTCTGGGACGTGGCCAACGCCGACCACGCCGTCATCATCGACCTGCACGATGAGGACTACCACCAGCTCATCATCGAAGTGGAAGACCCGGCCGCCGTGCTGGCGCTTTTTGCCTAACAAACAAGGAGTTGAAGGCGTTTTACAGCGCGTTTTCACCCGCAAATAAACGCCTTTAACTCCGTGGAGTTTGGGCAAAATCTTGTTTCGATTTTGATATAGAAGCCGGATTTACCCTGCCCCCTGAGCAGATTCAACGTATGCTCAGTTCGTTTATTCGCAATTGAACATGCTCAAAGTACCCCCGCTACCCGCCTCTCAGCCTTCCCCTACCTCCGGCTTCGTGCGCGTGCGCGGAGCCCGCGAGCACAACCTTAAAAACGTCGACGTCGACATTCCCCGCGATGCGCTGGTAGTGTTCACCGGCGTATCGGGCTCGGGCAAGAGTAGCCTGGCGTTTGGCACGCTCTACGCCGAGGCCCAGCGGCGCTACCTGGAATCGGTGTCGCCCTACGCGCGGCGGCTGTTTCACCAGATGGCCGTGCCCGAGGTCACGTCCATCGACGGGTTGCCGCCGGCCGTGGCCCTGCAGCAGCAGCGCGGCGCGCCCAGCACCCGCTCGTCGGTGGGCTCGGTCACCACACTCTCCAACCTGCTGCGGATGCTGTACTCACGGGCCGGCGACTACCCCGCCGGCCAGGGCATTATCTACGCCGAAGCCTTTTCGCCCAACACGGCCGAGGGCGCCTGCCCCACCTGCCACGGCCTGGGCCGCGTATACGCCGTGACGGAGCAAACCATGGTGCCCGACTCCTCGCTCACCATCCGGGAGCGGGCCATTGCGGCCTGGCCCCAGGCCTGGGGCGGCCAGAACCAGCGCGACATCCTGGTGAGCATGGGCTACGACGTAGACACGCCCTGGCGCGACCTCCCGCAAAAGGACCGCGACTGGATTCTCTTCACCGAGGAGCAGCCCGTGCTGCCCGTGTACCCCGGCTACTCGCCCGAGCAAACGCTCCGAGCTATTAAACGAAAAGAGTCGCCGAACTACATGGGCACGTTCACGGGCGTGAAGCGGCACGTGCTGCACACCTTCGCCACCACCCAAAGCGTGCTCATGAAGAAGCGGGTGGCGCAGTACATGCTGGGCAGCGACTGCCCCACCTGCCACGGCAAGCGCCTGCGGGTTGAGTCGCTGTCGGTAAAGTTTGCGGGGCTGGACATCGCCGAAATGTCGCGGCTGCCGCTGAAGAGGCTGGCAACGTTGCTGCAACCTTTTGCCGAAGGCACGGCCCACAAACAAAAGCACGACAAGCAGCACCCGGAGCAGGCCATCGTTGCCCGGCGCATTGCCGAGGATTTGGCGGCGCGGCTCACGGTACTACTCGATTTGGGCCTGGGCTACCTGTCGCTGGAGCGCGGCACGCCCACGCTTTCGCCCGGCGAGTTGCAGCGATTGCGGCTGGCTACACAGCTTTATTCCAACCTATTCGGCGTGGTGTATGTGCTCGACGAGCCCTCCGCCGGCCTGCACCCGGCCGATACCGAGGCCCTGCTCACCGCGCTGGCCGGCTTGAAAGGAGCGGGCAATTCCCTGTTCGTAGTGGAGCACGATTTGGACGTTATTCGCCAGGCCGACTGGCTGGTGGATGTGGGCCCCGCCGCCGGTGAAAAGGGCGGCCAAATCCTCTACAGCGGCCCACCCGAAGGCCTGAAAACCGTGCTTGAATCGCAGACGCGGCAGTTCCTGTTCGATGCGCCCGCCCTGCCCGACCAGCCGCCGCGCACGCCCACCGGCTGGCTGAGGCTGGCCGGCGTGACGCGCAACAACCTCGACCGGCTCGACGTGGAATTTCCGCTGGCCGTGTTCACAACCGTCACGGGCGTGTCGGGCTCGGGCAAGTCGAGTCTGGTGAGCCAGGTTTTGGTTGAATTAGTAGCCGAGCACCTGGGCCAGGAAATCAGTCCCGAAGAAGAGGAAACCGACGCGCTGGCGCAGCCCGCTCCCGTCACGCTCGGCGGCCAGATAACGGCTGGCATGGAAGGCATTAAGCGCCTGGTGCGCGTCGACCAAAAGCCCATCGGCCGCACGCCGCGCTCCAACATGGCCACCTACACCGGCTTGTTCGACCACGTGCGCAAGCTGTTTGCCGCCACGCCCGAGGCCCGCCAGCGCCGCTACGATGCCGGCCGCTTCTCCTTCAACGTGGCCAAGGGCCGCTGCGAAACCTGCTCGGGCGAGGGCTTTGTGATGGTCGAGCTGCTGTTTCTGCCCAGCGTGTACGCCCCCTGCCCCACCTGCCACGGCGCGCGCTACAACGCCAAAACCCTGGAAGTGAGCTACCACGACAAGAACATTGCCGAAGTCCTGGGCCTGACCGTGGACGATGCCTGGGAATTCTTCGCCGATGAGCCGCCCATCTACCGTGCCCTCACCGTGCTGCGCGAAGTAGGGCTGGGCTACCTGCGCCTCGGCCAGCCCGCCACCGAGCTGTCGGGCGGCGAGGCCCAGCGCATCAAGCTCGCCACCGAGCTGCAACGCATCGGCCGCGGCAATACGCTTTACGTCCTCGACGAACCCACCACCGGCCTCCACCCGTCCGACGTGGAAAAGCTGCTCCTGCAGCTCGAAGGCCTGGTAGCGGCCGGCAACACGGTCATTGTAGTGGAGCACGACATGCGCGTGGTGGCGGGCTCCGATTGGGTCATCGACATTGGCCCCGGCGCGGGCGAAGACGGCGGCCGCGTGGTGGCGGCTGGGGTGCCAAACACGGTAGCCCAGGCCGAAGCCAGCCAAACCGCGCCGTACCTGCGGGAGTTTATGGGGTGAGGCTGCCATGGAGCGCAACCTCCCTTTCGCCCTAAAACCATGACTCCCACCCCGGAAAACCTACCCGAAAAATTCTTCGTTCGCCAGGATGAGACCGCCGATGCGGAGTTCTACCACCACCCGCGCTTCGTCACGCACATCGACGACCGCGCCATTGCGGCCGTTACGCAGCTTTATCGCGAGTATTTCCCGGCCAATAGTGAGGTCCTCGATTTGATGAGCAGCTGGGTGAGCCACCTGCCGGCCGAAATCCAATACCGCCGGGTGGTGGGCCTGGGCATGAACCGCGCCGAGCTGGCGGCCAACCCGCGCCTCAGTGCCTTCGTGGTGCACGACCTCAACCAGCAGCCCGCCCTGCCCTTCGCCAACCAGGAGTTCGACGGCGCGGCCATCTGCGTGTCCGTCGACTACCTGACCCAGCCGGTGGCCGTGCTCCGCGAGCTGGCCCGCGTGCTGCGGCCGGGCGCGGCGCTGGTCATCACCTTCTCCAACCGCTGCTTCCCCAGCAAGGCCGTGGCCGCCTGGCACGCCCTCGACGACCGTGGCCACCTGGCCCTGGTGCGCCAGTACCTGCTGGCCGCCGGCGGCTGGCAGGCCATCGAGCTGCTCGACCGCAGCCCGCTGCCGCCCGGCCGCGCCGACCCGCTGTTTGCAGTGGTGGCCCGGGCGACAAACGCGGCGGCAGTCCGCTCAGAAGTAGGCACTTAAAATTAGGATTGTCTCTATCCCCGATTCTACCTTTGAAACCCTAGGTTGCGTTACCCTTCCCGCAACCACGCGCCCTGAGCGGCTTTATGCGTCAACTGCTTTTGCTCTTTGCTTTCTGTGGCGCGCTGGCTACCCCAGCGGCGGCCCAAGAGGCTGTTTACCTGCCCTATTACTCGCCCGACACTGTGCTGGTGCAGCAGCTGGCTGCCACGCACCGCGCGGCCGTGCAGCGCTGTTTCGAGGTTCCCAAAACGGGCAGCGGCGAGTACCGCGAGCATTACCGTAAAATAGCCCGGGAGGCCGCCGCTGAGGTGTACAACTCCGTGCGCTATTCGGCCCTGCTCGACCCCGTGCTGAACCCCTACGTGCAGGGCATTTTTCAGCAGATTATGCGGGCCAACCCCCAGCTGCCGGCGGCCCGGCTGGTGCTCAGCCGCAACCCCGAGCCCAACGCCCACGCCGTGGGTAGCAGCACCGTGATGCTCAACCTGGGCCTGCTGGCCCGGCTCGAAAACGAGAGCCAGCTCGCCTTCGTGCTCTGCCACGAGCTGGCTCACATGCAGGCCCGGCACATGGAAACCAGCCTGCGCGAGCGGCTCACCACCATCCACAGCAAGGAGCTGAAGCGGGAGGTGCGCCGCATCGTGGCTGAGGAGTACAATATCAGCTCGAAGCTGAAAACCCTCGCTCTGGGCATGTCGCTGAACAGCACCTACCACCAGCGCAAGCACGAAAAACAGGCCGATTCCCTGGGCTACGTCCTGCTGAAACGCACCCGCTTTGAGGCCCCGCAGGCCTACCGCGCACTGCAGCTGCTCGATAAAATCGACCAGCCGCGCGGGGCTGCCCCCCTGGCGCTGGCGCGCTATTTCGGCTGCGCCGCGTTTCCGTACCCGGTGGCCACGGAGCCGCCCAGGCCAAAATCCATTTTCACGGTGGCCGCGCCGGTACAAACGGCCCTGGAGCTGACGGACACGCTCAAATCGCACCCCGACTGCGGCAAGCGTATGGGCTACCTGCGGGCGCTGGCCCAGGGCCAGGTGGCCGATGGTGCCCCGACCACTCCCCCCGCGCCGGAGTTTGCCCACGTGCGGGCGCTCAGCCAATTGGAAGTGGTGCAAAGCTGGTTCGACTACGACTGCTACGACCACGCCCTGTTTGAGGCGCTTGAGCTGCTGCCCGAGCAGCCCGACAATGCCTACCTGCACGCCGTGGTTACGCTCAGCCTGTTTGAGCTGCACCAGCACCTGCTCAACCACAGCTTCACCGAGGTAGTGGGCAACGTGTCGCGGCATAACCCCGACAGCTTCAACCTGCTCCTCACCACGCTTTATACCTGGAAAGCAGAAGATTACCCCGGCCTGAGCGCCTGCTTCGCGCAAGCCGGCACGGCCCCAGGCCTGCCCGCCAACGAGTACGCCCTGGCGGCCCAGTACGCCGCCGCCACGCTGGCCGCCGCGCCCACCGCGCCCACGCTCCGGCAGCACTACCTCACCCGCTACCAGCACGGCCGGTTCCGGCCCCTGCTTTTTCCCGAAATCCCGGCCAAAAAAACCAGCCGTTAGCTGTGTAGACCGTCATGCCGAGCATTCTGCGCATCAAGCAGAGACCGAGGCATCTCGCGTACCGCAGTAACTCAATCGTTGAACGAAGCGAGCGAGATGCCTCGGCCGCGCTCGGCATGACGGTCTACTGCATGACGTTCTGAATAGCTACCACATCCACCATTTTTCCCACTTTTTACTGCTTCATGTTTTCGAAACCTTCCCTTCTGCTGGCCATCGCGGCGCTGGCAGCCCCGGCGGCCTCGCACGCCCAAACCCAAACCCTCGACGATGTTTCGCGCATTGGCCGCTCGGCCATCGAGCCCGTGTATGCGGGCAATGAGGTGAAGGGTTACATCCTCTATGCCAAAGGGGACAAAGCCGACCGCAAAAACGACAACTACCGCCTCGATTTCTACGACCAGGAGCTGACCAAAGCGGCCAGCATCACCCTGCAGAAGCCCTCCGGGAAGTACTACCCGCTCGGCAACGCCTTCAACGGCTCGGCCTTCGCCCTCTACTCCTACAACGCCAAGGACAAAACCCTGGAGCTGGCCACCTACGACACCGGCCTGAAAGAGCTGGGCACTAAGGCCATCGGCGATTTGAACCGGGCCGATATGGCCATGGTGCAGCAGGCGGGCATGCAGCAGGAATCGGGCGGCGAGGCCACGCCGTTTGGCGGCCTCAGCCTGTTTCCGGTGCCGGGCTTCGGCTTCGTACGCAACAGCTTCGAGGGCCTGATGAAGGGCTACAACCTGCAGATGTACGACGACAAGCTGACCCCGCGCTGGCGCATCAGCTCCGACCCGAAGTCGAAATTCTACGAGTCCATCAGCCTCACCGAGGCCACCGACAAGTACATTCTGGCCACCATCATGCGGCGCGATGGGATGATGTCGAAAAAAATCAACTCGTACATGGTCGCCATTGAGGCCCGGACCGGCAAAAAGGTACTCGACATCCCGGTCGAAACCAGCGCCACCGAGCAGCTTTCGCTCAGCTCGTTCACCTTCGACCCCGCCAAGCGCGAGTTCGTGGCCGTGGGCGAATTCTACAAGCTCGACGACAAGCCGTTCATCAACAAAAGCCAGGGCTTTTTCATCAAGCGCTTCAGTGAAGCCGGCAAGGCAATCGGGGCCAAGAATTACGGCTGGCAGAACGAGGTGCGCGCCGCCATGCCCGCCGAGGCCCGCCCAAGCATGGAAGATGGTTTTGTGAACTTCGCCCAGTCCATCGTGCGCACGGCCAACGGCAAAACGTACATCGTGGCCGAGCAGTACAAAGTAGTGGCCGACGGCGTGGGCATTGCCGCCGCCATGATGGGCGGCCGCGGCGTATCGGTGAGCAAGGGCCAAATCGCCAATATGTTCGTATTCGGCCTCGAACCCGATGGCAAACTGACCGACGTGAAATTTTTCCCCAAAGCCCCCTCGCGGGCCTACGTGCCGGCCGGGGCCGGGCTGGCCGGCACCGGCCTGCTGGGCTATGTGTTCAAGTCCACGGGCCAGTTCGACTACCAGTTTATCCAGAAAAACGACGCCAACTCCCAGTTTAATGTCGTCTACATCAACTACGACAAGGAGAAGGGCGAGCAAACCAAGAAAGTAATTGGCAACATCGGCTTCGGCGAAAGCGGCCAGTTCAAGCTCGACAAAATTGATGGCACGAGCAGCGCCACCGCTTCGTTCCTCTACCCCGCCAAACCCGGCTACCTGATGATGGTAGACTACCTGAAAAAGGAGAAAAAGCTGGGCATGAAGCTGGTTAAGCTCAATATCTAAGCTACCTGGGATTCGCTTAATCAAAAAAGGCCCGGCGCATAAGCCGGGCCTTCTTGTTTTAGCAGGTTTGCGTCCTGCTGGGGTTGGCATGGAAAAAGAAAAGGCCGTTTCCATATTGGAAACGGCCTTTTAGGTAGCGGGGACTGGACTCGAACCAGTGACCTTTGGGTTATGAGCCCAACGAGCTACCAACTGCTCCACCCCGCACTGTTTTGGTGCTGCAAAGGTAGGCGTATTTTTTGGTTGAACCAAGCCCCGGGCCTTAATTTAGCGAAGCATGCCCCATTTTGTCAGTAGCGCAAGGCAATTACACGGCGGATACGGCACCTAATTACCCGGCACCCAAATGGTTGGTGCGGGCAGCGAACTACCTTGCTTTTATCCGCTTTTAGGGCCGCTTACCTTTGAGGCCCTACTTTTTCTGCATATGAGTCCGTTGTTGGTTGAGGATTACCTGGAAATCAGTTACCGGGCCGATTTGGACCTGTTGGTAGCGCGTTGGCTGCTTCCCATTGAGCTGCCCAGGATGCAGGAGGGCTACCAGCTGCTGCTGGAAGCGGCCCAGGCGGGCAATTGCCGCCGCTGGCTGCTCGATGTGCGCCGCCGCCTCAACACTCACCAGGTGGGCGCGCAGTGGATGGTGAGCACGTTTTTGCCGCAGCTGGGGGCGCAGCTGGGCGGGCGCACCCGCCTGGCCTACCTGCTGGCCCCCGTGTACCTGCGCGATGCGGCCGCGGACTCGGCTTTTCCGCCACCGGCTTATTTCGAGGGGAAGCCATACATCGGCGAGCGGTTCATTGAAGAAAACACGGCCATTGCCTGGCTGCGGGAGGAGGTGGCCGACTAAGCTGGGGCGTTGGCTATGACCGGCCGGGTTGCGTATAGCCCAGGACTTCGCCCTCCCTGCTTTCGTTATGCTCCCAATTCCGTTTACTACCCCCCGCACTGCTCGCTACCTGTTGCTGGGCGAGCCCGGGCCCGCCATTTCGCACGTATGGATATGCCTGCACGGCCACGACCAACCGGTGGCCGACCTGGCCCGGCAGCTGCAAAACCTGGACACTCCCGACCGCCTGCTGGTGCTGCCCGAGGCTCTGAGCCGCTACGAGCAGCCCGGTACCGGCCCCGATGCGCCCACCACGCGGGCCGCGTGGTTTGCCGCCGATTCCCTGCTGGCCGATTTCGATGACCTCGGCACCTACCTCGATGCGCTGGCCCGGCAAGTGCTGGCCGATTGTCCGCCCGAAACGCCTCTCACGGTGCTGGGCTACGGCCACGGTGCGGCGGCCGCCTGTCGCTGGCTGGCCAACAATGGCGTTGATTACAGCCGGCTGATTCTGTGCGCGCCCGTATTCCCGGCCGAAATTGACCGGCGGGCGACGCTGGTGGCCCTGCCCGAGCGGCCCGTACTGGTGGTGAGCACCACCACCGATACCTACACGCCCGAAGCCGCCGGCGAAGGCCTGATGCAGGACCTGCTGGATGTGGGCCTGAGCGCCCAGCAGCGCCTCGTGGATGCCGCCGGCCCGCTGCCGCTGGCTGCCCTGGCCGGTGGCCCTGACGCTTAACTTAGGCAGCGGCTAAAGAAGAGGGCTTTGGCCCCGGCTTTGTGCGGACCTTTGCGGGGCCACTCAATTAGCCAGTCTCGCCCTGCTCCCATTTGCCCGCTGCATATGTCTGACAAACGCGCGCCCGCTCTGGGCTTTATTTTCATTACGATTCTCATTGATGTAATTGGGCTGGGCCTCATCATTCCGGTGGTGCCCAAGCTCATTCGGCAGCTCACGGGCGAGGGGCTGAGTCGGGCGTCGGAGTATTCGGGCTGGCTCACGTTTGCCTACGCCAGTGCGCAGTTCTGCTTTGCGCCGGTGATGGGCGGGCTCAGCGACAAACTGGGGCGGCGGCCGGTGCTGCTGGCCGCGCTGCTGGGCCTGGGGCTCGATTATGTGTTTCTGAGCTTTGCTCCCACCCTGGCCTGGCTGTTTGTGGGGCGCGTGCTGGCGGGCGTCACGGGGGCCAGCTTCACCACGGCCACGGCCTACATCGCCGACATCAGCACACCCGAGAAGCGGGCCCAGAACTTTGGGTTGGTGGGCGCGGCCTTTGGCATCGGCTTCATCATCGGGCCGGCGCTGGGCGGGCTGCTGGCCGATTTTGGCTCGCGGGTACCGTTTATGGTGGCGGCGGGGCTCAGCCTGTGCAATTTCTGCTACGGCTACTTCGTGCTGCCCGAGTCGCTGACGCTTGATAAGCGGCGGCCGTTTGAGTGGCGGCGGGCCAACCCCGTGGCCTCGCTGCTGCGGCTGCGCAAGTACCCGGCCACGCTGGGGCTGGTGGCGGCGCTGGTGCTCATCTATTTGGCGGGCTCGGCCACGCAATCGGTCTGGACGTTTTACACCATGCTCAAGTTCGGCTGGACCGAAAAGCTGGTGGGCATCTCGCTGGCCGTGGTGGGGCTGTTTTCGGGGCTGGTGCAGGGTGGACTGGTGCGCGTGGCCATCCCCAGGCTGGGCGCGGCGCGAGCCATTATCATCGGGCTGCTGTGCTACGTGGTGGGTTTCGTGCTCTTCGCTTTCGCCTCGCGGGGCTGGATGATGCTGGTATTCCTGGCTCCCTACTGCCTGGGCGGGCTGGCGGGCCCGGCCCTGCAGGGCACTATTTCGAACCAGGTGCCGGCCAACGAGCAGGGCGAGCTCCAGGGCTCGCTCACCAGCCTCATCAGCGCGACCGGCGTGGTGGGGCCGCTGCTGATGACCTATCTGTTCGCGTTTTTCACCGGCCCCACGGCTCCGGTGCAGTTTCCCGGCGCGCCGTTTCTGCTGGGGGCGGTGCTCACGCTGGGCAGCGTGGCCCTGGCCGTGCGCTCGCTCAGGAAGCACCCGCCGGTGGTGGCGCCCGTAGAAATTGTGCCGGCCCACTAATTCGCGGCTGCCAAAAGCGGCACATGCCCCACAACCCCCGTAATTTGCCCGTGCTACCCACTGCCCCCCTGCCATGAACATGGAAATCCCCGCACCTCTCATCGATTTTACGCACCGCGCCGACCTCGATATCCTCGTGAGCCGCTGGGCCTATCAGCCCCACCCGCGCGAGTTGCCGGCCGTATACCAGCAAATGACGGACGTGGCCCTACACGAAAAATCCCGGTTCTGGCTGCAGGACATTCGCCGCCGCACCCTCAACGACCCGGAAACAACCAATTGGTTGCTAACTACTTACTTTCCGACCATGGCCCGGCGGCTGGATGGGCGCTTGTTTGTGGCCTACCTGGTGGGGCCGACGCTGCACAATTCCATTATCAACCAGCCCGACTACGTGTCGGCGGAAGCATACGATGACAAGCCTTTCGCCATTTCGTTCTTTGGCGACGAAGGCGCGGCCATCCGCTGGCTGCAAATTCAGCAGACCAACAAAGCCCACTAGGCCCGGCACCGGGCGCCCTCCCCGCAACAGCGGCGCTCTACTGCATTTATTTCCTGTTTAGAAAAAGCCGTTTTCGCCCTGAAAACGGCTTTTTTGTGGATTTTAATACTTGAGCGAGCAATCATCATTGAATAATTACGAAACTTTCGTAGATTTACGACATAATCGTAATTAGCCTGCTCGCCGCTGCCCATGGAACGCCTCACCCAACCCGAAGAAGACGCCCTGCGCGTGCTATGGCCCCTGCCCGGCGGGGGCTTCGTGAAAGACGTGCTGGAACACCTGCCCGCGCCGCGCCCGCCCTACACCACGCTGGCCAGCACGCTCCGCAACCTGGAGCGCAAGGGCTACGTGCGGGCCGAAAAGCTGGGCAATTCCTTTCGGTTTGTACCCCTCGTGTCGGCCGATGACTACCAGCGCCGCTCGCTGGGCACGCTGGTGAAGGAGCATTTTCAGGATTCCTACAAAGAGCTGGTGTCCTTTTTCGCGCAGGAGAATAAAATCAGCGCCGCTGATTTGCAGGAGATTATCCGGCTCATCGAAAACAAAAAACCCGAGTAGCCATGGCCGCTTCCATTCTGCTCTACCTGCTGAAGGCCAACGCGGTGCTGCTGCTGTTTGCGGCGGCCTATTTCGGCCTGTTGCGCCGGCTCACGTTCTTCAGCCTGAACCGGTTTTACCTGTTATTCGCGCTACTGTTTGCGGCCGTGTACCCGGCCCTGCCGGTGCCCGCGCTGCTGCCGGCCGAGGCTGCCCCGAGCCTGGCATTCGTGCTGGTAGCCGCTACCGCTGCTCGCCCCGGCGCGGCCGCTGCTACTGCTAGCGTTGATTGGGCCACGGCGGGCGTAGGGATGTATGCCGTCGGCACGGCCCTGATGGTGGGTCGGCTGCTCTGGCAGCTGTTCTCGCTGGGGCGGGTGCGGCAGCGGTCACGCGCGGCCGTGGTGGCCGGGCAGCCAGTGCGGGTGCTGCCGGGCGCGCTCAGCCCGTTCTCATTCGGACGCAGCATTTACCTCAACCCCGACCTGCACCCCGGCCCTGAGCTGAGCGCCGTGCTGCGCCACGAGCAGGTACATGTGCGCCAGTGGCACACGCTGGATGTGCTGCTAGCCCAACTGGCGCTGGCAGCAGCGTGGTGCAACCCGGCGGCCTGGCTGCTGCGCCAAGCCTTACTTGACAACCTCGAATACCTCGCCGACCAGGCCGTGCTTCGGGCTGGCCTCGACCGGCGCACTTACCAATACAGCCTGCTGCGCCTCAGCCACGGGGCATCGGGCCCACCGCTTGTTTCCTTTTTCACATTTCCAACCCTCAAAAACCGCGTTAAGATGATGAACACACCTCTTTCTTCGACCGGGCAGCTGGCCCGCTATATTGTGGCCGGGCCGCTGGTCCTAGCCATTGCCTTGGGCTTATCGGGGGCGCGGGCGCAGGGCGCTGGCCCGGTGGTACCAGCCGCAAAAACTACCACGAGCAAGGGTGTGAGCATGCCGCGCCTCACCTACGTGGATGGACGGCCGTATGACCAGCCGCTGGACAAGATTTCGCCCCAGACCATTGCCCGGGTAGACGTGGTGAAGGGCAGCCAGGCCCGGCAGCTGTTTGGCGAGCAGGCCGCCGACGGGGTCATTCTCGTCACCACCAAAGCCAACCAGAACCGCGCCGATGTACTGGCTTTGCAGAACAAAATAGCCGCCACACGCCCCATCAGCCTCGTGCCGGACGCCTTGCGCCGCACCGTTACAATGGATGCGCAGCAACGTACCCCGGCCCCCGTCTACTACCTCGACGGCCAACGGCAACCCGGCGACCTTAACCGCTTACAGCCTGCCGATATCGCCAGCATGCAGGTATTTAAGGGCGAACGTTGCCGCCAGCTCTTTGGCGAAACCGGCGGCAGCGGGGTGATTGTCATCACCACTAAAGCCAATCAGCATCGGGCCGACGTGGTGGAATTCAACCAAAAAGTGGGTGGAGCCGCGTACACCCCGGCCGGCAAGTAGGCCATCGGCACAACACTGCGCCAAAACGCCGCTCCTGCCGTGGGAGCGGCGTTTTTGGTAAAAATGCCTTACTGGGCGGGCCTGAGCCACGCGGCAGCCTTCGGCGCGGCCCCGATGTCTTTGTGTCTACTTTGCATTGAAAACTCTGGCATTTGCTTCTATGAACTTCCTCACTTCCCGTCCCTAGCTGGCGGCGGCAACACTGGCCCTGGCCAGCTGCGCCGGCACCAAGCCCGCCGCCGTGGCTACCGCTCCGGCCGCCCCCGCCACCACTGCCCCGGTTTCCGCCGACCCCAAAGGCGTGGGCCTCGACATGGCCGACCTGGACCGCTCGGTGAACCCCTGCGACGACTTCTTCCAGTTTTCGGGTGGCAACTGGCTGCGGAGCAACCCCATTCCGAGCTACGCCAGCAGTTGGGGGCCGCGCAACCTGCTCGGCAACCGCACCCAGGAAACGTTGCGCAGTATTCTGGACGATGCCGCCGCCAATCGCACGGCCGCGCCCGGCAGCAACGCCCAGAAAGTGGGCGACTTCTACGCCGCCGCCATGGACACCGTGGCCATCGACCGGGCCGGCCTCGCGCCCCTGAAACCGGAGCTGGACCGCGTGGCCGCCATGCGCAACGCGGCCGGGCTGCGTGCTGAAATCGTGCACCTGCAGGAGCTGGGCACCGGCGTATTCTTCCGGGCGGGCGTGGACGTGGACGAGAAGAAAACCACCCAATACGCCGTGCAGCTAAACCAGGGCGGCCTCACGCTGCCCGACCGCGACTTCTACTTCAAGGACGATACCCGCACCACGAAGGTGAAAACGGCCTACCGCGCCTACATGACCCAGCTGTTTGGGCTGCTGGGCGATGCCCCAGCCGTGGCCCAGCGCAACGCCGCCACCGTCGAGCGCCTCGAAACCCGCCTCGCCAAGGCCTCCCGCACCCGCGTGGAGCTGCGCGACCCGCAGGCCAACTACAACAAGCTGACCGTGGCCGCCGCTCAAAAGCGCTACCCCAGTCTCAATCCCAAAGGCCTGCTGACGGGCATGCAGCTCGGCAAGGCTCAGGAGGTTATTTTCGGCCAGCCCGCTTTCTTCGATGAGGTGAATGCGGTGCTGAAAACCGAGCCGCTGGCCGACCTCAAAACCTATATGCGTTGGCACCTGGTGCGCTCGTCGGCGGCGGCCCTGCCCACGGCCTATGCCGAGGCGGCCTTCCGCTACAGCCAGGCCCTGACCGGGGCCAAGCAGCCGGCCCCGCGCTGGAAGCGCATGCAGGCCGCCACCGACCAGGCGCTGGGCGAAGCCTTCGGCCAGCTCTACGTCGACCAGGCGTTTTCGCCCGAAGCCAAGGCCAAGGCCCTGGAAATGGTGGCCAACATCCGGGCCAGCATGGCCGAGCATATCCAGACCAACACCTGGATGAGCGCGCCCACCAAGGCTGAGGCCCTGAAAAAGCTGAACGCGTTGCGCGTGAAAATCGGCTACCCCGACGTGTGGAAGGACTATTCGAACCTGAAAATCAGCCGCGAGAGCTACCTGAAGAACGTGCTGGCTGCCCGCCGCTGGGAGAGTCGGCGCGAAACCGCCAAGTTCGGCGGGCCGATTGACCGCAACGAGTGGGGCATGACCCCGCCCACCATCAACGCCTACTACAACCCGCCGATGAACGAAATCGTGTTTCCGGCCGGCTACCTGCAACCGCCGTTCTTCGACCCCAAGGCCGATGACGCCATCAACTACGGGGCCATTGGCGGGGTGATGGGCCACGAGATGACCCACGGCTTCGACGACCAGGGCCGGCAGTACGACTCCGAAGGCAACCTGCGCGACTGGTGGACGCCCGCCGACGCGGCCGAGTTCACGAAGCGCGCCGCCGTGGTGGGCAAGCAGTACAGCGAATTCTCGCCCCTGGACTCGGTGCGTGTGAACGGCCAGCTGACCATGGGCGAAAACCTGGCCGATTTCGCCGGTCTCACCGTGGTGTACGGGGCCCTGGAAAAGCAATTGCAGCAGCGCTACGGCAGCGGCCCGCGCCCGAAGTTCGACGGCTTCACACCCGAGCAGCGCTACTTTCTGAGCTGGGCCCAGCTGCGCCGCACCAACATCCGCCCCGAGGCCCTGCGCCAGCAAATCCTCACCGACCCGCACTCGCCCGGCCAGTACCGCACCATCGGCCCGCTGATGAACATGCCGCAGTTTCAGCAGGCGTTTGGGTGTGCCGAGGGCAGCAAGATGACCCGCAGCGCGAGTGAGCGAGCGGTGATTTGGTAGCAGCGCGAACTTTTAGTTCGCGCCCCAGCGCCGCTTGATTATCATTTGGAAGGAAGCCCCGATGCCTGCGCATCGGGGCTTGTTTGTGCGATTAACTTTACCCTGACATTCTACCAATTGGGTGTCCGTTTCTTCCTTTGATATGAAGCACATTTCCTCGTTGTGGCGCGGCTGGCCGGTGGCCGGACTGCTGCTAATTCTCTTCTTCCTGACGGGGCCGGCGGCACGGGCCCAGGTCCCGGCCTGGCAAACGCTGGTGGCGGCCGGCCTTACCGGAACCACACCGACGGGCTATTCCTATGTGGAGGCTACGACGACCGATGCGGCGGGCAATTTGTACCTCGTCGGTAATTTCGACGGTGACATTACCCTTGGGGGCATCGCCCTCAACGGAGGAGGAAGACGGCAAATCGGCATTTTCGTGGCTAAGTGGAGCCGGTCCAGCAATAGCTTCGCGTGGGTGCAGAGCACCACCGGCAGCACATCCGACTCCTACCTCAACCGGCCCACGGCCGTAGCGGTGCAAGGCACGAGCGTGTACGTAGCCGGTTTCTTCCGAAGTTCTTCCTTTGCCTTCGGCAGCACTACGCTCAGCAATAGCAACGCGGGCAACACCAGCGACGTGTTTGTGGCCAAGCTCACCGATACTGGGGCCAGTGCCAGCTTCGTTTGGGCGCTGAAAGCCGGCGGCGCAGGCACCGACGAGGCCGCGGCCCTGGCCGTGAGCAGCAGCAACGTGTACCTGGCCGGTTCTTTCACCAGCGCACAAGCTAACTTTGGTTCCATCAGCCTGGCCAATTCCGGCGCACCCACGGCCAATGGCTTCGTGGCCAAACTCACTGATGCCGGCCCCAGTGCCGGGATGGTATGGGCGCAGTCGCTGGGTGGCACAGGGTTCGACGTAGTGAGCGCACTGGCCATGAATGGCTCAGAAGTAATCGTGGCCGGTTCGTTTGCCAGTGCCACGGTCGCCTTTGGGGCTATTTCCCTTGCCAACGCTTTGCCTGGCAGCGGCGACGTGTTTATAGCCAAGCTGCTTGACAGTGGCCTCGCACCCAGCTTTACCTGGGCCCAGCGGGCCGGCGGCACCGGCAATGACTACTGCTCGGCCCTGGCCGTCAGCAGCCCCAATATTTACCTGGCGGGTGGGTTCTCCGGCAGCACTGCTACGTTTGGCACCAGCACTTTGGCCAATGCGGGCAGTAGCAATTTTACGGTTGATGTATTCGTGGCCAAACTCGCCGATGCGGGCACCAGTAGCAGTTTCGTTTGGGCCGTGCCTGCCGGCGGCGTGGGCGACGAGTGGCCCACGGCCGTGGCAGTAACCGGCCCCCATGTGTACGTAGCGGGCAGTTTTGGCCACCCCACTGCCCGCTTTGGAACCACTGTACTCACTAATACTGGCCCCAACCCGGGTGACGATATTTTCGTGGCCAAACTTACTGATACAGGGTCCGGGGCCAGCTACGCATGGGCGCTGCAGGCCGGCGGTCCTGGCGGCGAAGGTGCTACCGGCGTGGTCGTGAGTGGCAACCGCGTGTATGTAGCTGGCGGGGTATCGCCGATGGCCTTGTTTGGCAGTTTGACCGCAACCCTTCCTGCTAATAACGCCATGGCTTTCCTCGCCTCCCTCACCGACCCAACCCTGCTGGCCACCACGCCCGCCCTGAGCGACGCGGCCTTCACCCTGGCCCCCAACCCCGCCCGCACCGCCACCACCGTGATGCTGCCCTCCCTGCCCGGCACTGCCTCGGCCACCCTCACCCTGCTCGATGCCCTGGGCCGGGCCGTCCGCACAGCTACCGTGCCCCTGCCCCCCGTCGGCCTGAGCCACGAGTTGGACCTAAGCGGCTTGGCCCCCGGCCTTTACGCCGTGCAGATGCAGGCCGGCCCGGCCACGGCCACGCGCCGCCTGGTGGTGGAGTAGCCACTTAGCCCACGTCGGCCGCTTCCTTGGCTTCCTGGGCAGTGGTGATGTCCAAGCATAAAAAACCCGCCCTGCATCCAGCAAGGCGGGTTTTTTATATACTATGAGTACATAAACCGCACAAATCGGCCTTTGTCTACCCTTCCATCACCTTATTCTGGCGGTTGATGGATTCTAAATGCACGGCCGCAAGGTACTGCTCCACAAAGTCATTGGTCAGGCCCACGGAGCTGCCCTGGCGCAGGGCGCGCTCCAGCACTTCGTTCCAACGATTGGTTTGCAGGATGGTGATGTCGTTTTCCTTCTTGTAGAGGCCAATTTTCTCGGCCACGCCCATTCGGCGGCCCAGCAGCTGCATAATCTCGGCATCGAGCTGATTGATTTGCTCGCGGAAGCTGGCCAGGGCGGTGAGGAATTCGCGCGCATTGGTGGTTTCGTGCCGCCACACCAGGCCCTCGATGAGGTCGCGTAGCACCTCGGGGGTGATTTGCTGCTTGGCGTCGCTCCAGGCCGCGTCGGGGTTCTGGTGCGACTCTATCATGGTGCCGTCGAAGCCCAGGTTGAGGGCCTGCTGGGCCACGGCGGCCAGCGTATCGCGCCGGCCGCAGATGTGGCTGGGGTCGCAGAGCAGCGGCAGCTCGGGCAGGCGGCGCTTCATCTCGATGGGCAGGTGCCACATCGGCGCGTTGCGAAAGTCAGTGTTGCCGTAGCTCGAAAAGCCCCGATGAATGAGGCCCACGTGCTCCAGACCGGCTTTTTGCAGCCGTTCCACGGCTCCCACCCACAGCTCCAGCTCAGGGTGAATGGGGTTCTTCACCAGCACCGGCACCTGCACGCCGCGCAGCACGTTGGCGATTTCCTGTACCGAAAACGGGTTGCCGGTAGTGCGCGCCCCCACCCACAGGATGTCTACGCCGAAGGCCAGGCAGTCCTCGACGTGCTTGGCGGTGGCCACTTCCACGGCAATGGGCAGGCCCGTCAGCTCGCTGGCTTTCTTGAGCCACGGCAGGCCCTTGGTGCCCACGCCCTCGAAGCCGCCGGGCTTGGTGCGTGGCTTCCAGATGCCGGCGCGCAGGGCCTGCACCTTGCCGGTAGCAGCCAGGCGCTGGCAGGTGTCGAGCACCTGCTCTTCGGTTTCGGCCGAGCACGGGCCGGAGATGAGGTAAGGCTTGTCGTCGGGCTTGCGGTTAAATAGGGCGGATTTCATTGGGGTATTTTTTTTGATTAGTTGATTCTGATTAATTCTGGTACGTCATGCTGAGCGTAGTCGAAGCATCTCGCGTGTGGTAGCAATCCAATCGTTTAACGATTATGATTACTATCCCGAGCGAGATGCTTCGGCTGCGCTCAGCATGACGTTCTGTTTCTCACCTACTCACCATCACGGCAGAATCTTGCGAATGTGGTTGGCCAGCCGAATCTGCTCCGTCAGGCCGTCATAATCTTCCTGCGCCAGCAGCTCGCGCAGGTGCTGCAATTGGTGCAGATGCTCATCGAGCACGTCCAGTACATTCAAACGATTCTGGCGGAAGATGGGTACCCAGGTGGCCGGCGCACTCTTGGCCAACCGCACCGTCGACTCGAATCCGCCGCTGGCGAGGTCGAAAATCTGCTGCTCCTCTTTTTCCTTCTCCAGCACGGTGAGCGCCAGGGCAAAGGAGGTAATATGCGAGATGTGCGAGATGTACGCCGTGTGCAGGTCGTGGGCCGCGCCATCGAGGTAGAGCAGCCGCATGGGCAGCGCCTGAAACACCTTTTCCACCAGCTGCACGGCATCGGGGTCGCTGGCCGCCACGTCGCACAGCACCACGGTTTTGCCCTCGAACAGGCCCGAAACGGCCGCTTCCGGCCCCGAATGCTCGGTGCCGGCCATGGGGTGCGCGGCCACGAAGCGGCCCCGCCGCGGGTGCCCGGCCACGGCGGCCAGCAGCGCCTGCTTGGTCGAGCCCACGTCGATGACGACCTGATGCGCGGCGGTGGCATCGAGCACCAGCGGCAGTACGGCTATCATCGCATCCACGGGCACGGCCACCACGATGAAGTCGGCCCGGCGCACGGCGGCCGCCAGGTCGGGTTCGATTTCATCCACCAGACCCAATTCCAGGGCCCGGCGGGCGTGGGCGGGGCTCTGCTCCACGCCGATGAGGTGCCGCGCCAGCCCGTGCTGGCGCAGGCTGAGCGCCAGCGAGCCGCCGATGAGGCCAAGGCCGATAATGGTGATGGTCATGGCAAGTTAAGAGTTTGAGTTACGGGTTGTCAAAACAGTCATGCTGAGCGTAGTCGAAGCATCTCTACCGCTTCGGCTGACGGAAAAACCTCACCCCCGGCCCCTCTTCAAAAGAGAGAGGAACCAGCCGAAGCGGTAGAGATGCTTCGACTACGCTCAGCATGACCGTTCCTTTTTAGCGCTTTGCACCCGGCCCAGCGCCTCGCGCAACGCGCTTTCGGGTTGGCAAAGGCTGGCTCGCACGTAGCCCAGGCCATTGCTGCCGAAGATGCCGCCCGGCGTGATAAACACCCGCGCTTCGGCCAGCACGGCGTCGCTCAGGGCGTAGCCATCGGCGAAACCAGCGGGCACGGCGGCCCAGACGAACAGGCCCGTTTGGCCGGGGGCCGGGTCGCAGCCCAGGGCCCGCAGCAGCTCCAGCACCAGCTCGCGGCGGGCGCGGTAGGTGGCATTCAACTCCGCAAACCAGTCCTCGCCCAGGGCCAGCGCCGCTACGGCCGCCTGCTGCACCGGCAGAAACATCCCCGAATCCATGTTGCTCTTGAAGCGGAGGACGTTGGCGATGACATCGGCCCGGCCGGCGAGCAGGCCCACGCGCCAGCCGGCCATGTTGTGCGATTTGCTGAGCGAGTTTAGCTCGATGGCCACTTCGCGGGCCCCGGGCACAGCCAGCAGGCTCAGCGGTGGGGTTTCGTTCAGGATGAAGCCATACGGGTTGTCGTGCACCAGCAGAATGTTGTGGGCGTGGGCAAAGGCCACGAGGCGCGTGAGGAATGGCAAATCGGCCGCCGTGCCAGTGGGCATGTGCGGGTAGTTCACCAGCATGAGCTTCACCCGCGAGAGGTCGGTGGCGGCCAGCGCGGCCAGGTCGGGCAGCCAGCCGTTGGCGGCCGTCAGGTCGTATTCGCGCACCTCAGCCCCGCAGATTTCGGCCACGGCGCGGTAGGTGGGGTAGCCGGGGTTGGGAATGAGCACGGCGTCGCCGGCCTCCAAAAACGTCATCCCGATGTGCATGAGGCCTTCCTTGGAGCCCAGCAGCGGCAGAATTTCGGTGGCCGGGTCCAGCACCACGCCGTAGTGGCGCTGGTAGAAATCGGCCGTAGCCTTGCGCAGGGCGGGCGTGCCCTGGTAGCCCTGGTAGCCGTGCGCGGTGGGCAGGGCGGCACTGGCCCCCAGGGTCGCCGTCACGCTGGGGTGCGGCGGCAAATCGGGACTGCCGATGCCCAGGCTGATGATGTTGGCCCCGGCGGCGTTGAGCGCCGCCAGCTCGCGCAGCTTGCGCGAGAAGTAGTATTCGCCGGTGTGGGCCAGGCGGCTGGCAATGGAAATTTGCATGGCTGTCGGTTGAAGCATGGTAGTCAGACGCTCCTCTCTTACGAAGGAGGGACTGTTTTCGCGAGGTGGATTTGAAATTGTTCGGACGTCGCTCAATGCCCTAACCACCCCAGTCGGCGCATTGCGCCGACATCTCCTCCTTAACAAGGACGGGAGTTTCGCCCATCGCCTCGGCCATGCTGCCCCGGCGGTAGGTTCCTAGCACCCGCAGTTCTTCGGTTACGGGGACCAAATCTTTCAGTAGCGCCGCCAGCTGCGCGGCATCATCAAACTCCACATCGGCATGAAAGCCGTAGTGCCAGGGCCCTGCCGGGGTACGAGCATGGCCGGGGCGCGGACACGATTGCAGCTTGCTCAGATTCAGCCCATGGGCGGCCACGCGGGCCAGCACCACCGCTAGGCTGCCGGGCGCGTGCGGCGCGCAAAAGTATAGCGAGGCCTTGTCGGCCGATGGGTCGGGCTGCACTTCGGCGGCCCGCTCCAGCACCAGGAAGCGGGTGTAGTTGTGCGGGTCGTCGTGGATGGCGGGAGCCAGGATTTGCAGGCCGAACTGCTCGGCGGCCTGCGCACCGGCCACCACGGCCACACCGGAGGCCCGGTTTTCGGCCAGCAGCTGGGCGCTGTGACCGGTGTCGTCGGTTTCGACCAGCTTCCAGTGCGAGTGAGCGTCCAGGAATTCGCCGCACTGGCGCAGGGCCATGGGGTGCGAATGCACGGCCCGCACCTCGGCCAGTGTGGTGCCGGGCAGCGCCAGCAGGTGCTGATGAATGGGCAAATACACCTCGCCCGTCACGCGCACGGCGTGGCGCTCCAGCAGCAGGTAGTTGGGCAGAATGCTACCGGCCAGCGAGTTTTCCATGGCCATCAGGCCAGCGCCGGCCGTGCCCTGCACCACGTGCGCCACCACCGCGCCGAAGGTGGCGCAGGGCAGCAACGCAGGCTGCGGACCGAAGTAGCGACGGGCGGCCACTTCGTGGAAACTCCCCTGAAAACCCTGAATGGAAACGTGCTGGGGCATTGGTTAATGATTAATGGTTAACGGTTATTGGTTAATGCATTAGGTAGTCTGCAGTAGCTGAATTTTCCAGGTTCCCAAGCCCCCAAAAGCAACAACCCCAGGGCCTCCGATGTGCGGTGGCCCTGGGGTTGTTGGCAGGTAGTGTGGTGGTTAACACTGACAACAGCGGGCCGGCTTCTTCGAGTAGAAGAAGTAGTAGCAATAGGTAAAATAGCCGTGGCGGAGGGTAGTCATCGAAAAAAATTGGGCATTAAAAAAGCGCCTCCCGAAGAACGAGCGGCGCTGGAGGAGTTTGCGGGTTAGCTACAAACGGCGGCTCGTTCTACGCGGTGGCGTAGAAGTAGTAATAGCCAAAAAAGTAGCGCGTCTGGAGCATGGGTGGCGGGGTTTGCGCTGGCAAGGTAGGTACGCGAACGGGAAAAGCAAATAAAAACGTCAGGCTCATCTGGCGTCCGCGCAGCCGAAGCATGACGGACTGTTTTCAACGGTTCCACAACCTAAGCGGCCGAAACGCGGTTTACCCAGCTTCGCATTCTCCGTTAGCTTTCAACTTATGCCCAAGTTATTTGAACCCCTCGCCCTGCGCAGTGTCACCCTGAAAAACCGCATTGTGGTGTCGCCCATGTGCCAGTACAGCGCTGTGGATGGCTTTGCTACCGACTGGCACCTCGTGCACTTGGGCAGCCGGGCCGTGGGCGGGGCCGGCCTCATCATTCAGGAGGCCACGGCGGTTTCGCCCGAAGGCCGCATCAGCCCCGAGGACCTGGGCATCTGGAAAGATGAGCACATTGCTATGCTCCTGCGCATCAACACCTTCATCACGGCACAGGGCAGCGTGCCCGGCGTGCAGCTGGCCCACGCCGGCCGCAAGGCCAGCACGTTCAGCCCCTGGACCGGCGCAGGCACCGTGCCCGCCGACCAGGGCGGCTGGCAGCCCGTGGGCCCCGGCGACGACGCCTTCGCCCCCACCTACCCTACCCCGCAGGCCCTCGACGCGGCGGGCATCGAGAAGGTGATTGCCGATTTTCGGGCGGCGGCCCGGCGGGCCCTCACGGCGGGCTTCCAAGTGATTGAGCTGCACGCGGCGCACGGCTATCTGCTGCACGAGTTTCTGTCGCCGCTGAGCAACCAGCGCACCGATGCGTACGGCGGCTCGTTCGAAAACCGCGTCCGGCTGCTGCTGGAGGTGGTGGCCGTCACCCGCGAGGTGTGGCCTGCGGAGCTGCCGCTGCTGGTGCGCCTATCCGTCACGGACTGGACCGAAGGCGGCTGGAACGCCGACGAATCGACGCAGCTCGCCGCTATTCTAAAAACCCGGGGCGTCGATTTGATTGACTGCTCCACGGGCGGCAATGTGCCCAAAGCGCCCATCCCCGTTGGCCCCGGCTACCAGGTGCAGTTTGCCGAGCGCATCCGGGAAGAAGCGGGCATTCTGACCGGCGCGGTGGGACTCATCACCACCCCGGCCGAGGCCGAGGCGATTCTGGCCAACGGCCAGGCCGACGTGGTGCTGCTGGCCCGCGAGTTTCTGCGCGAGCCGTACTTCCCGCTCTACGCCGCCCAGGATTTGGGCGTGGAGGTGCAGTGGCCAGCGCAGTACGAGCGCGCCAAGCCGCGCGTGCAAACGGCGGCCGGTTCGCGGTAGGGACTCCAACTATTGCGTCCCTATCGCATATCGATACTACGCACCCACTTCGCCGTAACCAGCAGCTGGCCCAGGTGGCGGGTGGTGTGCTCGGCGGCGTGCACCAGCACGCCGATGTGCGTGGACGGCACCTGCGCCCGGCCGACGCCGCGCACTTCGGCCAAGCTGGTTTCGTCGGTGTTTTCCAGTTGATTCAGCGCTCTAGCTACCGTGTCGTTGAACGCCTCCACCAGCTTCGTAACGGTCTTAGCATCAATGGCCAGCGGCGGGACTTCCACATTGAGCGCGGCGAGCTGTTGCGCGGTCAGTGCCTCGCGGCGGGCGTAGGTCAGGAGGCGGTCGAGCACGCCGGCCAGGTGCTGGAGGTGAAAGCCGACGGACGCCACGCCCGCGGGCCGCTCGTTGAGCAGGGCGGGCGGAAAGTCGTGCATGGCCGCGTTCAATTCGTCGCGGGCTTGCAGCAGGGCGTGGGCCACGGGCTGGAGCAGCGGCGGCACCTTGGGCAGCGGGCCGCGCAGCCAGATTTCGAGGGTTTCGGGTTTCAGCATTAGCGGAAGGTGGGGAAACTATGGGGCTGGCGTGACTGTATTAAGGGCTTGAAATTCACCGAAGGCAGAGCCTTCGGCCGTACTTTTGTGCTTATGTCAGGTATTAACCACGCGCTGCGCGCCGCCGCCGACCAGTTCGGCACCCCTCTATACGTCTACAATACGGCAACCATCACGGGGCAGTATAACAAACTTATCAAGGCTTTTGGGGGCCACAAAACCCGGTTTTTCTACGCCTGCAAGGCCCTGAGCAACGTGGCTATTCTGCGGCACATTCACAGCCTGGGCTCGGGGCTGGACTGCGTGAGCATCAACGAAGTGAAGCTGGGCCTGCACGCGGGGTTCGCGCCGGACAATATTCTGTTTACGCCCAACAGCGTGACGTTTGAGGAGCTGGTGGAAGCCAAGGACCTGGGCGTAAACCTCAACATTGATAATATTTCGCTGCTGGAGCGGTTCGGGGCCACGTTTGGGGGCTCCTACCCGGTGTGCGTGCGCCTGAACCCACACATTGAGGCCGGCGGCAACTACAAGATTCAAACCGGCCATATTGACTCCAAGTTTGGCATCAGCATCCACCAGCTGCGGCACCTGGAGCGCGTGGTGAAGGGCACCGGCCTGCACGTGAAGGGCCTGCACATGCACACGGGCTCCGAAATCAAGGACGTCGGCGTGTTCATGCGCGCCCTCGAAATCCTGTTCGACGCGGCCGGCCGCTTCCCCGAACTGGATTTTCTGGACCTGGGCTCGGGCTTCAAAGTACCCTACAAGCCCGGCGATGCCGAAACCGACGTGAACGCGCTGGGCGTGCAGGTGGCCGAGGCCTTCAAAACCTTCGAGCAGGAGTACGGCCGGCCGCTGGAGTGCTGGTTCGAGCCGGGCAAGTACCTGGTGAGCGAAGCCGGCTACCTGCTGGTGAGCGTGGCGGTGGTGAAGCAAACTACGGCCACGGTGTTTGCGGGCGTCAATTCGGGATTCAACCACCTGATTCGGCCCATGTTCTACGACAGCTACCACCACATCAGCAACCTGACCAACCCTAAAGGAACCGGGCGGCTCTACACCGTGGTGGGCAACATCTGCGAAACCGACACCTTCGCCTGGGACCGGCTGCTGCCCGACATCCGCGAAAACGACCTGCTGGCCTTCCACAACGCCGGGGCCTACGGCTTCGAGATGAGCAGCAGCTTCAACTCGCGCACCCGCCCCGCCGAAGTGCTGCTGGATGAGGCTGGCGAGCTGCGCCTGATTCGCCAGCGTCAGACCTTTGAGGACCTGCTGGCCGGGCAGGTAGATGTGGCGGCGGCGGCCCCGGCCCCCGTGGCGTAAGGCTGGGCGGCCCGGCGAGTGGCAACGTCAGACAATTCAACCATCAAGTAGGTCGTGGGGATTAGTTTGACTTATCAGCACGTCATGCTGAGCCCGTCGAAGCATCTCTACCGCTTCGCTGAACGGCCCTGATGAAGCGGTAGAGATGCTTCGACTGCGCGGACGCCAGATAGGCATGACGTTCTTTTTTAGTGCAAAGTAATTTACCCGACCTACTTACCATGCGGGCTTTTGCCTGCAACACTTCGCTGCTGGCCCTGGCCATCAATATCGTATCAGGCTTACTATGAGGGATTAGCGGCTGGCCGGCTCGCTAGTTGCGATTGGGAGCCGCCAGCCAGGCCTCGGCTTCCGTTTCGGTTTCGAAGGTGCGGTAGGTGTGGCCCAACTCACGCGCACCCAGCACCAGGGGCGACATGGCCAGGCGGGCAAATACGTTGTGGGCCACCAGCACCGCACCGTAGCGGTAGCCGCTTTCGCGCACGGCCCGGGGCAGCCACTCGTTTAGCATCCAGGCCTGCTCGCTGGGCGAGAATGGGGTCATATGCCGCTGGTCGACCAGAATACTGTTCCAGCCCCGGCGCACCAGGGCCTGCGCCAGGTGGTTGAGCAGGGCCCGAAACTGCACTTCCTCGCGGGGCCCGGGCCGGTACTCCAGCCGCAGATACGCAGTGGGTTCTTCCCAAATCCGGCCGGCGCCATTTTCGAAGTAAATGGTACGGGCAACGGTGGGCATGAGCAGTGGTGGAGCAGGGATTGTGGGCACGAAACTGAGGCGTAAACTGAGCCAGCCCGCAGAAGGTTGCCACCAACGCAGTCGTGCCCCGCCCTCCCAGAGTGACCGACCTTCGTGAATGAGCTTGTGGCCCAGGCTACACCGCTGGCCCCAACCCCCCAATCCCCAGTATATTTATAGTCCCGCATTGGGTTTGCCTGATTCACCAACCGCATGACAACTATTTTTACCCGTTCGCTGCTGACTGCTTTCACTACGCTGCTGGCCGCCGGGCTGGCCCCGGCCCCGGCCCAGGCCCAGACGGTTACGCCCATCGGCACTATTCAGGGGCCGGGTACCCAGGCAACTCCAGGCACCTACACCATCGAGGGCGTAGTCACGGCCGTGTACGCGGGCCTGAATCCGGCCGGGTTCTACGTGCAGAACGATGCGGCCACGGCCGACGGCGACCCCGCCACTTCCGACGCCTTGTTTGTGGTGCAAGCCAGTCCTTCGGTAGCCATCGGCAACCGGGTGCGCATCAGCGGCGCGGTGCAGGAATCGGCCAGCACGCCCTCGTTCAACCAAGCCGTGCTCACCGGGCCAACCATCACGGTGCTGGCGGCCAGCAGCCCGCTGCCCGCGTTCACTGTGCTGAACAATGCCACCTTCACGGTAGCCACGGCCGAGCCCTTTGAAGCCATGCGGGTGCAATTTGCGGCCCCCGTCACGGTCACGAACGTGGCCACGGTAAAGTCGCGGGGCGAGCTAAGCATTTCGCCCCTGGGCCTGGTGTACCAGCCCACCCAGCTGGTAGACCCCAACGACGACCCCGCCAGCGGCACCAGCAGCACCGGCACCACCAACGTGCCCGCCGTGCTGGCCTACCAGGCCGCCAACGCCAACAGAACCCTGCTGCTCGACGATGGCCGCACCACGCTCAACCCCCTGCCCATTCCCTACCTCGACGCCACCACCCAGACCGTGCGCGTGGGCAGCACCGTGGCCAGCCTGCGCGGCATTCTGGGCTACGGCAACAGCCAGTGGCGCGTGCAGCCCCTGCCCGGCCCCGATGCGCCGGCCGTGACCACGGTGCGCCCGCCGGTGCCCACCTTCGGCCCCATTGATGTGAAAATGGCCAGCTTCAACGTGCTCAACTACTTCAATGGCGACGGCGCGGGCGGCGGCTTTCCCACCTCGCGCGGAGCCCTTACCCTGGCCGATTTCCAGCGCCAGCGCAGCAAAATCCTCACCGCCCTGGTGCAGATGAACGCCGACGCGGTGGGCCTCATTGAGATTGAGAACGACGGCACCGTGGCCAACTCGGCCCTGCAGGACATCGTGAACGGGCTGAACCAGACCATGGGAGCCGGCACTTACGCCTTTGTGAATGACGGCGGCAGCACCCGCCAGCCCAACAACTCCGACCTCATTCGCTGCGCCATTATTTATAAGCCGGCCGCGCTCACGCCTTTTGGCCCGGCCCTGCTCTCCACGGTGACCGGGGTGTTTGAGCGCCCGCCGCTGGCGCAGCTCTTCATCACCAACCGGGCGGCCCCGGCCGATACCTTCGCGCTCATCGTCAACCACTTCAAGTCCAAAGCCAGCGGCAGTGGGGCCAATGCCGACCAGGGCGACGGTCAGGGCGCTTCCAACCTGCGCCGCAAAACCCAGACCGCGGCGCTGGCACAGTTCATCAGCGGGACGGTGCGGCCGGCCGGCACGCGCTACGTGGTGAGCGTGGGCGACTACAACGCCAACTACGAGGAAGACCCGATGGATATTCTGCGCGCCGCCGGGCTGGTGGTGAGCGGCACGCCCACCAGCGCTTCCTACGTGTTCAACGGCCAGAGCGGCTCCCTCGACCATGCCGTGATTACGCCCAACCTGCTGGGCCACGCCGCCGTGGAAAAGTGGCACATCAACGCCGCCGAGCCCGAGTTTCTGGAGTACAGCAATGCCGGGGCGGCCACCGACATCACCAGCCCCTTCCGGTCTTCGGACCACGACCCCATCCTCATCGGCCTGAACTTCAGGAGCGTGGTGACGGCTGCCACTCCCGCCACCACCGCCGCCCGGTTTCAGGTATTTCCCAACCCCGCGCCGGGTGCGCTCAATTTCCACCTCACCAGCCCCAACGCCCAGCCCCTGACGCTGGAGATACTTTCGGCGCTGGGCCAGCCGGTGCTGGTGCTGCACGGCGGTGCTGAAGTGTTGCAGAATGAGCTGAGCCGCCGCACGGCGGCGCTGGCACCGGGCACCTACCTCGTGCGCCTGAGCGGGGGCGATTTCCGCCAGGTGCAGCGGGTAGTGAAGGAGTAGTCTACAATACCCTCCCCTATGAAGCCCCGCCGCAAGCCCGTCATTACCCCACGCAAACCCACTTATTTTCCCGACGAAAACGTGGCCGAGCGCTGGGAGGCCCGGCACCTAATCGGGCACACCGAATTCGATGAATTCCGGTTTGTGGATTGCGATTTCAGCGAGGCCGATTTCAGCCGAATCCGCTTCACTGACTGCCTGTTTGAGCGCTGCAATTTGTCAGCGGTAAAGCTGGCGGGCACGGCTTTGCAGAACGTGGCGTTTGCGGACTGTAAGCTGCTGGGCCTGCAATTCACGGCCTGCCGCGACATGCTGTTTGGCGTGCATTTCGACCAGTGCCAGCTGCGCTATGCCTCCTTCGCGGGCCGCGTGATGCCGCACACCCGCTTCGTGGGCTGCCAGCTCGACGAAGCCGACTTTGCCGATGCCGACCTCTCGGGCGCGGTGTTTCAGGATTGCGCGCTGGCGGGCGCGGTGTTTCAGAAAACCCGCCTCGCGGGGGCGGATTTTACCACGGCCACCGGCTTTGTCATCGACCCCGAATCGAACCCCCTGGCCGGGGCCCGGTTCACCCTCGACGGCCTGCTGGGCGTGGTGGCCAAGTACGGGCTGGTGGTGGAGTGATGCGGGCGGCGCGACGGAACCGATTAAATCCAATTTCGCTTCCGGCTAGTAGCTTGCGGTAGCATATCCGTTTTTTCCTGCCCGGGACCGCGCCAGCCCCGGCAGACGGGCATTTTTCACTTTGCTACAATTACCTGATGGCCAACCGCCGCGCATCCATCACCGACCTGGCCAAGGCCCTGGGCCTCTCGCCGTCTACTATTTCCCGCGCCCTCAGCAACCACGACGACGTGAGCGAGGCCACCAAAGTGCGCGTGCGCCAGCTGGCCGATGAGCTGCACTACCAGCCCAACCAGCTGGCTGCCGCCCTGCGCCGGGGCCGCAGCAACACGCTGGGGGTGCTGGTGCCGCACATCACAGGGCACTTTTTCCCGCAGGTAGTGCACGGCATTGCCACGGAAGCCGCCAAGCAGGGCTTCAACGTGATGATTTGCCAGTCGAACGAGGATACCCGCCAGGAGCAGAAGAACATCGACCTGCTGATGAACTCGCAGGTGGAGGGCATTCTGGTCTCGCTGGCCAACAGCACCCACGATTTCAGCCACTTCGAGGCCGTGCGCCAGCAAAATATCCCGCTGGTGTTTTTCGACCGCGAGGTGGAGGATTTTCAGGGCAGCAACGTGAGCTCCGTGCTCTTCGACGACTACCACGGCGCTTACCAGGCCGTGACGCACCTCATCGAGCAGGGCTGCGTCCGCATCGCGCACTTTCGGGGGCCGCTGCACCTCAACATTCACAAAAACCGCCTTCAGGGCTACCGCGACGCCCTCACCGACCACCACCTGCCCATCGATGAGGCCCTCATCGTGCTCTGCGAAATGACCCCCAAGGGCGGCGGCCAGGCCATGCGCCAGCTCCTGAAACTGTCGCGCCGCCCCGATGCCGTGTTTTCGGCCAACGACCTGGCCGCCGTCGGGGCCATGCAGGTGGCCAAGGCCCACCGCCTGCGCGTGCCCACGGACATTGCCTTCATCGGCTTCAGCAATGAGCTGTTCACCACCTTCACCGAACCCATGCTGAGCAGCGTGGACCAGCGCTGCGACCAAATGGGCAAAACCGCCGTGCAGCTGCTGCAAAAGATGCTGAAAGGCGGCCCCAACCGCGTGGGGCCGCCCAAGCCCATCGTGCTCAAGCCCAAGCTATTGGTGCGCGAGTCGTCGCAGCGCAAGTAGGACGGAACAGAACGACAACTCCCCTCCTTGGAAAAGGAGGGGAGTTTTTGCGAAGCAAAAACGGGGGTGGTTTGATTCGTCGAACGATGGTTGAACGACTGATTGCGAACGGCGTGGCCATCGTTCAACGAATCAAACCACCCCAGCTGGCACTGCGTGCCAGCATCCCCTCCTTATCCAAGGAGGGGAGTGAACGTTCAACAACCACCGCCGTAGGAAGTCATTCGCCCGGCTCGCCTGTTAGCTAAGGGAGATTCCTAGTGCCTCGCGATGACTGAACCTGTTGCCACTCCGGCCCCCCGGGCCACGCTGCTTACCCCGTTCACCTACCATATTTTCCGGGCCATCTGGATTGCGGGTCTGGTGTCAAATGTGGGTACCTGGATGCAGAACGTGGCCGGCGTGTGGCTCGTCACCACGCTCACCACCTCGGCCCTGCTGGTGGCCCTGATGCAGGCCGCTACCAGCCTGCCGGCCTTTTTACTGAGTATGCCCGCCGGGGCGCTGGCCGATTTGGTGGACCGCCGCCGGCTGCTGCTGCTCACGCAGGGATTCATGGCGGTGGTGGCTACCGGGCTGGGCGCGCTGGCATTCGCGGGCGGTATTTCGGCCCTGGGCGTGCTGGGCTTCACGTTTTTGCTGGGCATGGGCGCGGCCCTGAACTCCCCCATCTGGCAAACGGTGACCACAGAGCTGGTGCCCCGCCCGGCGCTGCCGCAGGCCATCACCCTCAACGGCGTGAGCAACAACATCGCGCGGGCCATCGGGCCGGCCATTGGCGGGGCCATCATCGCCTACTACTCAGCGGGCTGGGTGTTTTTGCTCAATGGGGTGTCGTTTCTGGGCACCTGGGCCGTGGTGTATTTCTGGAAGCGCGACGCCCCGGTGACTGATGGCCCGGCCGAAAACTTCATGGGCGCGCTGCGGGCCGGCATTCGCTACGTGCAGTATTCGCCGGCCATTTATGGAGTGCTGGTGCGCACGTTCGCGTTTTCGTTTGGCACGGCGGCTATGTGGGGGCTGGTGTCGGTGGTCATCGCCCGCAAGCTGCACCTGAGCTCGGGGCACTACGGCGTGATGCTGTCGTGGCTGGGCGCGGGAGCCGTAACGGGCGCGGTGCTCATGGGCCGGGCGGGCTCGCGGCTCAACTTCAACCAGCGGGTGCTGCTGGGTGTGCTGGCCTTCGCGGGCACCAACCTGGCGCTGGCCCTCGTCACCCAGATTTATGTGCTCTACGCCGTGATGTTCCTCTCCGGCATTGCCTGGCTCATGGTGATGACCAGCTTCAGCACCACCGTACAGCTGAGCGTGCCCCGCTGGGTGCAGGCCCGGGTTATCAGCATCTACATGCTGGTGTTTCAGGCCGGCATGTCGGTGGGCAGCCTGGTCTGGGGCGAGCTGGCCGACCGCAGCACGCTCACCATTGCGCTGCTGGCCGCCGCCGGCTGGATGCTGGCCAGCGCCCTGCTGGCTCTGCCCTTCCCCATGCGCCCGGCCGAGGGCCTCGACCTGGCACCCGCCGAGCACTGGCCCGCCCCCGACACCGAAGGCACCATCGACCCCGACGACGGCCCCGTGATTGTGATGATTGAGTACCACGTAGCGCCCGCCGACTGGCCCGCCTTCGGGGTCGCGGCCGAGCAGCTGCGCCGCCTGCGCCTGCGCGACGGAGCCCTGCGCGCCGGCGTGTTTTCCGACGTGGCCAACCCCACGCTCATCACCGAGTTTTTCTACGTGGCCACCTGGGGCGAGCACCAGCGCCAGCACCACCGCTTCACCCGCGAAGACCAAACGGTGGAAGCCCGGGTGCGCCGGTTCCACCTGGGGCCGGCCGCCCCCCGCGTCACGCACCTGCTGGCTTTCCCCAACACCCCGAACGTGGAAGTGGCCACGCCCCTGCAAACGCTGGAAAGCCAGCGCTAAAGCAGCCCCGCCGGTCCGACCGGTTAAAGCAGGCCCGTTCCGGTAAACCACGGCGACCGGTCAGACCGCCTGGGGCACTCGGACCGGGGCGCGGCTATTCGTACAAATCCCGGGTATCGGCGGCGGCCAGCTCCACCAGGAATTGCGCAATGTTGGTGGTCACGGCTTCGAGGAAGGCCGCGCCTTTTTCGGGGGTGGCGGCGGCTGGGTTGCCCACGCCGGTATCGGCCGACACCTGGCTCCACTCGCGCTGGGCCCAGGCCCAACCCTGGCGCAGGGCCGCGATGCGGAACTGCCGGGCCGCGCCGTCGCCGGCTTCGGACAGGGGGCTCACCAGGTGGGGCGCGATGTGCTGCATCACGCTGGTTTCCAGCTCGTCGGCGTGGTCGCCGGGGGCCGCGAAGTACTGGTTGCGGTCGGCGGCTTTAAACCAGTTGAGGGTACTGAGAAATACCGTGGGAAATTCGGCTTGCAGCTCCCGCAGAATCTGGCGGAAGTCGTTGCCGCCGTGCCCGTTCAGAATCACCAGCTTGGGAATGCCCTGGCGGGCCAGCACCTGCACCATATCCCGCACGATGGCCAGCTGCGTGCTGGGGTTCAGGTTCATGTCGAGGGTAATGTCGAGCTGGCCGGTGTTCACCCCAAACGGGATGCAGGGCAGCACCACCACTTTTGCCCCTTGCGCCCAGGCCTTGCGCGCCGCCTCAGCCGCCACATAGTCGCTCTGGATATTATCGGTGGCGTAGGGCAGGTGGTAGTTGTGGGCCTCGGTAGCGCCCCAGGGCAGCACCACGACTTCGTAGTTGGCGTCCCGAACGGTTTTCCAGGTGGTTTCGGCGAGGATGTAGGGACGTGGGGACATGGAGGAAGGAGAAAGCAAGCTGGAAATGCACCAGCAATATGGGCCCGCTACGACTGAGCGGGCCGCTCCAGCAGCACGCCCGGCTCGCCCTTGTACACGGTGCGGGCGTATTCGCGGAAACCGAATTTCTCCGCGATACGCAGCGAAGGCTGGTTGTCGGGGTGAATGAGGCAAACCGTGCGCGCCCCACCAAAATGCGCGTCACCCCAGGCCTGGGCCGCCGCCACGGCTTCAGTAGCGTAGCCCTGGCCATGCGCGGAGGCGGCCAGCACCCAGCCCATTTCGGGCGCATCGCCCAACGGCGGCTCAATGGTACGCTTGCCGTCGAGGTAGCCCACGGCCCCGATAAACTGCCCGGTGGCCTTCACCTCGAGGGCCCAGAAGCCGAACCCCATTACCACCCAGTGTCCGGCACTGCGCAACAGGGTGCGCCATACTTCCTCCGTGGGCAGTGGCTCGGGGCTGAGGTAACGGTAGTAGTTGGGGTCCTGCCACATGGCAATCCAGGGGTCGAAATCATCGGCGCGGTAGCCGCGCAGGAGTAAGCGGCTGGTTTCCAGCATCGGCACAGTGGGCGTGGGGGAGGTGAGAACAGACATGGCGGCAACTTACCACCGTTCGGCCAGACTGACCCAGAATTCCACAAAAAAGCCCCCGCGCCGGGTGGCACGGGGGCTTACCTAAATTTATCCAACTGCCGCCGGGCGCAGGTTGAGCGTTCTGGTCTGACCGCCCGAGGCGGTCTGACCGGTTGAAGCGCCCCCGATTTCGCCCTCCCGACAACCGGTCAGACCGCCTCGGGCGGTCAGACCGGAGCAACAACCCCGGATTTGAGTAAGAACAGAGCCTCGGGTGGCACGGGGGCTTGTCCGAATCGGGCCAGATTGCAAACAGTATCCGCTACCAGGAGCCGCTGTTGTTATCAGTGTCGCCGCCATCGAATCCGCCGCCGCCGGTGTCATTCGAAGACGTGTCGTCGTAGGACGAGTTATTGTCGTCGGTCGAGAAGTAGTCGGAGGAAGTATCGGGGGCCGTGTTGGCGTCGGAGAAATAGTCGGGGCCGGCCGTTTCGCCGCTGCCAGTACCACCGTCGCGGGAGTTGAAGTAGTCGCCCGCCGCGGCTGTGCCAGCGGCTCCGGCTCCGGCCGCGGCACCCGTACCGGCACCCGCGCCAAACCCAGCATTGGTGCCGTCATTCGCCAGGTTGCTGCCCGACGTATCGTGGCCCGACGCCATGCGGTTGCCCAGGTACGCGCCGGCCGCCGCCGCCGCTCCCGTGGCCAGCATGCCGCCCATGCCCATGCCACCCCCGGAGTTGGACATTCCGCCGCCGGAGTTTCCACCCTGATTATAGTTGCCACCCTGGTTGTTTCCACCCATCGGCCCATTACCCCGGTTGGGCAGGAAATCGGGCGCGGGGCGCGAAGCTGCCTGCGTGGCTGCCTGCGTAGCTGCTCCGCCGCTGCGGTTGCGGAACATGCGCACCACAAACCACAGAATCCCGCCAATTACCAGCGCGCCAATCAGCAAAACACCCATGCCAGGGCCCGACGAAACCGGCTCGGGGGCGGGCTGCGCCATAATAGGGTCGTTGGAAGGCGCTTGGGCCGGCACCTCGTCCGAGAGGTTGTTAGAGGAGTTGTTTCCGGCGGTTTCCGCGCTGCCGGCCGCGCCCTGCGCTGCTGCATCAGGGGCCGTGGTGGCCGCGGGCATGCCTTTAGCTGAGCTGGGGTTGGCCGTGGCCATCAGCGTATTCAAGCCAGTGCGCAGCCCGGCAAAATAGTTGCCCTGCTTGAAGCCCGGAGTCATTTCGCCAATAATGCGGCTCGTGACGGCGGGCGTAATCACGTCGCGCAGCCCGCTGCCGGCCTGGATGGTCACTTTGCGCTCCTGCGCTCCCACCAGCACCACAATGCCGTTGTTTTTATCGCGCTGACCCACGCCCCAGGCCGTGCCGAGGGCGCGGCCGTAGTCGGCCACGTCGCGGCCGCCCAGGCTGGGCACGGTCACGACGACGACCTGCGTGCCGGTGTTGTCGGCGTAGCGGCGCAGGCCGCTTTCCAGCTTCCTGGCATCGGCCGGGGCCATCAGCTGGGCCTGGTCATTCACGAAGCGGAAGGGCGTGGGGCGGGCGGGCAGGCCATCGGCGCCGGCCTGGGCCGCCACTGGTTCCCTCAGCCCAGCCGAGAGGAAAATCAGAAATACGAAAGCAAGAAGACGGAGCATGAGCGAAAAGATGAAGGTGAAAGGAGTCGTGACAAAGTCGCGGAGCCTTTTACGGTTTTCAGGCCGGGGCGGCCACCTCTACTCCGCTGCTGCCGGCTCCACGGCGCGCTCGAAGCGCAGGCGGCCATCGGGAACCGGGCCGGCAGCTTCGAAGCCGTTGTGCAGCAGCACTTGCTGGGAGGCGGGGTTATCGGCGTTGGTGTGGGCGATGAGCCGGCGCACCATGCCGGTGGCGGCGGCCTGCTGCACCAGCCCGGCCACCAGCTCGGTGGCCAGGCCCTGCCCGCGCCAGTCGGCCGCGATGGAGTAGCCGACTTCAGCCACGCCCGCCGCATCGGGCGGGCCCATGAAGCCGCCCGCGCCCACCAGCGTGCGCGGGGCGGTGTCGTCGGCTTTGCGCAGGGCGTACCAGCCGTACCAGCCGGCGGCGTCGCGCCCCCCGGCCGTGAGCTGCTCCAGGAAATATTCCTGAGCTTCGCGGTCGTACTCGCCGGGGGGCCAGTCGGTGGGCAGGGCGGCCCCCAGCAGCATGGGGAAGTACTGGGGTTTGTGCAGCTCGGCCGTGAGCAGGGCGCGGCTGGCGGCCAGCAGCAGCAGGCGGGGCGTGTGAGTTATTAGCGGAATCATAGCGTGCGTATACGGCCGGGCCGGTTGGGTGGTGCGAAATAAGCTGCCCACGGCCAATCAGCCGCGTCAGTCCCTTAATCCACTGCCGGACGCTGTCCTTGCGGTCGCTTTTGTGTCTGTACTGCTTGCCCGGGGCCAATGCCCGCCATTGCCCTGGCTCATCTGGCATCAATACAACTCCAGCATTTCTTAATACCACTCATTACACGGCGAGTCACTAGCTTTGATACCCGTGGCGGGTCCTATATTTAGCGCCCCACTCATCCTATTTCCCTTCTCAATGTACTGCAAGCTCCTTCTTCTCGCTGGTTTTGTGCTATGTACCGGCGGGGCCAGTGCCACCCCCATTGGCACCATTCAGGGCAGTGGCGCGGCGGCCCGGCCGGGCACCTACACCATCGAGGCGGTGGTGACGGGCGTGTACGCGGGCCTGAGCCCGGCCGGCTTTTACGTGCAGGACGACGCAGCCACCGCCGACGGCGACCCCGCTACTTCCGACGCCCTGTTTGTGGTGGCGCCCAGCCCCACGGTCAGCATCGGCGATAGAGTGCGCATCACGGGCGTGGTGCGTGAGGATGCCGCCGCACCCTCGTTTAATCAGGCCGTGCTCACCGAGCCGGCGATTACGGTGGTGTCGTCGGGCAATGCGGTGCCGGCCTTTATCACCATTACCAACGCCGCGTTTTCGGCCGCCGCGGCCGAGCGCTACGAAGGCATGCGGGTGCAGTTTTTGGACCCCATGACCGTGACCGACAACTTCAGCCTGAAGCAGCGCGGCGAACTGGTGTTATCGGCCCAGGGCCTCACCTACCAGCCCACGCAGCTCATCGACCCCAACGATGAGCCCGCCACCGGCACCACCAGCACCGGCACCCGCAACCTGGCCGCCGTGAAAGCCTACCAAACGGCCAACGACAACAAATCCCTGGTGCTCGACGATGGCAGCTCAGCCCCCAACCCCACGCCCACGCCCTACCTCGACCCCAGCACCGGCACCGTGCGCGTGGGCAGCACCCTGAGCGGCCTGCGCGGCATCATGGGCTACGGCTACGGCAAGTGGCGCGTGCAGCCGCTGCCCGGCACGGGCGCGCCCGTCGTGAAGACGGAGCGGCCCAAGGCCCCGCCCGCCTTCGGGCCGCTCGACCTGAAGCTGGCCAGCTTCAACGTGCTCAACTACTTCAACGGTGACGGCGAGGGCGGCGGCTTCCCCACGGCGCGCGGGGCCAAAACGCCCGAGGACTTTGCCCGCCAGCGCCGCAAAATCATTCTCGCCCTCAGCCAGATGAATGCCGATGTGGTGGGCCTCACCGAGATTGAGAACGACGGCAACGGCTCCGCCTCAGCCATTCAGGACCTGGTGAATGGCCTGAACGAGGCGATGGGAGCCGGCACCTATATTTTCGTGAACGACGGCGATGCCAACCGGCAGCCCAACAATACGGACCTGATTCACTGCGCCATTATCTACAAGCCGCAGGTGGTGGCTCCGCTGGGCCCGCCCCTGGTGGCCACGGTGCCGGGCGTGTTTGAGCGCCCGCCGCTGGCGCAGGTGTTCGTGACCAAGCGCAAGGAGCGGCCCGATACGCTGGGCTTCGTCATCAACCACTTCAAGAGCAAGGGCAGCGGCAGCGGGGCCAATGCCGACCAGAACGACGGCCAAGGCGGCTCGAACGACCGCCGCCGCGCTCAGGCCCGGGCCCTGGTGCAGTTCATCAACCAGACGGTGATTCCGGCCGGCGCGGCGCGGGTGGTGAGCGCCGGCGACTACAACGCCAACTACGAGGAAGACCCGATGGACATTATGCGGGCCGCCGGGCTGGTGCCGGCCACGCCGCCCACCAGCGCGTCCTACGTCTTCCGGGGCCTCACGGGCTCGCTCGACCACGCGGTAATCACCAATAACCTGGTCGGCTTCCTCGACGTGCAGAAGTGGCACATCAACTCGGCCGAGCCCAACGTGCTGGAATACAGCAACGCCGGAGCGGCCACCGACATCACCACGCCGTTCCGCTCCTCCGACCACGACCCGGTGCTGATTGGGGTGAATTTCGCGGGCATCCACAACGCGGGCACGGGCCGCCGCTCCAACCGCCTGTTTGTGTACCCCAACCCGGCCGCGGGCTCCCGGGCTTTTACCCTCGCCGACGTGCCCGCCAGCGCCGGGGCCCTCACCCTCGATTTTTCGCTGCCACAGGGGGGCCGACTGGTGTCGCTGCACGGCTCGCCCGCCCTGCTCCAGGGCGAGCTCAACCGCTACACCACCCACCTCGCGCCCGGCATCTACGTGCTGAGGCTCAAAGGCAAGGGCTTCGCGCAAACCCAGCGGGTGATGAAGGAGTAGCCGCTGCCGCATCCGGTAGCGTGGGCCAGTAGCCATCCGCACTCACCGCCGCGCCCGACACCCCAGCGGCGAACTGAAACCCGAAGTATTTTAGTCCCATGGAATCCTTACTCGCCCGCATCACCACCAACCCGCGCCAGTGCGGCGGCCGGCCCTGCCTGCGCGGCATGCGTATCCGCGTGGCCGACGTGCTCCAGCTCTTCGCCGCCGGCCTCACCGCCGGGCAGATTCTGGCCGAAATGCCCGACCTCGAAGCCCCCGACCTGCAAGCCGCCCTGCACTACGCCGCTTAAGCAACTATTGCCGCTAGGGTAGCTGCCCGTGCTCGTCCAGGACCGTGCCGGGCGGCACTTTCCCGGTTTCTATCAGGTGCGCCAGCAACGCTTGTTTCGTCACTGCTTGCCGGGGCGTTTTGCCAGCGGCTATTTCCTCCTCTGTTAGGCCGCTGGTTTCGAATATGCGCCCCATCTTTTTGAGCAGGGATGCTGCGTAGGCTTGGCAGGCCTGAAAATCTTCTGCCTCCAGGTCTGGATAGTCGGCCAGGATTTCCACCTCCATCATCCCCGAAGCCAGGTATTCCAGTACTACCCACACCGGGTAGCGCAGCCCCCGCACCACCGGCTGCCCGTGGCAAATCTGGCAGTCAATAGTGATGCGCGGATGCGCCGCTGAAGAAACCGTTTCCAGGTGGCTAAACCACCAATGCGCCGCCCCGGCAGTACACCCGCAGCCTAGGCCAGCAAGCTGCTGACCGAGGGGATTTTCCAGAACGGCATGTACTCCGTCCACCCCAGCAGGAAGGAAAACAGGACGTGGATAAACGGGGCCGACAAAAAGCTCAGTACCAGGTACGCCACCGTTTTGGGTCTGTTCAGCTTCAGGACAAACGGGGGCAGCAGCACCGTTATCAGCATCGGAATGGGGTAATACAGCCACCAGGGCAGCCCCAGCAGCAGGCCATATTTCCCAAATAGCATTCCGAACACCACCACCACCAGGGCCAGCAGCCCGATAGCTACTCGTTGGGCCCAAAATACCTCTTTCGATAAAAGAAGCCGCAGCATCAGGACGAACACCAGCAACGAGGCCAGTATCATGAAAGGGAAATGCCACGCCGTATTCATAAGAAGCACCTATTGCAGAGAAGAAGATGCGCCAAATTACATCGGGCAAAAGCCCCCTCGGCCCCAACCGCAAACCAGCCGCTCCCGGGGCAGCAGCCCCGGGTGATGCTTCAGGCTACCACCAACCCGTATTTGGCCATGATTTCCTGCACTCGCGCCGGGTCAGGTGGCCCCCCGGCCTGCAGCAACGCGCCAAATTCCCGGAAATAGGCCGGGCCGATGGTGGCTGGGGTGAGAACCGTGAGCAGCGTGGCCGTTTCGGTGCCTAGGTTGGCGTGGTGATGCACCACCCCGCGCGGGATGAAGCACTGGTCGCCGGGCCCAATGTCCTGAACCAGCCCCCCGATGGTGGTACTCATGGTGCCGGCCAGACCATACACCAGCTCGTCTACCTCTTCGTGGTAGTGCGGAGCGGGCACTTTGGCACCCGGCGGCACCGAAAACTCGAATACCACCATGCGCTCGTCGGTGTCGTTGCCGTCGAGCAGGAAGCGCAGTTCCAGCGCTCCAACGCGGATTATTTCTTTGGGCTCGGTCATGGGTTCAATTTACCACCGAGCCGCCCAAAAACCAAACCAGCCGCCCCCGGTATCGGGAGCGGCTGGCAGTTACTCCGACCCAATGGATACTAGTACACCTCCTTCTGGAAGCCGAAGGCCCGCAGCACGCCGCGCTGGGCATCGGCGTCGGGGTAGTTCGCCTTGATGCTGAGGACCAGCGAGCCCAGGGCCACGCGCAGGGGCGCTTCGAGGGCGTTTTTCTGGCCCACGGCTTCGGAGGCGGTACCGCGCATTTCGCCGCTGTCTTTGGCCAGCTGGGCGTATTCGGTGGCGATGGGCTGCCACACAGCCACGCCGAACTTACGCTTGTCGTACTTGTGGGCCGTGAGGGCGGCCACCAGCTTGGCCAGCGCGCCGGCGCGGGCCGTGCGGGCGGCGGGCAGCCGGAAGTTCTTGCCCTCGCGGATGATGCCGAACTCGGCGTAGTAGCCCTCGCCGCCGTCCTCGTCGTGGTCTTCGGCCAGGTAGCCCTTCACAAAGCCCAGGTTTTTGGTGATGAGCTTATCGAGCGTTTTCATCCGCTTCGACTGGGGGCTCAGGCCGTCGTCGGCCCCGTCGGCGGTGCCCAGGCTGGCGGCGTAGGCGGCGGCCTGGGTGCCAAAGGCGGCTTTGCTCACGAAGAGCAGCGCGGGCAGCTCGGAGGCGAGCCAGGCTTTGGCGGCGGCCGTGCCCAGGGTGGCCAGGGCCAGCTGGCTGGTGGGCAGTCGTTCTTTTTTGTTGGGCTTGGCGGGGGTAGCGGGGGTAGGGGCCGAAGCGCCGGGCGTAGTGGGCGACATGGAAAGTTGGTAAAAGGGTTGGAAATGAAACGGATTACGCCGTCAAGGTATCGCTATTCCTATCCATTTCCTACCACCGCCCGCCCCAACGGGCAGCCGGGTGCCCGAACGACCATTGGGGCCGCCCCAAACCGCAGTCGGGCGCCCGAATGAGCATTGGGGCGGCCCCAACAGCTATTTGGGCACCCGACCAGCCACTGGGGCCACCCCAATGCCCATTCCGCCGCCCGAACGCCCGTTGGGGCGGCCCCACGGCCCCACCCGCCCACCCGCCGCGACCGGGGCGCAGGCGGCTGGGAGAAGCTTAAGGTGCTAAGTAGGTCGGACAATTTAGTTTGCATTAGATAAGAACGGTCATGCTGAGCGCAGCCGAAGCATCTTGCTTGTGGTAGCTAACCAATCGTTCAACGATGCGGGCGAGATGCTTCGGCTGCGCTCAGCATGACGGTCAGGAAGTATAAACTAATTCTTCCGGCCTACTTATCTTTGAATAGTTACTGGATTTGACCACCTCGTTGGTACCCAGATGCTAAACCCAAGAACAGCATTTCCCCCTCCTCTGCACCAAAGTTTTCAATGTCAACCAAGAGCAAGATTGGCTCATATCTGCTAATTCTGCTCTTCAACGCAAGCATTTGCTGGATAAACTTGAACTTGACAATAAACGCAGACAGAACATTTAAAAAGGAAGTCACAATGAAGCAAGAAACTTACACTACTCACAATAGTGCAGAGGATTTGAATCAGGGATTTGCCAGTGCGGATACGGTATCTGTGGTGGCTTAAGCCTCTTGAGGCTATATAAAAAAGGACGGCCATAGTACCATCCTTTTTAGGTCAATACCACTGTATAGATGACAAATATCTGGAAACCTATCGAAGGCTACTTACGTTTTTGCAAAATACTTTGTGGAATTTCAGCGGAATTTCCCCACCTTTGCCCGTAGAAAAGCTCTGTAGCTCCCGAACGCCCAAGTTCCACTTGGGAAGTTTATGTAGGGAGAACGGAGCTTTTTCTATTTCTTATACTTCGTAGTATCTACCTCCTTAGCATTGGGTACGAAGAGCCAATGTCTGTAAGCGTGGAGCCAGCGGTTTTCCAGACCACCGCCGCGCAAGCCAGTAGAACAACCACAATTGAAAGCGGGAAGCAGTCGTTGGATACGCCCGTTGATGTGCTTGTACAATTTTTCTTTTGCGATGGTCCGCTTGCCTCTGTACCGGGCACCGTCTGGCTTTTCGAGGTGCTTGTCATTGAGGCGAAAAGCCATACTGCCAAGCACGACATCTAATAGTTGCAGCAGCCGGTGAGTTTTAGAGTCAACCTCGGTGATATCATCTCTTCTGAATTTGATGTGAGCCAGCCTGAATTCAGGTTTTGTCTGTAAGCCCTTGATGTATTCCTTGAATGCTTGCCGCTTAGGCAATGTATCGGGCAAATAATCAAAATATGCCCTTACATATACTGGACGGCCAGAATCATTACTGTATGGCAGACCAAAGGCATGCTGAAAGAAGTGGTAATACAGAATGAAATATTCATTCTGTAGCTGCTCATCTGATAGATTAAGCGGTCGATTTGCATTCTGCGTGAACATGATTCGCACCTTTAACAACCCGGCATCCATGAGGTCGAAAAAAGTGTCCATTAGAGCAATATACTTGTTCAAGTAGTTTGCCGTCACCTTCTGCCATTTGATTTCGTTGTTGAAGTGGTGTTCGGCGCAGACTGCATCTATGACCTTTTCTACACGTCGCAAGTCGCGTGAGCGGACCAATACACCTCCGTAGAAATTTGAAAAGAACTTGCCATCTTTAACCGATTCGTCGCAATATATTCTGTATTCCATTAGGTAGAAAAAGCAAGAAAGGAGGGCTTTAAGACCTCCTTTCTTGAATTAATAATAGACCAGAATCAGCTTACGACCCACACGCCTCGCAATCCTCCGGGTTATCCAGCGAGCAGCTCATGTCGGATTGGTTTTGCTCCACCAGGGCCAGGGGCTCCAGGGTTTCGGCGGCTTGCTTTTCCACCGTGAACTTGATGGCGTCGGCGGCGGCTTTGGTGCGCAGGTAGTACATACCGGTTTTCAGGCCGCGCTTCCAGCTGTGGAAGTGCATGCTGGTGAGCTTGCCGAAGTTCACGTTTTGCACGTGCAGGTTCAGGCTCTGGCTCTGGCAGATGTAGGCTCCGCGGTCGGCGGCCTGGTCGATGATGCGGCGCTGCGAAATCTCCCACACCGTCTTGTACAGGTCCTTGATGTGCTGCGGGATGCGGGCAATGCCCTGCACCGAGCCGTTGGCGGCGATGATTTCCTGCTTCATCGCGTCGTTCCAGAGGCCCAGGGCCACCAGGTCGTGCAGCAGGTGCTTGTTCACCACCATAAACTCGCCACTGAGCACGCGGCGCACGTAAATGTTGCTCGTGTAGGGCTCAAACGACTCGTTGTTGCCCAGAATCTGGGCGGTGCTGGCCGTGGGCATGGGGGCCACCAGCAGCGAGTTGCGGGCGCCGTGCTTCACCACCTCGGCGCGCAGGCTCTCCCAGTCCCAGCGGCCCGAGTCGGGCGTCACGTTCCAGAGGTCGAACTGGAACTTGCCCTGGCTCAGGGGCGAGCCGGGGAAGGTTTCGTAGTAGCCGTCCTTAATGGCGAGGTCCTTCGAGGCCGTCATGGCCGCGAAGTAAATGGTTTCGAAGATGTCCTTGTTCAGGCCCGAGGCTTCGTCGCTCTCGAAGGGCATGCGCAGGGCAATAAACGTGTCGGCCAGCCCCTGCACGCCCAGCCCGATGGGGCGGTGGCGGAAGTTCGACTTCGCGGTTTCGGGCACCGGGTAGTAGTTCACGTCAATCACCTTGTTCAGGTTCAGCGTGGCCTGGTAGGTCACCTCGTACAGCTTGTCGTGGTCGAAGGTGGTGTGGCCCTTGGCGTCGGTCACGAGGTAGCGGGGCAGTGCCAGCGAAGCCAGGTTGCACACGGCAATCTCGTCCTTGTCGGTGTACTCAATAATCTCGGTGCAGAGGTTGCTCGACTTAATCGTGCCCAGGTTTTGCTGGTTCGATTTGCCGTTGGCCGCGTCCTTAAACAGCATGTAGGGCGTGCCCGTCTCGGTCTGGCTTTCCAGAATGGCGAACCACAGCTCCTGCGCCTTGATGGTTTTGCGGCCCCGGCCCTCGCGCTCGTACTTCAGGTACAGCTTCTCGAATTCCGGTCCCCAGCTATTGTCCATGCCGGGGCACTCGTGGGGGCACATCAGGGTCCAGTCGCCGTTTTCCTCCACGCGCTTCATGAATAGGTCGGGCGTCCAGAGGGCGTAAAACAGGTCGCGGGCACGCATTTCCTCTTTGCCGTGGTTCTTCTTCAAGTCCAGGAATTCGAAAATATCGGCGTGCCAGGGCTCCAGGTAAATGGCGAACGCGCCCTTGCGCTTCCCACCGCCCTGGTCCACGTAGCGGGCCGTGTCGTTGAACACCTTCAGCATGGGCACCAGCCCGTTCGAGTTGCCGTTGGTGCCCTTGATGTAGGAGCCCGTGGCCCGCACATTGCTCACCGACAAGCCAATGCCGCCGGCCGACTGCGAAATCAGGGCGCAGTTCTTCAGCGTGTCATAAATGCCATCAATGGAGTCGTCCTTCATCGTCAGCAGGAAGCAGCTCGACATCTGCGGCTTCGGCGTGCCCGCGTTGAATAGCGTGGGCGTAGCGTGGGTAAACCACCGCTCGCTCAGCAGGTGGTAGGTTTTGAGTACCGACTCAATATCCTCCTTGTGGATGCCCACCGACACGCGCATCAGCATGTGCTGCGGCCGCTCCACCACCTTGCCCTCCAGGCGCAGCAGATAGCTCCGCTCCAGCGTCTTGAAGCCGAAGAAGTCGTAGTTGTAGTCCCGGTCGTAGATAATGGCCGAATCCAGGGTGTGGGCATTCTTATGAATCACCTCCCACACGTCCGTGGCCAGCAGCGAGGCATTGTCGCCATTCTTGGGGTCCTCGTAGGTGTACAGCCGCTTCATGGTGCTGCTGAAGGACTTGCTGGTCACCTTGTGCAGGTTGCTCACCGCGATGCGGGCCGCCAGAATAGCGTAATCCGGGTGCTTGGTGGTGAGCGAGGCGGCGGTTTCAGCGGCAAGGTTGTCAAGTTCAATCGTCGAAACGCCGTCGTAGATGCCGTCAATCACCTTCATGGCCACGGCTATCGGCGAGACAAAATCCTGATTCAAGCCGTAGCAGAGCTTCTCAATGCGCGCCGTGACTTTGTCAAACTTCACGGATTCGCGGCGGCCGTCGCGTTTAATTACTAGCATACCAGTGGTGTTTGGGTGTGAGTTTTTCTGTATAAAAAGCAGCCGCCGGATGGCCCCGTAGCCGCAACTTGTTAGCGTAGATGTGAAAGGGTAGCGTCGAAGGCACCGGAAAGTGGAAGCCTTGTTTCATTCAATCCCGGAAATTACCGCTTCTGTTTCGGGAGGGCAAGGGAAAAATAGAGAAGTTTTCCACAGACAGCTGTAGCGTAGCGTAAACGCCTGTTTTAGGAATTATTAGCAGTGACTGAAACGTTGTAGCGTATATTGCCTTCAATTGACGACTTACAGACCCCCAAATGACTGCAAAGCCTTTCCAATCATCCGTAGCGGCCGTTGTAGCTCTGCTCGGCGGGCCATCGGTTATGCCGCAACTCGTCCACACCAATCTTGACCTGATGCGCGCCGCCGCCGCCGGCGTTTCCATCAAGGCCGTGCGAAACCTGCAACGCCACATGCGGCTCACCAACCGCGAGATGAGCGAGGTACTGTCCATTTCAGAAAGTACGCTGGCCCGGCGCGAACAGTCACAGCGCAGTCTCACCCGCGATGAGGGCGAGAAAACCATTCAACTATCGGCTGTAGTAGCCAAAGGGCTGGAAGTATTCGAGAATGAGCCCGATTTTCACCAGTGGCTACAAACCAGCAATCCCGCCCTCGGCGGCGAGCGTCCGCAGGCCTTACTGTCGTCGGCGCTAGGCCGCGAACAAGTCCGTGAAATACTGTTTCGGATTGAATGGGGGATTTTTTCCTGAGTTGATTTTATTGTTTAGGCCAGTAACGAGCAATTCAGCAAAGGCGTAAATATTCTCATGAAACTCTACCGATTCAGCAAGCAACATCGCATCGCTGATACTTCCGGGCAAGGCGGCCTGTATAGCGACGGCCGCTGGCACCGGCAGGGCACGCTAATCCTATATACCGCCGAGCACCTTTCGCTAGCGAAGCTGGAAGTTCTGGCCAACTCGCCAACGCTCCCGGTGAATTATGCCGTGCTAACGCTGGAAGTGCCCGCTGATGCTTCTGTCAAAGTAGTCGACGTTGGCCAACTGCCCACCAACTGGTTTGGCCTCCCCTATCCGCCGGAGCTGGCCGCTATCACGGAGGAATGGATTGCAGAAGGCAACTTTTGGCTCATGCGCGTGCCATCGGCCCATTCGCCCGCCGAATACAACTACCTATTCAATCCCCTTCATCCCGACCACTCGCAGCTGCGCGTCGTGTCAATCGAGCCGCACCCGTTTGATACCCGGCTGAAATAGCTGCCCACAAGAAAGCCCGCCGCTGCGTTAGCAGGGCGGGCTTTCTCACACTTGGTTTGCAGGCTGGCTTTAGAAATCCTCGTCCAGCGAAAAAGCGTTTTCGGTGCGCTCGCTCATCACGCCGGCCTTCTGGTACTCGGCCACGCGCTTCTCGAAGAAGTTGGTTTTGCCCTGCACCGAAATCATTTCCATGAAGTCGAAGGGGTTGGCCGTGTTGTAGATTTTGGCACAGCCCAGCGACACCAGCAGGCGGTCGGCCACAAACTCGATGTAGTTCGCCATGTTCTTGGCGTTCATGCCGATGAGGCTTACTGGCAGGGCATCGGTTACGAATTCCTGCTCGATGCGCACGGCGTCGGCGATGATGCTTTGCACCCGCTCCTCGCTCAGCTTGTTTTGCAGGTAGCCGTAAAGCAGGCAGGCGAAGTCGCAGTGCAGGCCCTCATCGCGCGAAATCAGCTCGTTCGAGAACGTGAGGCCGGGCATCAGGCCGCGCTTCTTCAGCCAGAAGATGCTGCAAAACGAGCCCGAGAAGAAAATACCTTCCACGGCGGCGAAGGCGATGAGGCGCTCGGCAAAGTTTTCGGAGTTAATCCACTTCAGGGCCCACTCGCCTTTTTTCTGCACGGCGGGCACCGTTTCGAGGGCGTTGAAGAGGTAATCCTTCTCCTTGGGGTCTTTGATGTAGGTATCAATCAGCAGCGAATACGTCTCACTGTGAATGTTTTCCATCATAATCTGGAAGCCGTAGAAGCAGCGCGCTTCGGGCATCTGCACCTCCTGCATGAAGTTTACGGCTAGGTTCTCGTTCACGATACCATCGGAGGCCGCGAAGAAGGCCAGCACGTGCTTGATGAAGTGCCGCTCGTTGTCGTTCAGGTTGTTCCAGTCTTTCTGGTCCTGCGAGAGGTCAATCTCCTCAGCGGTCCAGAACGAGGCCTGCGACTTTTTATAGAACTGCCACACCTCATCGTTCTGGATGGGGAAAAGCACAAAACGGTTGGGGTTTTCGGCGAGGAGCGGTTCCATAAATGTAGCAGGTGTTGATGACGGGTTTGACGAGAAAGATGCCTGACTAACCCTGGTTAGAGGGCAGATGTTTGGCTGAGCCCCCAGAAATGCGGCCTCCCTTTCAACACCAAATATAGCCCAGTCAAGGGGGCAGACTACTACTGCTCTTAGCTTTTTTATGTCCTAATTTTTAGTTACGTCCATCTTTTTTCGCCCGCGAAATGCCGCTTTGCCCAATAGTTTCCCAAGCCGGCAGTATCGTAAAAATGGCTCAATATCAGGCTCTTTAGCCCTACTTATCCACATTCAGGCTGTGGATAAGTCTACTTGTCCCCAAATTGCCTGCTTTTCGGGCCGGTTCGCGCCATTTTTTAACGGTGCCGTAATCTGCGCTTCATCCATCGGGAGGGGCTTTCCGGACCTTGCCCGCTGGCCAGCCAATGATGATTAACAACTTAGGTTTGGATATGCCGAAGCGAAGTCGTACTTTTGCCTTCCCATTTCAGAAAAACCCGAGAAAGCTGATGTACGCAATTGTTAACATAGCTGGCCAGCAGACCAAGGTTGAGGCCAACAAATTCGTTTACGCTCACAAACTGGCCGGCAACGTCGGTGACGTCGTTACGCTGGGCAATGCCCTGCTGACCGACGACAACGGCACCCTGACCATCGGTGCGCCCGAGCTGAACATCGCCGTAACTGGCACCATCCTCGCCCACGTAAAGGGCGACAAGGTTCTGGTGTTTAAGAAGAAGCGCCGCAAGGGCTACCAGAAAATGAACGGCCATCGTCAGTCGTTCACCAAAGTAATGATTAACAGCATCGGCTAAGGCCAAGGCTGAGTTATAAATTTTGAATTATAAATTATAAATTGACTGAATGTTTCAGTTGATGAGTAATTCAAAATTTATAATTTATAATTTATAATTTCCCAAAAACATGGCTCACAAGAAAGGTGTCGGCTCGTCCAACAACGGCCGCGAATCTCATTCCAAACGTCTCGGCGTGAAAATCTTTGGGGGCCAGGCTCTCATTGCTGGCAATATCATCGTGCGTCAGCGCGGTACCAAGCACCACCCCGGCGAGAACGTGGGCATGGGCAAGGACCACACGCTGTTCGCGCTGGTTGACGGTGAAGTGCAGTTCCGCAAGGGCCGCAAAGACCGTTCGATGGTGACGGTTATTGCCCGCGAAGTAGTTTCGATGCCGGCTTAATTGCCCGCTCGATTTGACCGAAAAAGGCTGCCCCGCAAGAGGCAGCCTTTTTCGCGTCGGGGTATCATCAATGACTTACCGGCCGAAGTAAATGCCGGGGTCAAGCTGCGCGTTCAGCGCATAAAGGACCGGCTTGCTCGGGCTGGCATCCAGCTCCAGGCTGGTGATTTGGATATTGAGCAGGTAGAGGCCGTCGGCCACTTCGTCGGGCACGAAAATCAATTCGGTGATGGTGGCCCCGCAGCGGGGCTGGGCCGGGTAGCGCCAGAAAGCGTGGTGGGCCAGGAGCTGGCCGGCATCCTCCTCACGGTCGACGCTGGGCAGGTCGAGCAGGAAATGCTGCACGTTGTACTCGACCAGCCACTCGGCCAGCGCGGGCTCGATGTAGGTGGGATTGGTGCCGGAGTAGTGACGCTGCCGCTTGGCTTCGTCGTTGGGCAGCGTGCGCAGCACCAAGGCTTCGGGAATGGAGCGGTCGGGCTGCTGGGCCAGAGCGGCCTGCACATCAGCCAGCAGCACCACCAGGTCGCCGTTGGCTTGTGGCACTGGAGCCACGCTCACCAACCGGGCTACGAACAGGAAGCGGCGCAAGCACTGGTTGAGCGTCACGGCCGGGTCGGGGGAGATATGGCCGTAGCATTCGGTGTGCGTGCCGTTGCCGTGCGGCGTGACGTGGATGCGCTGGTAATTGGTGCTGCCGCCCAGCGCCACGCTGCCCACAAAGCTGCCCACCCGAATGGTGTCGAACTCCACGGGCTCGGCCCAGAAGCAGTTCACCTGGTTCGGGCCGGGAGCCAGGGGCAGGGAAATGTCGATGGGCGCGGCGGGGTCGTAGGAGTACGTGCGGCCGGCGTAAGGGAAGGTGGGATTCAATTGGTTTGCCTTTAATGTATAGGGACGCCTTGCAGGAAATTACCGCAGAGGTGCGCAGAGGGAAACGCGGAGTGAAGCAGAGGACAAGATGCTTGAGGGCTTCCACCTGTGTCACTCCCCTTTCGTGGGATGCTGGTTGCTCAGGAGGCCAGGAGTCTGGATGCTTCTTCGGTTACCAAACTATTCAGAATCTGGCTGATTTCGGTAGCGCGACTGATAATAATGAGATGGCCGCCGGATAGGCGGTACTGGCTGGCTGCGGCCCCAGCGGGTAGCAGCCGGTCGGTAGTGCCGTGGATGCGGATGGCTGGTATAGCTGGCTGGCCGGGCCACTGCAACAAACGTGCAATGGCCCAGCGAGTGAAAGCGGGGTCGGTATCGCGCAGAATCTGCCGGAGCAGTTGGTATTCGCGACCATTACGCACACCAAAAAACCATTGGGCCACGCGCGGCAGCCGGGGCAACAGCTGTGGGGGCAGCAAATGGTAAAGGCCGGTAGCGCGGGCCAGTCGCCCCAGCCAGGGCAATTCTTCCGGACCGATTAAACTGGAAATCAATACAACCTGAGCCAAGGGGCGCAACCGCCCAACTTCCAACGCCAACACACCGCCGAACGAAACGCCCACCAGCCAACAAGCCTGCTTGATTGGAATGGCGGCCGCGAGGCGCGCCGCGTAGTGGGCCAACGGCTCCGTGGGCGTTTGGGGAGGCAGCCAGCGCAGGATATGCACTTCGCCCCGCAGGTGCAGGAATTGAAACACCCGCTCATCGGCCCCTAACCCGGGAATCAGGTAAAAGACAGGTGGAGTCGACTCCATGCCGCCTACGAATCCAAGCGCACAAACACGCCTTCGAGGTAGAAGATATTGTGCGGCTGGGGGTCGTCGGGGTCGTCGTCGCCCAGCTCGCCGTCCTCGGTGGCGGGGTAAGTGACGGACAGTTTCAGGGCCACGCTGGGCAGGGGCACGGGCGGTCTGTCGTCGGAATTGTATTCGAGCAGGGCGGGCCATTCTGCCGTGGCCAGCGCATCGGCTACTTCTTCCTGGAGGGCTTCGGCGCGTTCGTGGGCGAGGCTTAGCAGGGTATCGAGCGACTTGAAAGGCAGCGCGAGGTGGAAGAAGTGGGTGTCGTTATCAAAATTTGTGGTGCCCCACACAGTCACGTCGTCGGTGTTGTCGAACACGATGGCAACTACGTGAATCTGTTCCACGAAGAAGTCGGAATCGTCGGCAATGCTGTCGCTCAGTAGTTTCATAATCACTGATTTTCGCTGATTAACCGTGATTTCGTTGATTTCTCTTTCGGCTGGCTGTACGCTTTTTCATTTGTTGGCAGGATACTGAGCTTATCATTTGCTGCCACGGCCCTTTCCAGCGCAAAATGAGTCAGCGGAATCACGGTTAATCAGCGAAAATCAGTGATTGAAGAGTTCCAGCGTGATGTGGTCGGCCAGCAGCTTGCCAGCGTCGGTCAAGGTAAGAACTTCGTTTTGGATGTGGGCCCAGCCGTTGGCCTGCAGCTCGGCGAGGTAGGCGGCGCGGGTGGCGGGCAGGTCGAGGCCGTGGTGGGTGCGCAGGTGGGCCAGGTCGCAGCCGCGGGCCGTGCGCAGCGTGGTGAGCAGGTATTCGTTGGCGCGGTCGGTGGCCGTGAGGATATCCATCGTCACGGGCACTTCGTCGCGCTCCAGCACGGCGGCCACGTACTGCGGGTTGTTGGCGAGAGTGAACTGGCGGTTCTGGCCGTCGTAGCTGTGGGCGCTGGGGCCGAGGCCGAGGTAGGGCACCCCGCGCCAGTAATTGCCGTTGTGGCGGCTCTCGCGGCCGGGCTGGCAGAAGTTGCTGATTTCGTACTGCTCGTAGCCGTGGGCACGCATGGCGGCCAGCAGCATCTCAAACTGCGTGGCTACAAATTCATCGGGCGCGGCCTTGAAGGTGCCCTTTTGCAAGCGGTGCCCGAAGGCCGTGCCCGGCTCAATGGTCAGGGCGTAGGCCGAAACGTGCGGCACGCCCAGCGCGAAGGCATTGGCCAGGTCGGCCTCCCAGATGTGGTGGCCCGGCGCGGGCACCCCGTAAATCAGGTCAATCGAAATATTCTCGAAGCCCGCATCCTGGGCGCGGCGCACCGCCGTGGTCGATTCTTCGGCGGTGTGGGCGCGGTTCATCATCCGCAGGTGAGGCTCATAAAAGCTTTGCAGGCCAATGCTGAGGCGGTTGATGCCGGCTGCTTGCAGCTCGCGCAATTTGGCGGCACTGAGGTCGTCGGGGTTGGCTTCGAGGGTGATTTCGGCCTGGGGGGCCACGGCGAAATGGCGGTGGATGGCCTCAAAAATCTGCGTCAGCTCATCACCCGAAAGCAGCGATGGAGTGCCGCCACCGAAGTAGATGGTTTCCAGCGTGGCTTTTGGTCCGAGGTAGTCGCGGCGCAGCTCAATTTCCCGCCCAATAGCCTCTACCAAGCGGCTTTTCAGCCCCAGCGACGTGCTGAAGTGGAAGTCGCAGTAGTGGCAGGCCTGCTTGCAGAAAGGAATGTGGAGATAAAGGCCGGCCATAATTACGCAAATGCGGGACTACCTGCCCCCCCCGGAAATCCGGTAACAACACCGTCCGGCCCGTAGTGCAGCCCAACGACTGGCAAAGGTAGAAGCGCAATCCCTCGCGACTGCCCTTCACCATTCACTTTGCCCAGGATTCCTTTTCTTGCCGGCCAGTTCCATCATCCGGCCGCCTCAGCATGACCAAACTACACACCGAAGCGGGCGGCTACGACCTGTTCTGCCGGGCCGATTGGTTTTATTACCTCGTCAACCTCAGCAAGAACGGGAGCCGGGATTATCAGTACTTTCAAAACGACTTGACTCGGAACGTCGCCATCACCGAGCAGGAATTCAATGCGGCTAAGTACGGCCCCGGTATCGTGCCCTTTGAGCACGGCGAAGAAGTGGTGCCCCTGCCAGACGGTGGCACCCTGCGGTGCTTTTTCCATAGCTCAACCGTCCGGATTTTCAATCCGGCCGGCGAACTGTTGCGCACCCTGCCCGCCGAGGTGACCGCCGGCTGCACTATCTACAGCATTGCGCTGGATGCTGATGGGCAGCTCTGGACAGCCGAACCATCATTTCACTACGTGGGCCAATACGACCTGGCCACCGGGCAGCGGCTCTGGGGATTAGGCGGCAACTGGGACCCTACCGAATTTAACCACCCTGAGGACCTGGCGATTTATGGTGAACACGCCTTCATCAGCGACATGGGTAACCAGCGCTTGGTGGTGCTGAATACCCGCACCAAAGTGCTAGGTACGTACCGCACCTTTGAGCAGCCGGTGTGGCAATACCGGCAATTCCAAGGTCAGGAGTTGGTGCGGCTGGACGATGGCATCTATTTGCTGTGAATGCGGCCCCGGTTACAGGCTCCCTGAAGCAAGATGGGCGGCAGCAGCGCCCTTCATTCTACCTTCGGGAAATTAAACGCCGGCTTTCGCGTTGTGCCCTCGAATGACTACCCGGTTCTCGCTGTGTTTTTGGGGAATGTTGCTGCTGCTCACCGGCTCGGTTGCCCGCGCCCAGACGCCCGGCTTCAGCCCCACCGCACCCAACCAGCCCGGCCTGGCGGCCCCGCCCCTGCCGCCGCCCACGCCGGTCCCGGTGGCGGCCCCGCGCCGCGTGCTGGCCCACCCCCGTGTGCTGCGCCTGGATGCCGAAGCGGCCGACCTGCCCTTGCTGCGCCGCTACAAAGTGCGCGCCACCGTACCCGACTCGTTGAGCGCGCTGCGCCAAGTGCGCGAGCTGGTGCGGGCCCTGCAGGGCGATGCCTACCTCACCGCCTCGGCCGATACCATGCGCTGGACCCGCGACACCGTGCGGGTGCGCCTGTACGTGGGCGAGCAGTTCCGCTGGGCCTACCTGCGCAACGGTAACCTGGGCGACGGCCTGCTCACCCGCGCCGGCTACCGCGAAAAGTTCTTTCGCAATACGCCTTTCATGCCTGAGGATTGGGCCAGGCTACAGGAGCGTGTCCTCACCGAAGCGGAGAACCAGGGCTTCCCCTTTGCCACCGTTGGCCTCGATTCGGTGCAGCTCAGCGGGCACGACATTTCGGGCCGCGTGGTGCTGAAACGCGGGCGGGCGGTGATTTTCGACTCCTTGCAAATCGTGGGCAACACCAAGACCAAGAAGCGTTTCCTCATCAAGTATCTGCAGATTATTCCGGGGCAGCCCTTCAGCCAGCAGCGGGTGGCGGCAGCCGCCCAGCTGCTGCGCCAGTTACCTTACGTGAAGCTACGGGCCGAACCCGAAATCCGCTTCGCCAAGGGCCGGGCGCGGGTTTACCTGCTGCTTGATGAGCGGCCCAGCAACCAGTTCGATGCCATTGTGGGCATTCTGCCCAATGCCAACGCCGACCAGACCGGCGTGCAGTTCACGGGCGAAGTCACTATCAATCTGCGTAATATCAAGGGCGGCGGCAAGCAGGTGGGCCTGCAATGGCGCAAAACCGACGCGCTTTCGCAGCTGCTTGACGCCCAGTACGTGCATCCCAACTTCTTCGGCACGCCGCTGGAGCTGGCCGGCACGTTCAACCTGTATAAGCAGACCGACGCCTTCACCATCATCCGGCCCCGGCTGCAGGTCACGTACCCCACGGCGCAGGCCGGGCGCGTCAGCTTTTTTGCCGAGCAGCGCGGCTCCTTCATTGAGGCCGTGCAGGACACCGCCGTGCTGCCCGCCAACCTCGACTCGCAGTTCAACTCCTACGGCGTGGGCTACGCCTGGAACAGCCTCGACGACCTGTTTTTTCCGCATCGCGGCTACCTCTTCAACGCCCAGGGCGCGGTGGGCACCAAAACCATCAGCATCAATAGCGAGCTGCGGCCCAAGCTCTACGCGGGTATTCCGCTGCGTTCCACGCAATACTCGCTGGCCGTGCGGGCCGAGCGCTACCTGCCCGTGAAGCGGGCCGGGGTGCTGCTGCTCCGCCTGCGCGGCGAAGGCCTGTTCAACCCGCGCCTGTTCACCAACGACCTGTTCCGGCTGGGCGGGCTGAACTCTCTCCGGGGCTTCAACGAAAACCAGTTCTACACCAGCTCCTACGCCGTGGCCACGGCCGAGTTCCGCCAGTTTATCGGGGCCGACTCCTACGTGTTTTTGTTTGCCGACCAGGCTTACCTGCGGCACGATATAGAGAACGACCGATACGACGACCAGCCCACCGGCGTCGGTGCGGGCCTGAGCTTCCGCACGGCGGCGGGACTGTTTCAGTTTGTGTATTCCATCGGGCAGGCCAGGAGCCAGCCCTTTGAGCTGAAATCCTCCAAGATTCACTTCGGCCTGACCAGCCGGTTCTAGCGTAGTGTGGACTCTGCGAGTCCGCGCCTGAATGGCGTAAACCCAAGCCCCCTAAAGTCCCGGTTAGGCCGCCATTTTGACTGCCCAAAGCCCCTTTTACGACACCCTGGCCGAAATCGGAAAAGTTCCCGAAAAAACACGCCAATACGACTGATTTTCAGCATGAATAAGCCGTAATTCAGATTGGTACATCATTTGTAATAGCAAGTCCGAAGCCGCTCTAAACCCGGCTCCTTGCCATGAAACTTATCAGCTCGAAATTCATCCACAACATTGCTCCCCAGCTCGACTTGCTCAACACCATTGGCGGTGGCGTAGCCCAGCCCCAAATTCGGGTCGACCAGCTTCCGAAGGGTGTGATTCTGCGCGTGGCCATGCCCACCGTGTCGGCCGACCGTTTCCGCGTGGTCCTCAATAACCAGAAGCTCACCGTGTTCGGAGAGTACCGCCACGAGCCCGACGACCAGCTCGCCGCGCCCCTCTTCGTGCAGACCCTCGACCTGCCCAACAACCTCGACCTGAGCCGCATCGACGCCGTGCACGAGGGCCAGGAGCTGCGCGTACGCATTCCCTTTTCCAACACGAATGACCAGCAGCGCGAAATCGACATTCGCCACAATTAAATAGTAGGTCCTGAGTAGACGGCAGTCGCTGTTTGGCGGCTGCCGTCCCTTCCCTACCAACCCTACCAACCCAACCATAACGCCGGGACCGACCGGCACCGCAGTCCAGTGATAACGTCGGGGCCGACCGACCAACTTTTCAGTTTTGGGATTCCACTCTTGAGCCACCGCCCACAGCGGTGGTTTTGCTTTGACCACGGATTAGCACGGATTTTAGCGGATTTCACGGATTTTGTAGTCGATTATTGTTGGAAGAGAAACCCAAAAGAGGCTTGCCAGTTGGCAAGCCTCTTTGATTGCTCAGTCGATTACAAAATCCGTGAAATCCGCTGAAATCCGTGCTAATCCGTGGTCCCGAACAAGGGGATAATGAGCACGAAGCTCATGACCAGCGCGAGGTAGAACCAGCCCATTATCTGGCCGCGGTGGTGGCGCGGCAGGCGGTTGCTGAGCACCAGCATGGCCGCAATAATCAGGGCCAGGTGCGCCACGAAGAAGACCATCGTCTTCAGCCAGTTGCTCACAATCGTGTTTTCGGGCTGATTCTGGTTGCTTTCGCCCAGGCCCGAAGTGAGGTAGCGCAGGCCGTAAAAAGCCACCGTTTCGAAGGCGATGAACCAGGCCAGCCCGGCCAGCAGCGCCATTTTGGAAGATTTTTTGGCGACATCGGCCATAGCTATTACGGACGGGGCCGGCCCTGCACTTCGGCCGAGCGGGCTTTGATGTAAAGTTCTTCAACCTTGGTGCGGGCCCAGGGCGTGCGCCGCAAAAACGTGAGCGACGACTTGACGCTGGGGCTATCCGCGAAGCAGTTCATGCGCAGCCGCGCATCGAGCTCGGGCCAGCCGTAGGCCGCCACCAGGTACTCGAGAATAGTGGTCAGGTTGACGCCGTGCAGCTCGCGGATGAGGTGGCCGGACTCGTCGCGGGCATCGGCAGCGCGGAGAAAAGACATAGCAAAAGGGGCAAGCGAAAGTGCAAAGTTGGTGAAAAGCCGGGGCCCAACGCACGATGGGTCGCGGCCGGACGTTATTTTTGGGCAATGCCTCCGCTTTCCTCCGCTTCAGTTGCCTCACCCCGGGCGTCGCCCCGGCCACGCCGCGCCCCCCGGGGACCGTGGCGGCGCGGGCTGCTGCTGGCCCTGCTGTTGGGCCTGGCGCTGGCGGGCGCCTACTACCTGCGCCATCAGGTGCAGCTGAACCGCTACGCCCGCCGGGCCTGGGCCACCTTCACCAAAGGCGGCCTCACTGGCCGCGAAAAGACGCCGCTGCTGGCCGGCTATTCAGTGCATGGCATCGATGTATCGGCTTACCAGGGCCGCATTGACTGGCCCGAAGTGGCGCGCAACCGCGTGCGGTTTGCCTTCATCAAGGCCAGTGAGGGCGGTACGCTACGCGACCAGCGCTTTGCCCGCAACTGGCGCGAGGCCCGGGCGGCCGGCGTGCTGCGCGGTGCTTACCACTACTTCCAGCCCAACCGCGACGGCCAGATTCAGGCCGACCTCTTTGCCCGCACGGTGCCCCTGGCTCCCGGCGACCTGCCGCCCGTGCTCGATGTGGAAGCCGCCAACTTCCACGACGTGGCCGTGCTGCGCCGCGAAGTAGCCCGCTGGCTCCGCCTCATTGAGGCGCACTACGGCGTGCGGCCCATCCTCTATTCCAACCACAGCTTTTACAAGCGCCACCTGGCCGGGCATTTCGACGACTACCCGCTCTGGCTGGCCCACTACGAGGTGGAGCGCCCCAGCATGCCCCGCAGCAAGTGGATAATCTGGCAGCACTCCGACGAATCCCACGTGCCCGGCATCCGGGGCGTGGTCGATTTCAACGTGTTCCAGGGCAATTTTGAGGCGTTACAGGCACTGCGGGTGCCCGCAGCAGCCGTACCGAAAAAGACGGGCAAGCCAAAAACTGCCCGGCACTTATAAATTTCAGATGAATTTGTATCGACAGTCCAAAATTCTCTATGCCGGCACACTGCCCGTGCTGCTCCTGGCGCTGGCGCTGCTGGCATCATCGTGCAGCAGCAGTCGCAGCGCGAGCAACGGCCCGAAGGCGGCCCCCAAAGCGCCCCGCGGCACCTACACCCAGAAAGGCCTGGGTTCCTACTACGCCGCCAAATTCGCGGGCCGGGCCACGGCCAGCGGCTCCATCTACCGCCCCGGCGAAATGACCGCCGCCCACAACACCCTACCCTTCGGCACCCTCATTCGCGTCACCAACACCCGCAACGGCCACTCGGTAGAAGTGACCGTGACCGACCGGGGCCCGCACACCAAAGGCTACATCGTGGATGTGTCGCGCCGGGCCGCCGTGCAGCTCGACATCATCGAAGCCGGCGTGGTGCCGGTGGAGCTGACCGTCATTCGGGCGGCAACGGCCAACCGCTAGCCAAGTAGCCGTTTATACTGTAAAAATCTCACAACACTCCTTGCCCATTAGCATGAACATCCGTAAAAAAGTGCGGTGGATTCTTCCTCCCGACACCAACCGCTACGCTGCCCTCGACCTCTGGGTACCCGCCGCTGAAGACGAAGAATGGTCCGAAGCCGAAATCCAGTATGTGATTAACGAAGTAGTAGAAGCCGAAAGCAATGCCGCCGGCCTGGAAATCCTGACCTGGTACACGGCCAACTAGCCAAAACCTGAACTATTTTTTTACCCCGCCCTGCTGTCGCTCAGCAGAGCGGGGCTTTTTTTCGAACCACACATGACGTAAATAATTAATAATCAGTATTTTAATTTTTTATTCATTGCTGATTGACAAAGTATCTCGGCTTGAATTAGCTCAGCCATACCAGTTAAAAAAAAGTATTTGAGTTAAATAGTTAATATATTTCTTTAAGCAAGAAATTATTGTACTTTTGAATAACAAGATTATTTATAAACATGAAGTATTGCTATACTTTTTTCTGCATCTGTTAAGCCATAGGACATGAAAAACGTTCGTTTACTGCTCATTGCTACGGTTTTACTTCTTATCACCGGTGTGCTTGCTACTGCCGCCCCCAAAGAAGTACTCGACAACGAACAACTCCTGGGCCAATGGGCAGGCGTACTGCCCGTGCCAGGTGGAAGCCGCTCAGTATCCATCACGGTGAGCCTGCTGCCCGATGGGGGCACGGCGGCCGTGCTGCATATGGCCGCCGCGCGCATCAACAACAGCGCTATGCGCATCGGCAGCAGTGCCGACAGCGTGGTGTTTTACGCTGATAAGGCTGGCTGCCGGTTTGCCGGGCAACCCGTGGCCGACGGCCAGCGGCTGCGTGGAATGTGGCAGCAACCCGGCTTCCGGACGGTGCTGGTGCTGGACCGGGTGGCGCAGAGCGGCAATGAAGCGGGTGCGGTAGTGGCCGTGCGCCCCGCCGCCACCTACCGCACCGAAGACGTGCGGGTGAGCAGCGCTAGCAGCAGCAACAGCGAAATCGGGCTGGGCGGCACCCTGAGCTTACCGGCCGGCAACGGCCCCTTTCCGGCCGTGGTGCTGCTCTCCGACGTGGGCACGCCGGAGCAAGCCAGCGGCACCTACAGCCTGCTGGCCGAGCTGGCCGACTACCTCACCCGGCAGGGCCTGGCCGTGCTGCGCCTCGATGACCGCGGCACCGGCCGTTCCGTGGGCGTGCCCGCCGCCAGCACCGGCACCGAGCTGGTGGCCGATGCCCAGTCGGCACTGAACTTTCTGCGCACCCGGCCGGGTATCGACCCACTGCGCGTGGGCCTGCTGGGGCACGGCGAAGGAGCCAACGTAGCCCTCTTGGCGGCGGCGCAGGCACCGGCTCCGGCGTTTCTGGTGGCGCTGGGCGCGGCCGGCGTCAATGGCCAGGAGCTGCTGGCCCGGCAAACCTCGCTGGTGAACCAGCCCGGGGAGCCCGATACCGCCCAACTGGCTCAGAGCACCCGCTATGCCCAGGCCATGACCGTAGCCCGCCGCGAAGCCAAAAAGCAGCTGGCCGCCGGCAACAACCCGACCCAGGTGCAGGTGCGCGTGGCCCAAGAGCAGCTGCGCCTGAGCACCGAAGCCAAAAAGCGTAGCGACGCGCTGTACAAGCGGCAGTACGCCATGCTCGAAATTATCCGGCAGACGCACGATAATGCCCAGGCCCAGGCCATTGTGGCCAATATGCTGAAGCAGATTTATCCGGGTTTGGCCTCGGCCGCGGCGCAGGCCCGGGCCGGCCAGCTCACCAGTGCCTGGTACCGCTCGTTTCTGACCTTTAACCCGCAGGCGGAGTTGGGCAAGGTAGCCTGCCCCGCCCTGCTGCTGCACGGCACCGCCGATACGCAGGTACCGATGGCCACCAACCTGGCGGCGCTGGAAAAAGGGTTCAAGGGCAATAAGCGCGTGAACATTGAGAAGCTGGAAGGCGTGAACCACAGCTTTCAGACTCCGACCAGCGAGCAGGCGCTGGCCAATGGCAGCGCCCAGCCCCCAGTAGCTTCTACCGATGCGCTGGAAACCATCCGCGAGTGGGTGTTTCAGCAGGTGAAATAGTCGAGCCCCGTACTCGGCAATGTGCCGGTTAGCGCACCTGCGGCGTGGGCCGAAACGCCTCCCGCAGCCATACGCCCGCCAGAGCTGCCAGGCCGCCTACCAAGCCGGCAATCAGGGCCGTAACGATAACCAAGGCGGCTGCAGAGCCCCCCAACGGCAGGAGCTGGGCCACCCGCTGGGCCAGCAGGCCGTCGTTTTGATACGCAAGCCAGGCCGCGGGCACCAGCCAGCTGAGCCCTGCCCCCACGAAGCCGGCCCAGAAGGCCACGCGGCCCGTGGGCGCGATGGCCAGGCCCACGATGAACGCGACTACGGCCATGCTCCACCACGGCGCATCGAGCTGCACGGCCGAGGCCAGCACGAAAATAAGAAGTGGCAAAAGCCAGGGATTACGCCAGTTCATGCCGGCAAAGTAACACGAATCGCCCGCAACAATGCGACCGGCCTTGGGCATTCCAGTGTATAATCAGGCTGCTTCCAGCACTTCAGGGTCGTTGTTGGCCGGCGAGTTCACGCGCGTACTGATGGCGTACTCGCGCATGGCGGCGGCATCGTAGGGCAGCAGTTGGTGCTGGTGCGCGGCCAGGCCCGCGCCGTCGTTGAGCCAGGCTTGCTCGGCGGCGCGGCTGGGCAGGATGACGGGCATGCGGTTGTGAATGCCGGCCATCAGCGCATTGGGCTCGGTGGTGATGATGGTGAAAGTGGGGTGCAGCTCACCGGTGCTGCGGTCGAGCCACTCGTCCCAGAGGCCCGCGAAGGCGAAGGGCCGCTCATCGCGCAGCAAAATGCGGTGCGGCACCTTGCCCGCCGGGGTGGCCTGCCACTCGTAGAAACTATCGGCCAGCACGAGGCAGCGCCGCCGGTCCAGCAGCTGCCGGAAGGTGGGCTTCTCAGCCAGGGTTTCGGCGCGGGCGTTGATGGGCTTGGGGCCGCTGGGCGGGTCGCGGCTCCAGGATGGCACGAGGCCCCAGCTCAGCAGCTGAATCTGGTGCGGCGCGGCATTGGTGATAACCGGTAGCCGCTGCGACGGCGCGGCGTTGTACGTGGTCGGGGCCGCATCGGTAAACTGAGCATCGAAGCGCTGCTCAATAGCTGGCGCGGGCGTGATGAAGGTATAACGACCACACATGGCGGTGAGGTGGGTAGGTGGAAATCAAAACAGCACGTCATGCTGAGCTGGCCGAAGCATCTCTACTGCAGCAGTAACGCAGTTGATTACGTTAGTTGCGCGGGAGAGATGCTTCGGCAAGCTCAGCATGACGTGCTGGTTACTCCATCAAGCCTTCCTTTTTACTTGTACAGCTGCTCGTAGTATTCCTTGGCCATGCGGCCCGACTCGAACTCGGGCTCCACGTCCTTCATGGCGGTTTTCACCACTTTCAGGAAGTTCTTGGGCTGGTCGTAGTACATCGGTACCACGGTGTGCTCCAGCACGTCGAGGAGAGCGGTGGCTTCCTGGTCGTCCTTCTCGGCATCGGGCCGGGTTTCGTCGGCGTGGGCGATGAGGAAGCCATTTTCGCCGTGGCGGCAGAATTCGGGAATCCAGCCGTCGGCAATGCTCAGGTTCACGCTGGCGTTCATGGCGGCGGTCATGCCGCTGGTGCCGCTGGCCTCACGCGGGAAGCGGGGCGTGTTCAGCCAGATATCAGAGCCCTTTTTGAGGGCGGCCGACAGGCCCAGCTCGTAGCCGGTGAGCACCGCGCAGTTCTTCAGGTACGCCGTGCGCTTGATGATTTCATTGAACAGCGCCACGGCACCGTAGTCTTTCGGATACGGCTTGCCGGCCCAAATCATCTGAATGGGGCGCTTGGCATCGTTGGCCAGCTGCACAAACCGGTCGAAATGGTGCAGAATCAAATCGGCGCGCTTGTAGCCGGCAAAGCGGCGGGCCCACACCACGGTCAGCACCTCGGGGTCGAAGATGTTGCCGGTCTGGTCGGCCACAATCTTAAACAGGTCCTTTTTCAGCTCCTGCTTGCGGGCCAGCAGGGCGGCGTCGTCCTTGCCTTTGAGGGCGGCGGCCAGCTGCGGGTCGCGCCAGTAGGCCCCATTCTGGCTGTTGGTGATGGGAATGATGGGGCAGATGCCTTTGTAATGACCCCACATTTCGAGGCTCACGATGCCGTGCACCTTGCTCACGGCGTTGGCCTTGCGGGCAAAGCGCAGGGCCGTGAGCGTGTAGTTGAGCGAGTCGCCCTCCCCGATGTGGGCCACGCGGCGGATTTCTTCCGCTGGTACCGCGCCGAAAAAGCTCATGTCCGTGAGCAGCTTCATGGGGCGCTCCTCGTTGCCGGCCAGCTCGGGGGTGTGCGTCGTGAACACGAGGCGCTTCTGCACCTCGGCCAGGTCGCGGCCGTGCTTTTCGTAGAGGTAGAACGCCAGCGGCAGGCCGTGGCCTTCGTTGAGGTGGTATACGTCGGTGTGGCGGCCCAGCAGGTCGAGCAGCCGCCCGCCGCCCACGCCCAGCAGGATGCTTTGGGCCACGCGAGCGGCGGCGTCCGGGTCGTAGAGGTGGTGCGAGATGGTGCGCGAGAGGTGGTCATTCTCGGCGATGTCGGTGGTGAGGAAGAACATCGGCACCGTACCAAATACCTCCGGGGCCAGGTACAGGGCCTTCACGTACACATCGGCCCCGTGAATGGTGATGGGGAACACTAGGCCGGTGTCTTCCAGAAACGAGTAGTACTTGTGGCGGAAATCGGCCCGCATGCTCTGGTCCTCGTTGCGGCCCTGGTCGTAGTAGCCAAAGCTCCACAGGATGCTGATACCCACCAGGTTTTGCTTCAACTCGTAGCCCGAGCGCATGTGCGAGCCGGCCAGAAAGCCCAGCCCCCCGGAGTAGGTTTTCAGGGCCTGGTCGACGGCGAACTCCATCGAGAAATACGCGGCGGCCGTCTTGTATTTGGCAGCCGGCGTGTAGGGTTTAAAGGTGAATGCCATAAGGAATACAGCACGCGGGCCACGGCCGCGCTCAAGAGAAATGCAAGGTGAAAAAACAAGCTGCTAACCGTTCAGCCGCAGCCCAATACCGTCGCAAGGTCCGAAGCTTTCGGCAAATAATAACGTGACCGGCCGCAATAGCCCCTGCTACTCACCCGAAACGATACCGGCAATAACTACCACCTAATCAAATACAAGCGGCAAGCATTACACTTTCACTATATGCCTGCTCACGTTCCTCAGAACTGCCGGGTTTCTTGGGTAATTCACCGCTTGGCCGCAGTAAAACGGCAATGGGCTAGCAGACCGATGTCCACGGCTTATGCTCACTTCACCAACATTGCATTATCGAGGCAACCAGAGGTGCTTTTCATATAATATTCTTAAACAATGAGGCATTTTTTAGAAAAAGACACAATTGTTTAACCTTAAACATAGCCCTGCTCCTGATTAATTACCCTAGCTTTGCCGGCGTAATTCACACGTTTTCAAGCTCATTTTCAACCGTATGCGCATGACATTTTCAGCCCGCTACCTGGTAGCGCCACTTTTGGGAGCCTTGTTATTTTCGAGCTGCTCCAAGTCGGAGCCCACGCCGGAAGCCCCTGTCGCCGCCGTTGCCTCGCAGGACGTGTCGGCCCCCGGCTTTCCGGAAGGATTTGAAACCGGCACCAAAACGGCTTACACCACGGGCAGCGTCACGCTGGCTTCGGGAGCCTGGACCCTGAACGATGCCCTGCTGGGCAACACCACCGCCGATGCCAAAACGGGCACGCAGTCGGCCCGCGTGCGCAACAGCGGTTCGCTGAGCATGAATTTTAACCTGAGCGGCGGCGCTGGCGTAGTGACCGTGGGCCACGCCCGCTACGGCACCGACGGCAACGGCACCTGGGAGCTGTGGGCCTCCGCCAACAGCGGCGCTTCCTACGCCAAAGTGGGCAGCACCATCACCAGCAGCAGCACTGCGCTGAGCACGGCCTCTTTCACCGTAAACCTGACCGGCACCGTGCGCCTGCAGGTGCGCAAAACCGACGCCAGCACCGGCCGCCTCAACTTCGACAACATCACGGTGGAGAGCTATAGCGGCGGCACCACCACACCCCCGCCCACCGGCGGCAGCAAGAAATTCCTCTTCGACGGCTCGCACGGAGAGCTGGCCGGCAACGCCGACTGGGTGCTGGACGTGAACAGCGGCGTGGCCTCGCGCTACCCCACGCCCGCCCAGAGCGGCATCACGAGCAGTACGCCCGAAACGTACTGGACCGGCGCAGTTTCGGCCTGGGGCGTGGCCCTGGCCAAGCTGGGCCACACCGTGGAGCAGCTGCCCGCCGGCACGGCCATCAGCTACGGCAACGCTGCCAACCCCCAGGATTTGGCCAACTACAGCGTGTTTGTGGTTGATGAGCCCAACGTTATTTTCTCGGCAGCCGAGAAAACGGCCATCCTGCGGTTCGTGCAGAACGGCGGCGGCCTGTTCATGATTTCGGACCACATTATTTCGGACCGCAACAACGACGGCTACGACTCGCCCCAAATCTGGAACGACCTAATGAGCAACAACTCGGTGCAGGCCAATCCATTTGGCTTCTCGGTGAATTCCGACAATATCGTGGAAAACAGCAGCAACGTCCGGACCGGCACCAACCCCATTATGAATGGCTCGCAGGGCCTGGTGTCGCAGCTCTCGTTCCACAACGGCGCGACCATGACGCTGAACCCCACCGCCAACAGCACGGTACAGGGCCTGGTGTGGCGCAGCACCGCCGGCCAGGGCAACAACCTGGCGATGGCCGCCAGCAGCACCTTCGGCACGGGCCGCGTGGTGGTTATCGGCGACTCCTCGCCGGCCGACGACGGCACCGGCTCGCCCGGCAACACCGTGTACAACGGCTGGGGCGAAAACGTGAGCACGCCCCGCCTGCACCTCAACGCCTCGCTCTGGCTCGCCAAGCTGCAATAGCGCCCGGCTGATTTCACCCAACCGCCTTTGATTTCCAAGCCCGCAGCCGCTCCGGTTGCGGGCTTTTTTTGGCCAGTCCAGCAGCAACGGGTGGCCACAGCCGTTACTTTTGGGGCTCATTCCGGTTTATTTCTGATGGGCTATTCACGTTTTTTCCGGTTGGCTGCTGCTTTGCTCGCCGCCGCAGTTGCCTCGCCAGCCTGGGCCGAAACATCTCTGGCTTCGGCGGCTACTGCTGCTGCCAAGCCAGTACCCGGCATCATGCGCGTCGACCCGGCGTTTTGGTGGGTGGGCATGAAGAACCCCAAGCTGCAATTGCTGGTGCACGGCCCCAGCATTGGCAATAGCACGGCCACGCTGGCCGCCTATCCCGGCGTGACACTGGACGGGGTGCAGAAGGTGGAAAGCGCCAACTACCTGGTCATCAACCTCACCATTGGTCCGGATGCCAAACCGGGCCAGCTCAAACTGGAATTCAAGGGCAGTAAGAAACTGACGTATGCCTACGCGCTACGCGCCCGCAGCACCGACCCGCAGCGCACGCAGGGTCTCACCCAGGCCGATTTTATTTACATGCTGATGCCCGACCGTTTCTCGAACGGCGACCCGAAAAACGACGTGGTGAAGGGCACCCGCGTCAATCACATTGCCCGCGACTCGATGTACGCCCGCCACGGCGGCGACATCCGGGGCATTCAAAACCACTTTGCCTACTTCAAGCAGCTGGGGGTCACGGCCATCTGGCCCACGCCGCTGGTGGAAAACGACATGCCTAAAGCCAGCTACCACGGCTACGCCGTAACGGATGGCTACCGGATTGACCCGCGCTACGGCACCAACGCCGAGTACGCGCAATTTGTGAAAGCCGCGCACGCCGACGGCCTGAAAGTGGTGCAGGACATCGTGCTGAACCACTGGGGCAGCTACCATTACCTGTTTCTGGACAAGCCGGCGGCCGACTGGTTTCACCAGTTCCCCAGCTTCACGCGCAGCAACTACAACGCCTTCGCCCTCAACGACCCGTACGGCTCGAAGCGCGATTACACGCTTTTCAACGACGGCTGGTTCGACACGACCATGCCCGACGTGAACCAGGGCAACCCGCTGGTAGCAACGTATTTGATTCAGAATTTTCTGTGGTGGGTGGAATCAACGGGCCTTGACGGGTACCGCATTGATACCTACCCGTATTCGGAGCCGCAATTCCTCATGGCCTGGGGCAAGGCCATTGCGGAAGAATTTCCCAGGCTGACGCTGTTTGGCGAGGCCTGGGAAGGCACCGAGGCGGAGCAGGCCTTCTTCGCCCAGAACATTCTGCCGCCGGTGAACGGCTTCAAATCGAACCTGCCGGGCGTGCTCGATTTTCAGATTGCCTTCGCTATCTCCGACGCGCTCAAAACGGAGAACGGCGACCTGAGCAAGCTCTACCACGCCCTGCAGGCCGACTGGCTGTATGTGGACGCTACGCGCAACGTGCTTTTCCTCGACAACCACGACATGAGCCGCTTCTACTCGGTGATTGGGGAGGATTTTAACAAATTCAAAACCAGTATTGCCTGGCTGCTCACCCTGCGCGGCACGCCCCAGCTTTACTACGGCACCGAAGTGCTGATGAAGAACTTCTCGAACCCCGACGGCAAGGTGCGGGAGGACTTTCCCGGTGGGTTTGTGGGGGATAAAGTAAATTACTTCTCTTCCCGGCCCGGCCAGGCGGGCGAGGCCTTCGACTACGTGAGCAAGCTGGCAACCTACCGCAAGGCGCACCCGGTGCTGAGCTCGGGCAAGCTGATGCAGTTTATCCCGCAGGATGGCGTATACACGTATTTCCGGTACTCGGATACGGAGTGCGTGATGGTGATTGCCAACAACACCAAGGACGAGAAGACGGTGGACGGCACCCGCTTCGCGGAGCGGACGGACGGGTTTTCGTCCGGCGTGGAGGTGGTGAGCGGGGCGGCTATTTCGGATTTGAAGACGTTGCGGGTGCCGGCGCACACGGCGTGGGTGGTGGAGCTGCGGCGGTAGCGCAAAGTCTCGCAAAGTTGGAAAATCAAGTCCCGCGAAGGCAGGGGAGCTTTTGTAACTTCCTGCTGCCATTGTGCCTTGTCTCCAATGTCGCCTGCCTCGCGAACGACCTTTGCGAAACTTTCTTTTTTCACTTAGCGAAACCTTGCGCTCATGAACGACCTCACCGACCAAGTTGCCATCGTGACCGGGGCCAGCCGCGGCATTGGCAAAGCCATTGCACTACTATTAGCCCTGCAAGGAGCCAAAGTAGTAGCCGTGGCCCGCAGCGAAGACGAGCTCATCGAGCTCACGAATAAAACCCACGGCCTGGGCATCGTTGCCGATGTAGCCGATGCTACCGATGCCGCCCACGTAGTGGCCGAGACCCTGCGCCAGTACGGCCGCCTCGACATCGTGGTGTGCAACGCCGGCGTGGGCTCGTTCAATGAGCTGGAAAATTTCAGCGCTACCGAATGGGACCGGATATTCGATACCAACGTGAAGGGCACTTTCCTGCTCTGCAAAGCCGTGGTGCCCTATTTCAAAGCCCAGAAAAAGGGCCATATCGTGGGCATTACCTCCGATGTAGCCAAGCGCACCTTCGCCCACGGCACCGCCTACGGGGCCAGCAAGTATGCCCAGGATGCCATGCTCGGCAGCCTGCGCAAGGAAGTGCGCCCGCACGGCATCAAGGTCAGCACCATTTACCCCGGCCTGGTCGATACCTACTTCAACGACACCAGGCCCGGCAGCGCCGAAGCCGAAAAAACCCACCTCCGCCCCGCCGATGTGGCCCAGGCTGTGCGCTACGTGCTGGAGGCCCCGGCCCACGTGGTAATTGATGAGCTTATGCTGCATCCACTTACCCAGGAATGGTAATTTATAATGGTTAATGATTAATGGTCAGTGGTTAATACCATCATAACGCTATTTTTAAATCATTAACCACTGACCACTAATCATTAATCACCTAGTGAAGCCTTATCTTGCCGCATCATGAAAAAACTGTTGCTGGCTGGTAGCCTTATCACTTTGGCTGCTTTCTCTTTGCCCAAACCACCCGTGCCCACGAAACGCACCGCTGTCACCGACCCCAATACCACCGCGGAAGTGCCGCAGGACCATAAGCTGGTTATTTACCAGTTGATGACGCGCCTGTTTGGCAACAAAGTGGCCCTCAACAAGCCTTACGGCACCATCGGCGAGAACGGCTGCGGCAAGTTTAACGACATCACCGACAAGGCCCTCGACGAAATCAAGAAGCTGGGGGTGAGCCACGTCTGGTACACCGGCGTGATTGAGCACGCCACCATGACGGACTACTCCGCCGCGGGCATTCCGGCCGACGACGCCGACGTGGTGAAGGGCCGCGCCGGCTCGCCCTACGCCATTCGGGACTATTATGACGTGGACCCCGACCTGGCCGTGGTGGTGAAAAACCGCATGCCGGAGTACGAAGCCCTCATCAAGCGCACCCACGACCACGGCCTGAAAGTCCTCATGGACTTCATCCCCAACCACGTAGCCCGCACCTACAAGTCGGATGCCAAGCCGCTGGGCGTGATTGACCTGGGTGCGACCGATGATAAGACCAAGGCCTTCGTCCCGAATAATAATTTCTACTACCTGCCCGGCAAGAACTTTGTGGTGCCCGCCGGCTACAACCCGCTGGGCGCGCTGAAGGGCCCGCGCGAGGACGGCAAGTTCTTCGAGGTGCCCGCCAAAGCTACCGGCAACGACGTGTTTTCGGAAGCCCCCAAGGTTGACGACTGGTTTGAAACCATCAAGCTGAACTACGGCGTGGATTACCAGAATGGCCGCAAAAACCACTTCGAAACCGTACCCGATACGTGGAAGAAGATGCGCGACATCCTGGTGTACTGGGCCGGCAAAAACGTGGATGGCTTCCGCTGCGACGTGGCCGAGATGGTGCCCGTCGAGTTCTGGGCCTACGTAATTCCGGAAGTGAAAAAGGTGAAGCCCGACATCGTTTTCATCGCCGAAGCCTACAACCCGAAGGAGTATAAAACCTACCTCGACAAAGGCAAATTCGACTACCTCTACGATAAAGTGGGCCTCTACGACGGCCTGCGCAAGCTGATGCGCCAGGAAAGCAGCACCGAGGAAATCACCCGCGTCTGGAAAGAGGAAAGCAACGGGTTTTCGTCGCGCATGCTGCGCTTTCTCGAAAACCACGACGAGCAGCGCATCGCCTCCAAAGACTTTGCCACCGACCCGCGCCGCGCCATTCCGGCCATGACTGTGACCGCCACGCTGGCCAGCGGACCGGTGATGCTCTACATGGGCCAGGAGCTGGGCGAGCCCGCCAGCGGCAGCGAGGGCTTCAGCGGCGAGGACGGCCGCACCACTATTTTCGACTACTGGGGCGTGCCCGAGCACCAGAAATGGCTGAACCAGGGCAAGTTCGACGGGGCTAAGCTGAGCCCGGAGCAAAAAAGCCTGCGCGACTTCTACGCCCGCCTGCTCACCGTAGCCAGCACCAGCGAAGCCATCCGCAAGGGTCGCTTCTACGAACTACAGGATGCCAACAACTTAGGCAAGGAATTCAACCAGCGCCACCTCTACGCCTACCTCCGCTTCACCGACAAGCAGAAGCTGCTGGTAGTGGTGAATTTCTCAGCTGACAAAACCTACCGGCCCGTTATCAACCTTCCCGCCCAGGCCATGGATGCCGTGGGCCTGAGCACGAAAAAATTCTATACCTACACCAACCTCCTCGCCGACGAGGAGCCCCGCAATGCCCTCAACCTGACGCTGGCCCCACTCTCCGCCTATATTTTCGAGATAAAGCCCCGGTAACGTTGCCGTAGTACGCGGGTAAAGCACTAAATTTGAAGGCTGCGAATGTCCGCTTTGTGGCGGCTTCGCAGCCTTCTCTTTTTGCCTAACTCCCACCGCCCGATGAGTATCCGCGTTGAGTCCGCCATTCCTACCCGCGAAAAACCCCGCCTCAGTTTCTGGCAAATCTGGAACATGAGCTTTGGTTTCCTGGGCATTCAGTTCGGCTTCGCGTTGCAGAATGCCAACGTCAGCCGGATTTTTGAAACCCTGGGCGGCACCGAAATCGCCCTCTATTGGCTAGCCGCGCCGCTCACCGGCCTGTTGGTGCAGCCCGTTGTGGGCTACCTCTCGGACCGTACCTGGAGCCCACGCTGGGGCCGCCGCCGGCCGTTTTTCCTAGTCGGGGCCATTTTGGCCTCCCTGGCTTTGCTCGTGATGCCCAACGTGACGGCCCTCTGGATGGCCGTGGGCATGCTCTGGATAATGGATTCGAGCATCAATATTTCCATGGAGCCGTTCCGGGCCCTGGTCGGCGATTTGCTCCCCTCCGAGCAGCGCACCACCGGCTTCGCGGCCCAAACCTTCTTTATTGGCGTGGGGGCTGTGGTGGCCTCCTCGCTGCCCTGGATGCTCACCAACTGGTTCAACGTGGCCAACACGGCCGAAGCGGGCCATATTCCGGCCTCGGTGCGCTATTCTTTCACATTTGGCGGGGTAGTTTTCTTCCTGGCTGTACTCTGGACGGTGCTGCGCACGAAGGAATACCCGCCCGAAAACATGGCCGAGTTTGAAGCCGAGAAGGCCCGGACCGCCGGCTTTTTGAACGGCGTGCGCGAGTCATTCATGGGCATTTTTGAGATGCCTAAGACCATGCGCCAGCTGGCCGTCGTGCAGTTTTTCTCGTGGCTGGCGCTGTTTTCGATGTGGATTTACACCACCCCCGCCATCACCAGCCACATCTACCACACCACCGATACCACCTCAAAGCTCTACAACGAAGGGGCCGACTGGGTGGGCATCTGCTTCGCGGTCTACAACGGCGTGTCGGCCCTGGCGGCCCTGTTGCTGCCGGCCATTGCCCGCGCTACCAGCCGCCGCTTCACGCACATGCTCTGCCTCATGGCCGGCGGCCTGGGGCTGATTTCCATCTACTTCGTTAGTGACCCCAAAATGCTCCTGCTTTCCATGGTGGGCGTGGGCGTGGCTTGGGCCAGCATCCTATCGGTACCCTACGCCATGCTGGCCGGGGCACTGCCCAGCAACAAAATGGGTTACTACATGGGTGTGTTCAACTTCTTCATTGTGATTCCACAGGTGGTAGCGGGCCTGATTCTGGGCTTTTTCACCACGCACTTTTTCCACGGTGAATCGGTCCTGACGCTGGTGCTCGGTGGCGTGTCGATGATAATCTCGGGCCTGCTCACGCTCCGCGTCAACGATGCCGACGACATTCATATTCCCGCTGAAGAGCCCGCCATAACGCTGGGCTACGACGCCTTGGCTCCTGCCAACCCACAGGTGTAAACGCTACTTGCTTTCACATAAAAAGAGCCGCTTCTCGACGAGAAGCGGCTCTTTTGCTATTCACTAGCACCACCCTCACGCTTTAATCAGCGTTTCCGCCACCTCCCGGCCCGTTGCCAGCGCGGCATTCAGCGAGGGATAAGCCGCCCAGTCGCCGCAGCGGTAGAGGCTCTCGGCCAGTTTGAGGGGCTGCTGGGCGGGATGGGCGGCCAGGTACACGGGCAGCGCGGCCGGAATGCGGTAGCTGCGCAGATGTTCCCAGTCCCGGGCGGCTGGCCCGAACCACGCGGCCAGCTCCTCGCGCAGCTTAGTGGTGAGCTCGGCCTCGCTCAGGCTGCGCTCGCCATGGGTGCTCACCGAGACCAGCGCGCGGCCGGCTGGGGCGTAGGCACCGCTCACATCGGCCGGGAAGGCCACGTTGTGGGCCAGCGCGCTGGGGGCGGCATTCAGACGCAGAAGCTTGTCGTTGCGGCCCGGCGAGTGGCCGCCGGGCGTGGCGAAGTACGTGCAGGTAGTGATGCGGGCCGCCGTGGAAAAACTGGTGGCCTGCGCGCTGGCGGCATCGTCGGTGTTGCCGCTGCGGCCGGCCAGCAGGCGCAGGGCCGTCAGGCCATCGGTGGCCAGCACCACGGCCGACGCTTCCAGCACCTGCCCGGTGGTGAGGCGCACCTGCGCGCCATCGACAATGCCAGCCACCGGGGAATTGAGGCGCACCGTGCCCGCTGGCAGGCGCGATGCCAGCTGCTCGGGTAGCTGCTGCATGCCCAGGGCGGGCACGGCCGCCTCACCGGTTACGAACTGCTGGAACACGAACTCGAAGAAGTTGCTGGCCGTGGTCAGCTCTCTATCGAGAAAAACACCGCCGAAAAACGGCTTGAAAAACGTGTTTATCATCTGCTCGCTCCAGCCGTAGCGCTGTAGAAAGCTGAGGGTATCGGTGGCCGGGCGAGCTATCAGCTCCTCGGGCGTGTACTTCAGCACGTGCCGCACCAGGCTGAGGATGCGCAGCTTATCGGACAGCGTACCGATAGGCGAGGTTAAGGCCGTGAAAGCCGCCAGCGGCCGCTGCAACGGATTTTGCAGGGTCGTTTCGCGGCCATCAGCCAGCCGGATAACGGCCCCCGAGCGGAAGGATTTCAGATGGAGGGCGTTGTAGTCGAAGATGCGCCGGGCCTCGGGGTAGTTGGTGAGCAGCACCTGAAAGCCCCGGTCGAGCCGAAAGCCTTCGGGCGTAAGGTCGGTGCGCACGCGGCCGCCCACGGCATCGGCGGCTTCGAGCACCAGCACGGGCCGGCCGGCGCGGTGCAGCCAGGTGGCGCAGGCGAGCCCCGCCATGCCCGCGCCGATGATGATAACGGGTTTGGAAGAGAAAGTCATGTAAATAGTATTGAGAAGCGCAACCCGGCGCTCAACCGTAAAGGCTTACGCCAAACTCCTGCTTATAAGTAGGTCGTGGGAATTAGTTTGACTTATCAGCACGTCATGCTGAGCGCAGTCGAAGCATCTCTACCGCTTCGCTGAACGGCCCTGCTGAAGCGGTAGAGATGCTTCGACTGCGCGGACGCCAGATAGGCATGACGTTCTTTTTTATTGCAAAGTAATTTACCCGACCTACTTATGTCTGAAGCTGCGCGTAGCTTGCGTCACAGTTCAATAAAAACGTGGGGTATTTCACCTTCACTTTCAGCCATTACCCCACCCTAGCTTGCCTAGCACCAGCCTCAAAACAGCTTGGGCATCTTGTGCTCCTTCCATTTCTTGCGGGTTTTCATGGTCCAGAACTCGGCCACGCCGGGGCGCTGCAGGCTGAGCTGCCAGGCGCCCATGGGCTGGCCCAGCTGGTAGCCGGTGGCCTTATCCTGCGGAAATTTCTGCTTGATACTGGCGTAGTCGGCGGCCGAAATATCCTTGCCCACTTCGCCGTGGCAGCGCAGGCACAGCTGGTTATTGAGCACGATGGGCCGCTGGTAGAAAAACACCTCCTGCGAAAGCCGCTTAGTGGTGCGCACCGTGTCCGGACGCATCTCCTCGGCCAGCAGCGGAGCCTGGCTGGCGGGGTTGCGCGGCCGCTCGCTCACGCGGTGGGCCGTGGCCTTGAGCACGCCCGCCAGCGAATCGACGACGCGGTAGGTTTCGGGGCGGCAAAACGCCATTGCCCGGGCTACCCCACCGGCGGCCAGCTCGCGGGCCAGGGTGCGGCGCAGCAGCGTATCGGCGGTGGCGGTGAGGGAATCGCCGGCCCAGCGGGTGGCCCGCAGCAGGTCGTTGGGCATGATGCGCTTCACCTCCCAGTTGGCGGTTTCAATGCCGATGCGCTTGCTGTCTTTGAGGTGTTCGACCTGGTCGGGCCGGCAGGCTACGGCAGCTACGGCCAGGCCCAAAAGGCTGCAGCCGCGCCCCAAGGCACGTTTCACGGTTTGGTATTTCAGAACAGATTTCGGCAACATATTTTTCAACATCGAAGGCAATGGCTGATTTTACACAAAGGTCGAAACGCCAACGACACGACGGCACGTTCCTACATCAAATGCGCTTTCAGCTCCTCGTAGTTAACCGCGATGGGCACGCTTCGTTTAGCGCGGCCCTGCAAGGCCCGCACAACTTCCGGCAGCTCGATGGCCCGGCCCAGCACGGGCTCCACCACGCCGGGAAACTTGACGGGGTGCGCCGTGGCGAGAATCATGCCGGCCGACGCCGCCTCGGGGTGCCGGGCCTGGTAGCGGCGCAGCGCCGTGTAGGCCACCGCGCCGTGCGGGTCGAGCAGGTAGCCACGCTGCTCCCACACCTCACGGATGGCGGCCACGGTGTCGGCGTCGCTCACGGTATCGGCGCTGAGGGCGGCGCGCAGCCGGCCCAGGTCGTTGTCGAACAGTTCGAGAATCCGCACGAAGTTGCTGGGGTTGCCCACATCCATGGCGTTGGAGAAGGTGGGCACGGCCGGGCGGGGCTCGTAGGTGCCGGTGCGCAGGTAGGCCGGCACGGGCTCGTTGGCGTTGCAGGCCGCGATAAAGTGCCCCAGTGGCAGCCCCGAGGCCTGGGCCAGCAGCCCTGCGCACAGGTTGCCGAAGTTGCCGCTGGGCACGGCCACCACGGGCGCGGGCGCACCGGCTGGCCACTGCTGCATAGCAAAGCAGTAGTACAGCTGCTGCGGCAGCCAGCGCGCCACGTTAATGCTATTGGCGGAAGTGAGGAAGCGCCGCCGGGCGAGCTCGGGGTCCCGAAACGCCTGCTTCACCAGCGCCTGGCAGTCGTCGAAGGTGCCGCTCACTTCCAGCGCCGTAATGTTCTGGCCCAGCGTGGTGAGCTGCTGCTCCTGCACCGGGCTCACCTTGCCCGAGGGGTAGAGTATCACCACTTCCACGCCCGGCACGCCCAGGAAGCCACTGGCCACGGCCCCGCCGGTATCGCCGGAAGTGGCCACCAGCACCGTCACGGCGGGCGTGTCGCCCGCTTTGGCAAAATACCCCAGGCAGCGGCTCATAAACCGCGCCCCCACGTCCTTAAACGCCAGCGTGGGCCCATGAAACAGCTCCAGGGACGACACGCCATCTACCACCGGCACCAGCGGAAAGGCAAAATCCACCGCCTCGGCGCAGATGCGCTGCAAATCGACCTCCGGAATAGTGCCGCCCACGTAGGGCCGCATCACGTTCAGGGCCACGGTGGCCTTACTCAGGCCGCGTAGCGCCCGCAGGAAATCCGGCGAAAACGTTGGGATGGATTCGGGGAAATACAGGCCGCCATCAGGAGCCTGCCCGGTAATGGTGGCCGTGCGGAAATCAACCAGCGGTGATTGGTGATGGAGGCTGTAGTATTTCATTTAATAGTTATCAGTGAGCAAAATAACGTCATGCTGAGCGTAGCCGAAGCATCTCTACCTCAATACTAATTACTTACGCAGTAAAGTTGCTTCGTCTACGCTCAGCATGACTGTTCTTTCCCTTCAGTATAACGTTGTTTTTTTGACCGGCACCCATTACGATTCCGCCACTATCCGCGCCCCTTCCGCGCCCACCGGCCCCACATACACATTAAACTCAATTCCCAGTTCCGCGAATACGCTGCCCAGAACCGCGCCCACGGCCCGCGCCGTTTCCTCGGTCCGGTTCAGCATAAAAATCGACGGCCCCGAGCCCGAAATACCGCCCCCGATGGCCCCGGCCGCCAGCGCCCGCTTCCGCGCCTCGGCCAAACCGGGAATGAGCGGCAGCCGCGCCGGCTCCACAATGTAGTCATCCAGCGAGCGGCCAATGAGGTCGTAGTCGGCCGTCATAAACCCGGCTACCAGGCCGGCTACGTTGGCCCACTGGCGCACGGCCAAGCCCAGCGGCACAGTGGCCGGCAGCACCTTACGCGAGTCGCTGGTTTTCACTTCGATTTGGGGATGCACCACGGCCACCCACAAGGGCGGGGCGGGCAGGGCAATAATATCCAGGGCCGGCTCCACTGCCCGCACCACCGTGAAACCGCCAAAAATGGCCGGCGCGATGTTGTCGGCATGGCGCGCGCCGGAGGCTACTACTTCACCGGCCATCGCAAATTCCACCAGCTGCAGCTTGGTGAAGCGGTTGCCCAGCAAGGCGTTGGCCGCCACCACGGCTCCCACGGCGCTGGCGGCGCTGCTACCCACGCCGCTCCCCGGCTTGATGCCTTTGGTGATTTCCACATCGAAGCCAATGACTTCGGGCACTTCTTTCATCAACTCCAGCAGAGCCACGCCGGCCACGTTGCGGGTGGGCTCGGTGGGCAGGTTGTGGTGGTCGAGGTGCCGAATACGCACGCCCGGCTCGGTGCTGCGGGTGAGGCGAATAGTGTCATAGGGCGCGGTCAGGGCCAGGCCAAATACATCGAAGCCACAGCCCAGGTTGGAAAGCGTGGCCGGGGAGTGAACGAGAACGGAGTTGGGCATGAGCAGTAGTTAAAAGTTAAAAGTGAAGAGTTAAAAGGACTTTCGTAAAAGCGCCCCAGCTCCCCCATTTTTAACTCTTCACTTTTAACTTTTAACTTAAAGATTTACAGCCTTGCGGCCCGGATAATATCGGCAAACACCCCAGAGGCCGTGACTTCCGCCCCGGCCCCAGCTCCCTTCACTACCAGCGGCTGCTCCACGTAGCGGTCGGTGTTGAAGAGCACCACGTTGTCCTTGCCGCGCAGGTCGTAGAGGTCGTGGCCGGGCGCTATGCTTTGCAGGCCCACGGCGGCGCGGCCATCGGCGTAGCGGGCTACAAATTTCAGGCGTTTGCCGGCCGCGGTAGCCGCGTCATACAGCGCCCGGAAGTGGGCCTCATGCGCCGCCATCTGGGTGTAGAAAGCTTCCACATCGCCTTCCAGACAGGCGGGTGGCAGGAAGGTTTCAATTTCAATATCCGCCATTTCCATCACCTCACCGGCCTCGCGGGCCAGAATCAGGATTTTACGGGCCACGTCGCTGCCGCTCAGGTCGAGGCGCGGGTCGGGCTCGGTGTAGCCTTCGGCCTGGGCCTGGCGCACCACCTCGGCGAAGGGCCGGGTGCCGTCGTAGTTATTGAACACGAAGTTGAGGGTGCCCGAGAGCACAGCTTCCAGGCGCCGCACCACGTCGCCGCTGCGCGTGAGGTCGTTGAGCGTGCCGATGATGGGCAGGGCCGCGCCCACGTTAGTCTCGAATAAGTAACTGGTATTGAATTCTTTCGCCAGGCTTTTGAGACGTGCATACAGCGCGTATTCCGACGAAGCGGCCACCTTGTTGCAGGCCACTACGGCCACGCTTTTGGCCAGCAAGTCGGCGTAGATACCGGCGGCGGCGGGGTTGGCCGTCACGTCCACGAAAATGGAATTGCGCAGGTTACGGCCGATGATGAGCTGTGAGAACTCGGCCAGAGTCTGGGCCGGGGCGGCGGCCAGCGCGGCAGTCCAGGCGGTCAGGTCCAGGCCTTCCTCATTCACCAGGCAGTGCTGGCTGCTGGCAATGGCCACCACGCGCACCTGCAAACCCAGCTTCTCCAGCAGCTGCGACTGCTGCCGGGCCAGCTGCTCCAACAGCTTGCTGCCCACGTTGCCGGGCCCGAGAATGAACAGGTTCACCTGCTTTACGGTGGCCTCGAAAAAGGCCTCGTGCAGCACGTTGATGGCCTTGCGCACATCGGCGGCCCGAATCACCGTCGAAATATTTTTCTCCGAAGCGCCCTGCGCGATGGCCCGGATATTCACCCCATTCTGCCCCAACGCCCCAAACAGCTTGCCGCTGATGCCGGGGTGGTCCTTCATGTTTTCGCCCACCAGCGCCACAATGGCCAGGTCTTTTTCAGGCCGCAACGGCTCGATGCGGCCGGCCGCGATTTCGTGCGCAAACTCTTCATCAACCGCGACCTGGGCGGGCGCGGCGTCCTGCGCGCTCACGCCCACGCAAATGGAATGCTCCGACGAGCTTTGGGTGATGAGCACCACGTTGATGCGCTCGCGGGCCAGGGCCGCGAACAGCCGCTTCGAGAAGCCGGGGATGCCCACCATGCCGCTGCCTTCCAGGTTCAGCAGGGTCAGGTTGCTGATGCTGGAAATGCCCTGCACCACGGCCGCGCTGCGCGGCGGACTCACTTCCACCAGCGTACCGTAGTCGGCGGGTGCGAAGGTGTTTTTTATCCACAGCGGAATGCCGCGCCGCATGACGGGCTGAATGGTAGGCGGATACAAAACCTTCGCCCCGAAGTGCGACAGCTCCATGGCCTCCTGGTACGAAATGCGCGCGATGGGCCGGGCGCTGCGCACCAGGCGCGGGTCGGCGGTCATCATGCCGCTCACATCGGTCCAGATTTCGAGCTTCCCGGCCCCGAGCGCGGCGGCCAGCAGGGCGGCGGTGTAGTCGGAGCCGCCGCGGCCCAGCGTAGTGGTGGTCCCGTGGGCATCGGCGGCGATGAAGCCGGGCACTATCCAGATTTTGTCGGAATTGTGGGTTTTGAACTCGGCTACCTGATTTTCGGTCGCGGCCACGTCTACTTCAGCCATACCGAAGCGGGAATTGGTTTGAATCAGCTGCCGGGCATCAGCCCACCCGGCAGCCAGGCCGTGCGCCTGGGCGGCGGCGGCAATCAGCTGCGACGAGAGCAGCTCGCCGTAGCTCATGAGGCGGTCCAGCGTGCGATTCGACAGCTCGCCCAGGGCGAAAATGCCATCGCAGAGATGCCGCAGCTCATCGAACTGAGCATCAATCAATGCTACCGCTGGCTGCTGGGCTTCAGGAGCGAGCAGGTCCTGCGCGGCGGTCAGATGACGTTTTTCCAGCTGGTTAAGCGTTTCGCGGTAGGCAGTATCGGCCAAGGCGGCGGTGCGCCCGGCCCCAATCAACACATCGGTCGTGCCGCCCAGCGCCGACACCACCATCACCACCGGACTCTGCTCGGCCGCCGCGGCCACAATGGCCAGAGATTGCCGGATAGTATCGGCAGAAGCCACCGACGTACCCCCAAATTTCAACACTTGCATAAGCAGAACTTCGGGTTACTGGGTATAACACCGCCCGGCCACCCACTACGGGCGGCCAACCGCAAGCTGGTGCAAACCAGCACGTAGCTGAATGGCCTTGCGGAGCCGGAGGACGTAAAAAATCTGTTCGGCCGAACCGGGAGCAAACGAGGTGGCCCTATTCCGCGTTCGCAGTGGGCAAACAGACCGGCGCAATGTACTGCCAGCAGGGCCATATTCCCGCAATTTTCCGCCAAACCAATCCGCCGATGCCTCCCCCAGCGGAACCGCCTGTCAGTGGCACGACTGTTTCTGAAACACCGGCCAGGCACCGGCCAAGGCAGCAGCAATGGCGTCGGGGAGCGAAACCCGGCTCACATCCCATTTCTACGGGTTAGCTACCGGCGCATTCTCAGCCCAAATACCAGGTTCGCACCACCAGAATGCCTTTTCCTGAATCCTAGCGCGGGAGGACAATTAAAAGGAAAGCCGTCATGCTGAGCGCAGCCGAAGCATCTCTACCGCTTCATTGCTTCAACCTACGCTGTAAAGCGGCTTTCATAAGCCGATGCCAGCCGAATAAATCCATCACCACGGCCGTAAAAGACAGTTTTGGCTAATTGTCCTCACACCCTAGTCCGCTGAAGTGGCAACGAAAAAAGGAAAATCTGATTTAAATTAGCCAACACCCTTTTAGAGTAGTTTCCCGGTTGGGATACAGGATTGGAGCGTGGTAGAGACGCAACAGCTTGGAGTCTCGTCGTTGAACGAGCGGCCCTGCGCCGTGTAAACAACGTGCGCAACGACGAGACTCCAACTGTTGCGTCTCTACCACGTGTACCCCAACCGGGAAACCGCTCTAGTTACAGTTGTCTCCGCGCCGCCCGGCTCAGCAGCTCGATGCGGCCACTGACGCGCAGCTTCTGGTACACGTGTTTGACGTAGGTGTGCACCGTTTCCCGGTCCAGGTTGAGGCGCCGGGCCATTTCCTTGTCGGCCAGGCCATCAACCAGGGCTTCAAATACCTGCTGTTCGCGCGGGGAGAGGCCGGCGGGGTGGTGCACGGTGCCCGGCTTGAAGTGCGCCAGCACCCGCCGCGTCACCGACGGGCTGAGGGTGGAGTCGCCGTTGGCGACCTCCCGGATGGCCTGCTGCATCTGGGCCAGGGGGGTGCTTTTGAGGACGTAGCCGCTCGCGCCCTGGCTTAGGGCCGGGTAGATGCGGTCGGGGTCCTCGAACACGGTCTGCACGATGATATCGGCCCGCGGCAGGCGCTGCTTGATGAGGGGCAGGGCCTCCAGCCCGCTCATGCCGGGCAGGCCCAGGTCGGGCAGCACCACGCCGGGGGGCAGCGCGTCGGACAGCTCGGCCAGAAACTGCTCGGCCGAGGCGCATACCAGCACCCGGTTCAGGTCGGGCTGCCAGCCCAAATAGCCGCTGAGCAGCCCGCGGATTTCGGGGTCGTCTGCGACCAGGGCCAGGTTGAGCGAATTCATGGCACAACGGAAGGACAGGCCCGCGCCGTCGCCGCCCAGGGTTTCCAAAGATATTATTATTGCATTTATTAAATATTAAATCGGATTCGGTATTTTTGCCATTAGCAACCCCGGTGGGCGGTTCCCACCGGCGGGAAACCAGTCTTCATCTTTTCGCCCCGCCTCCTTATGAAACCAACCCTCACTGTCCTGCCGCGGGTTTGCCGCCGCTTAATGTTCCTGGTCCCGCTGCTGCTGCTGGCCGCGGGCGGACCGCTGGCCCCGGCATTTGCTCAGGTCACTCCCACGCTCACCGGCCCGGGTCCCGCGCGCAACCAGCCCAAGGCGCCCGCCACGGTCAGCCCGGCCTTTGGCTCCGACCGCTTTATGAGCGGCGCGCCGGCTACGCCGGGCAGCGGGAAGGTCTTGAGCCCGCCGCGCGGCGGGCGGATGCAGAACGGAATGGAGGGCACGACAACTTCACCAGCTACTCCGCTGGGGGGCTTTCGAGTGGTGGAACCAGGCGATGGCGGCGGCGGCGGCGGCGGCGGCGGCGGCGGCACATTTATCTTTCTCGCCAGCCTCTCGCCCACGAGCGGACCGGTGGGCACGAGCGTGACGCTGACGGGCACGGGCTTCACCGGGGCCACGGGCGTGAGCTTCAACGGTACGGCGGCCGGCACCTTTGCCGTGACGAGCGCCACTACGGCCACGGCCACCGTGCCGGCGGGCGCTACCACGGGCAACGTGACCATCACCACGCCCGGCGGCACGTCCGGCGGGGTGGCCTTCACGGTTACGGTGCCGCCGCTGGCCATCACCAGCCGGGCGCCCGTGCGCAACCTGCGCAACGCGGCGGCCGCTGCCCCCGTGGCCGTGACCTTTGACCAGCCGATGCAGAACACGGCCGCCACCCAGCAGGCGGTGCGCGTGTTCAGCCAGCAGCGGGGCGGGCGGCTGTTTGGCACCCAGGGCGGGGCAGCCAGCGTGAGCGGCAACACCATCACCTTCACCCCAACGAATAACTTCCGGCCCGGCGAGACGCTGCTGGTGACCACCACCACCGCCGCCACGGCCACGGCCATCGGCGGCGGGGGCACTCTGGCCCGCGGGCAGGTGCACCAGTTCACGGTGGCCACCGGCGGCCCGGGTATTGGTAATTTTGTGGCCCCGGCCACCAACGCCAACCCCGCCGTGGGCGCTGCCCCGTTCAGCGTGGCGCTCGGTGACGTGGACGGCGACGGTGACCTGGACCTGCTCACGGCCAACTTTAACGCCGCCACGGTGAGCGTGCGGCTCAACGACGGCACGGGCAACTTCACGGCCCCGGCCACCAACCCCGACCCCGCCGTGGGCGCTGGCCCGCTCAGCGTGGCGGTGGGCGACGTGGACGGCGACGGCGACCTGGACCTGCTCACGGCCAACTTTAACGCCGCCACGGTGAGCGTGCGGCTCAACGACGGCGCGGGCAACTTCACGGCCCCGGCCACCAACCCCGACCCCGCCGTGGGCGCTGGCCCGTTCAGCGTGGCGGTGGGCGACGTGGACGGCGACGGGGACCTGGACCTGCTCACGGCCAACATCAACGGTAACACGGTGAGCGTGCGGCTCAACGACGGCACGGGCAACTTCACGGCCCCGGCCACCAACGCCAACCCCGCCGTGGGCACTGACCCGCGCAGCGTGGCGGTGGGCGACGTGGACGGCGACGGCGACCTGGACCTGCTCACGGCCAACGTCGGCAGCAACACGGTGAGCGTGCGGCTCAACGACGGGACGGGCAACTTCACGGCCCCGGCCACCAACGCCAACCCCGCCGTGGGCGCTAACCCGGCCAGCGTGGCGGTGGGCGACGTGGACGGCGACGGCGACCTGGACCTGCTCACGGCCAACGCTGGCAGCGGCAATGTGAGCGTGCGGCTTAACGACGGCACGGGCAACTTCACGGCCCCGGCCACCAACCCCGACCCCGCCGTGGGCAGTGGCCCGTTCAGCGTGGCGGTGGGCGACGTGGACGGCGACGGCGACCTGGACCTGCTCACGGCCAACTTCAGCGGCAACACAGTGAGCGTGCGGCTCAACGACGGCACGGGCAACTTCACGGCCCCGGCCACCAACGCCAACCCCGCCGTGGGCAGCTTCCCGTACAGCGTGGCGGTGGGCGACGTGGACGGCGACGGCGACCTGGACTTGCTCACGGCCAACAACGGCGCCAACACGGTGAGCGTGCGGCTCAACCAGGCAGCCGCGCCGGGGCTCACGAGCCTTTCGCCCAGCAGCGGTCCGGCGGGCACGAGCATCACGCTGACGGGCACCAATTTCACCGGGGCCACGGGCGTGAGCTTCAACGGCACGGCCGCCGGCGCCTTCTCGGTGACGAATGCCACTACGGCCACGGCCACCGTACCGGCGGGGGCCACCAACGGCAACGTAACCATTACCGCGCCGGCCGGCACCAGCAACGGGGTGGCCTTCACGGTTACGGTGCCGGCGCCGCTGACCATCGTCAGCCGGGCGCCCGTGCCCAACCTGCGCAACGCGGCGGCCGCCACCAGCGTGGCCGTGACCTTTTCGCAACCGATGCAGAACACGGCCGCCACCCAGCAGGCGGTGCGCGTGTTCAGCCAGCAGCGGGGCGGGCGGCTGTTTGGCAGCCAGGGCGGGGCGGCCAGCGTGAGCGGCAGCACCGTCACCTTTAACCCGGCCACTAACTTCCGGCCCGGCGAGACGCTGCTGGTGACCACCACGGCCGCCGCCACGGCCACCGGCGGGGCCACCCTGGCCCGCGGGCAGGTGCACCAGTTCACGGCGGCCACCGGCGGCCCGGGTATTGGTAATTTTGTGGCCCCGGCCACCAACGCCAACCCCGCCGTGGGCGCTGCCCCGTTCAGCGTGGCGCTCGGTGACGTGGACGGCGACGGTGACCTGGACCTGCTCACGGCCAACTTTAACGCCGCCACGGTGAGCGTGCGGCTCAACGACGGCACGGGCAACTTCACGGCCCCGGCCACCAACCCCGACCCCGCCGTGGGCGCTGGCCCGCTCAGCGTGGCGGTGGGCGACGTGGACGGCGACGGCGACCTGGACCTGCTCACGGCCAACTTTAACGCCGCCACGGTGAGCGTGCGGCTCAACGACGGCGCGGGCAACTTCACGGCCCCGGCCACCAACCCCGACCCCGCCGTGGGCGCTGGCCCGTTCAGCGTGGCGGTGGGCGACGTGGACGGCGACGGGGACCTGGACCTGCTCACGGCCAACATCAACGGTAACACGGTGAGCGTGCGGCTCAACGACGGCACGGGCAACTTCACGGCCCCGGCCACCAACGCCAACCCCGCCGTGGGCACTGACCCGCGCAGCGTGGCGGTGGGCGACGTGGACGGCGACGGCGACCTGGACCTGCTCACGGCCAACGTCGGCAGCAACACGGTGAGCGTGCGGCTCAACGACGGGACGGGCAACTTCACGGCCCCGGCCACCAACGCCAACCCCGCCGTGGGCGCTAACCCGGCCAGCGTGGCGGTGGGCGACGTGGACGGCGACGGCGACCTGGACCTGCTCACGGCCAACGCTGGCAGCGGCAATGTGAGCGTGCGGCTTAACGACGGCACGGGCAACTTCACGGCCCCGGCCACCAACCCCGACCCCGCCGTGGGCAGTGGCCCGTTCATCGTGGCGGTGGGCGACGTGGACGGCGACGGCGACCTGGACCTGCTCACGGCCAACTTCAGCGGCAACACAGTGAGCGTGCGGCTCAACGACGGCACGGGCAACTTCACGGCCCCGGCCACCAACGCCAACCCCGCCGTGGGCAGCTTCCCGTACAGCGTGGCGGTGGGCGACGTGGACGGCGACGGCGACCTGGACTTGCTCACGGCCAACAACGGCGCCAACACGGTGAGCGTGCGGCTCAACCAGGCAGCCGCGCCGGGGCTCACGAGCCTTTCGCCCAGCAGCGGTCCGGCGGGCACGAGCATCACGCTGACGGGCACGGGCTTCACCGGGGCTACGGGCGTCAGTTTCAACGGCACGGCCGCCGGCACCTTCTTGGTGACGAGCGCCACCACCGCCACGGCCGCCGTGCCGGCGGGCGCCACCAGCGGCAACGTGACCATTACCACGCCGGGCGGCACCAGCAACGGCATCTCCTTCACCGTAATACCACCGATAAGCATCACCAGCCTGTCGCCCGTGCGCAACCGGCGCAACGCGGCGGCCGCTGCCCCCGTGGCCGTGACGTTCAACCAGCCGATGCAGAACACGGCCGCCACCCGGCAGGCGGTGCGCGTGTTCAGCCAGCAGCGGGGCGGGCGGCTGTTTGGCACCCAGGGCGGGGCGGCCAGCGTGAGCGGCAACACCATCACCTTCACCCCGACGAATAGCTTCCGGCCCGGCGAGACACTGCTGGTGACCACCACCACCGCCGCCACGGCCACCAACGGCGCCACCCTGGCCCGCGGGCAGGTGCACCAGTTCACGGCGGCCACCGGCGGCCCGGGCCGGGGCAACTTCCTGGCCCCGACCGCCAACCCCGACCCCGCCGTGGGCACTAACCCGTTCAGCGTGGCGGTGGGCGACGTGGACGGCGACGGCGACCTGGACCTGCTCGTGGCCAACAACGGTGCCGGCACGGTGAGTGTGCGCCTCAACGACGGGACGGGCAACTTCACGGCCCCCGCCACCAACCCCGAGGTCGGCGTGGGCACTCTGGTGGCGAGCGTGGCTTTGGGCGACGTGGACGGCGACGGCGACCTGGACCTGCTCACGGCCAACGCCACCAGCAGCGGCACGGTGAGCGTACGGCTCAACGACGGCTTCGGCAACTTCACGGGCAGCAGCAACCCCGCCGTGGGCTCGTTCCCGCTTAGCGTGGCGCTGGGCGACGTGGACGGCGACGGCGACCTGGACCTGCTCACGGCCAACTCCAACGCCGCCACGGTGAGCGTGCGGCTTAACGACGGCTTCGGCAACTTCACGGGCGGTAGTAACCCCGCCGCGGGCAGCTTCCCAGAGAGCGTGACGGTGGGCGACGTGGACGGCGACGGCGACTTGGACCTGCTCACGGCCAATTTCGGCGGCAATACGGTGAGCGTGCGCCTCAACGACGGCACGGGCAACTTCACGGGCGGCTCCGACCCCGCCGTGGGCAATAGCCCGCAGAGCGTGGCGGTGGGCGACGTGGACGGCGACGGCGACCTGGACCTGCTCACGGCCAACAACGGTGCCGGCACGGTGAGCGTGCGCCTCAACGACAGCAGCGGCAACTTCAGCGGTGGCTCCGACCCCGCCGTGGGCGCTACCCCGGTCAGTGTGGCGCTGGGCGACGTGGACGGCGACGGCGACCTGGACCTGCTCACGGCCAACGCCAACGCCGCCACGGTGAGCGTGCGGCTCAACGACGGCATGGGCAACTTCACGGCCCCGGCCACCAACCCCAACCCCGCCGTGGGCAGCATCCCGTTTAGCGTGGCGCTGGGCGACGTGGACGGCGACGGCGACCTGGACTTCCTGACGGCCAACCGGGTCAGCAACACGGTGAGTGTGCGGCTCAACCAGTCATCCGCGCCGGTGCTCACGAGCCTTTCGCCCACCAGCGGCATCGTCGGCACGAGCATCACGCTCACGGGCACCAACTTCACCGGCGCCACGGGCGTGAGCTTCAACGGTACGGCGGCCATCACCTTCTCGGTAGCCACCGCTACTACCGCCACGGCCACCGTGCCGGCGGGCGCCACCAGCGGCCCGGTGACGATTACCACGCCCGGCGGCACCAGCAACGGGGTGGCCTTCACCGTGTGCGCGGCCCCGGTGGCCCTGGCCCGGGCCGCCACGGTGCAGCTCGATGCCAACGGCAACGTTACCATCACGGCGGCCACGGTGAATAACGGCTCCACCGCCAACTGCGGCTTCGCGACCGGCGGTGGGCTGAGCGTGTCGCCCAGCAGCTTTACCTGCGCCAACCGCGGGGCCAACCTCGTGACGCTGACCGTGACCGATGTCTTCGGCAATGTTGCGACGGCGACGGCGACCGTGACCGTGCAGGACAACATCCCGCCCACCATCACCGCGCCCGCCGCGATTACCACCGTGGTGGACCTGAACCAGACCACGGCGACCAATGTGGCCCTGGGTAGCCCAACGGCCGCGGACAACTGCTCGGGGGTAACGGTGACCAACAATGCCCCCGCGACCTTCCCGCTGGGGGCCACCACCGTGACGTGGACCGCGCAGGACGCGGCCGGCAACCCTAACACCGTCCTGGCCACCCAGCTCGTGGCCGTGACCAGGCGGCCGACCACGCTGACGAACCAAACGGCCGCCACGGTGCAGTATTCCGACCAGTTGGTGCTCACGGCCACGCTGGTGGACCAGCTGACGGGCAGCGCCCTGGCGGGCCAGTTGATTACGTTTCAAATTGCTGGCTCGCCCGTGGGCACGGGCATGACCAACGCCAGCGGGGTGGCCACGGTTACGTGGCCCGCGACCGGCGCGCCCCGGACCCTCATCAGCGCGGCTTCGTATGCCGGGAGTGCCGGCTACCTGGCCAGTACCAGCAGCCGGGCTTTCAACGTGACCCCGGAGGATGCGCGGGTGACGTACACCGGCGGGCTGTTTGCGGCCACCGCCAACACCTCCTCGGGCACGGCGGCGATTACGCTGAGCGCCACGGTGCGCGACATCTCGGCCCTGTCGCCGAACCCCAGTAGCCCGGACTTTGACCCGGCCTACGACGCCTTGGCCGGCGACGTGCGCAATGCCACCGTCACGTTTCTGATATACGACGACTTACTCGCCCCTCCCATCGCCACACTGACGGGGACCGTGGGGCTGGTACCGGGAGCTCCCGGCGACTTTCGCACGGGGACGGCCACGGCCGCGTGGCTGCCCAACATTGGGTCGAGTGATTCGAAACAGTACACCATCCGCATCCTCGTCGGGGGCTTTTATCTCCGCAATAGTGCGACGGACAACGCCATGGTGACCGTGTCGCGGCCCTACAACGACTTCGTCACCGGGGGCGGGTACGTGGTTACCACGCGCTCGGCCGGCCTGAAAGCCGGGGCACCTAACGCCCGGACCAATTTCGGCTTCAACATCAAGTACAACAAGAGCGGCACCAACCTGCAGGGGGCCGTGAACCTGCTGGTGCGCCACCAGGAGCCCGACGGGCTGCACGTGTACCAGGTGAAGGGCAACGCCATGCAGTCGCTGTCGGTGCAGCCCACGTCGGCCACCGTGGGGCAAGCCAATTTCACCGGCAAGGCCAACGTGCAGGACGTAACGAATCCGTTGGCGCCCGTGTCGTACGGGGGCAACTACCAGGTGCAGCTGAGCATGACCGACAACGGGAACCCGGGCTCGACCGACCGAATCGCCATCACCGTGTGGAACCCCGGCAGTACCCTGTGGTTTGCCAGCGACTGGACGGGCACCCAGAACGCGCAGCTGACGCTGGGCGGCGGCAACCTGGTAGTGCGCGGCGGGGCCTACAGCTCGCGCGGCAGCGGTGATAGCCCGGCCGGTCCCGCGGCCCCGCTGGCAATGGCGGAGGCCGCCCCCGGCCGGGCCCGCCTGGAGGTATATCCAAATCCGATGAGCGAGCGGGCCACCATCCGCTTCCAGGTTCCGACTACCGGCAGCACCCAGCTGCGGGTGTACAATGCCCTGGGCCAAATAGTGGCGACCCTGTTTGACCAGCAGGCCCAGGCGGGCCAGGCGTACGAAGTCGGCCTGGCCGGCACGGGCTTGGCCGAAGGGCTGTACACCTGCCGCCTGCAGCTGGGCGACCAGCAGTACACCCAGCGGGTGATGCTAATCAAGTAACTAACCCAAGTTGCGGACTAGCCGCAGCGCGACGACCGGGTTGTCGTAAAAAGCTGGGAAAATGGATAAAGCCGCGTAGCGGTGACGGAAATAGCGGGAAATCGGTCATCGCTACGCGGCTTTACCGCCCAGACGGGTGATTTTCTACAAACCGGTCGCCGCTACGCGGCTAGGGCGGGAGGACAATTAGCCAAAATTGTCTTTTACGGCGGTGGTGATGGATTTATTCAGCTGGCTTCGGCTTATGAAAGCCGTTTTACAGCGGAGTTTGAGGCAATGAAGCGGTAGAGATGCTTCGGCTGCGCTCAGCAGGACGGTTCTTCTTTTAATTGTCCTCATGCTCAGTCCGCAACTTGGGTTAACTAACTGCTGTTACGCCGCAGGTAACTGCAGCAGCTGGTGCTTCGGGCTGTTTCTGGTAGCTCGTTTCTGGTTTCTGGTTGAATTTGCGCCAAAAAACGGCTCAAAAACGGCCAACCAGCAATCGAGTGCGTAACATCGGTGACGACGGCTGGAGCTGGCGTAGTTCTACCGTCTGGGGACCGCGTTACAAAGGGGAGCGTTAAGAGGTAAAAGCCTGTCACGACAGGCTTTTACCTCTTAACGCTCCCCTTTGTAACTGTTTTCAAAATTGCGTGCCAACCGGCAATCCACCCTGAGCCGGGGCAGAGCTGTTAAGTTCTGCCTGAGCCGGGGTGAGGTATCCTCCTGCCAAAGAACGGACCACCGGGATTCAACCCCGGTAGCTGCCTCCGAGAAGGCGGCAGTGGCTACCGGGGTTGAATCCCGAGCAGTTCGCCGTGGCCATCTGCACCGTGAACGGGCAGCAGTTTGCGCTGGGCGAGAGCGACGTGCGCTTCTGCCTGCAATCGACGTGCAAGCCCATCAACTACACCCCGGCCCTGGAAGAGCTGGGCGAAAAGAAGGGGCACCAGCACATCGGCCGCGAACCGAGCGGGTACTCCTTCAACACCATCACCCTCAACGATAACGGCCTGCCCCACAACCCGCTCATCAACGCCGGGGCCATCAGGTGCTGCTCGCTCATCCGCCGGGAACGGCCCGCCGCCGACCGCTTCGACTACGTGCCCGATGCCGGGCAGCAGCTCAGCGGCGGCTCCCGGCCGGGCTTCAACAATGCGGTGTGCCTGTCGGAGCGCGAAACGGCCGACCGCAACAACTCGCTGGCTTATTTCATGCGCGAAAAGGGGGGCCTTCCCCAACAAGCGCGACAACCTGCCCCGGATTCTGGAATTCTACTTCCAGCGCTGCTCCATCGAGCGGACGACCCGCAAGCTGGCCACCACGGCCGCCACTGTAGCCAACGCCAGCGCGTGCCCCCTCACCGACGAGTGCAGCTTCCCACCCCAGACCGTGAAAACCGTGCTCTCGCTCGTGTATCTGCGCGGAGTGCATGATTTCTCCGGCGAGTTAGCCTTTCACTTTCAGGTGGGACTGCCGGCCAAGAGCGACGTGTCGGGCGGCATCTGGGTGGTGATTTCCAGTTTGATGGGCATCTGCATCCGCATCTGGTCGCCGCGCCTCGACCGCAACGGCAACTCGGGGCGCGGCATCGAGTTCTGCCGCCGCCTGATTGAGCGCTCCCTGTTCCACGTGTACGACAGCATCAGCGGCACCCAGAACAAGAAGGACCCGCGCCTGGCCAGGGACGAAGACCACGCCCGCGCCCGCAACATGCTCATGCTGGTAGCGGCGGCCGTGAACAGGGACCTGCTCAGCCTCCCGCGCCTCGAATGAACGTCCGGCCGACATAGCGGTGTTTAGATTCCGTATCTTTGCCCACTATCTGATTATTTCCTGAACCCCCGATGCTTGATAAACTAGAAGCCATCAGCCAGCGCTACGAAAACGTCAACGAAGAGCTGATGCAGCCCGACGTGATGTCGGACCTGAAGCGCTACAAGTCCCTCAACAAGGAATACAAGGAGCTGGGCAAGATTGTGACGCAGTACCGCAACTACCAGGGCGTGCTCAGCAACATCGAAAACGCCCGCGCAGTCATTGCCACCGAAAAGGACCAGGACTTCCGCGAAATGGCCAAGGCCGAGCTCGACGAGCTCCAGCCCGAGCAGGACCGCCTCGAAGACCTTATCAAAGACCTGCTGCTGCCCAAGGACCCCAACGACTCGAAAGACGTGATTATGGAAATCCGGGCCGGCGCGGGCGGCGACGAAGCCGCCATTTTTGCCGGCGACCTCCAGCGCATGTACATGCGCTTCGCTGAGAAGCAAAACTGGAAAATGGAGCTTATCGATGCCATGGAAGGCAGCGCCGGTGGCTACAAAGAAATCATTGTGGCCGTGCGCGGCGAGGACGTGTACGGCAAGCTCAAGTTTGAAAGCGGCGTGCACCGCGTGCAGCGCGTGCCGGCCACCGAAACCCAGGGCCGTATTCACACCAGCGTGGCGTCCATCGTGGTGATTCCCGAAGTGGAAGAATTTGACATCGAGCTGAACATGGGCGATATCCGCAAGGATTATTTCTGCTCCAGCGGCCCCGGCGGCCAGTCGGTAAACACCACGTATTCGGCCGTGCGCCTCACTCACTTGCCCTCCGGCCTCGTGGCCCAGTGCCAGGACCAGAAATCGCAGCTCAAGAACTTCGACAAGGCCTTGGCCGTGCTGCGCTCCCGCGTGTACGACATGGAGCTGGCCAAGAAGAACGAAGCCGACGGCCTGGTGCGTAAAAGCATGATTGGCGGCGGCGACCGTAGCGACAAAATCCGCACCTACAACTACCCCCAGGGACGGGTGACGGACCACCGCATCGGCTACACGGTATACAACCTGGCCAGCGTGATGGAGGGCAACGTGGACGACTTCGTGGAGCAGCTCCGCATTGCCGAAAGCGCCGAGCGCCTGCAGGAAGGCGTGACCAAGTAAGCGCAGAACGGACAACTCCCCTCCTTACTAAGGAGGGGATGTTCGCGCGAAGCGCGAACGGGGGTGGTTAGGGCGTTCGCGCCGTCAAGTAACTCCTGTTTCCCATACTTTTCACACTATCCGAGTCGTTCAACGCCACTACCACCCCAGCCAACGCTTCGCGTTGACGTCCCCTCCTTGGTAAGGAGGGGAGTTGTCGTCCAACTATGCGCCATCTCTTCCCGCTGTTCATCGTGCTGAGCTGCCTGCTCACCTTCCTGCCCGGCTGCGAGCCCAAGGAAGACCTGGTGCAAACGTCCGGCCGGCTGGAATTCGCCGCCGACACGGTGTTGTTCGATACCGTGTTTACCACCATCCAAACGGTGACCAAGCGGCTGTGGGTGTATAATCGCAACAGCGGGGCCGTGAAAACCGATGTGCGCCTGGCCGGCACCGCGGGCACCACGTATTCGCTCGTCATCAACGGCGATGCCGGGCCAGCGGCCAGCGGCATCACCATCCGAGGCAACGACAGCCTGCTGGTGCTGGTGCGGGCCGTGCTCGGCGATAACGGCCAGGCTACCATTGCCAGGAAATTCATCGTCGATGATGAGCTACGCTTCCTTACCAATGGCAACGACCAGAACGTGAAGCTGGTGGCCTACGGCCAGAACGCCTATTTCCACCGGGGCGACCGCATCACGGCCAACACCACCTGGCGCACCGACCGGCCGCATGTCATCTTCAATGCGCCGGCGGCGCGGGCGGGCGGCGCTATCAATGTGGGGGTATATGTATTGCCCGGTATCACCCTCACCGTTCCCAAGGGCGCGCGCATCTATTCTCACGCGGGAGCCATCATCCTCGTAGACGGCTCCCTGCGCGTGAACGACGACTTTCAGCCCCCCAGTGGCACTACCAATGATACGGTGAAGGCCAGCAACGCCAACATCGTGCGCTTTCAGGGCGACCGGCTGGAACCGGGTTATGCCAACATTCCGGGCCAGTGGGGCGGCATCTTTTTCACCGGCAGCAGCCGCAACAACAGCATTCGCTACGCCGAAATCAAGAATGCCACCTTCGGGGCCCTGCTCTACAACCCCGACGCCACTACGCCTCGCCCCAGCCTGGCGCTGAGCAATACGGTTATCCGTAATATCTCCGGGGCCAATATCTCCTTTGCCAACGCATCGGCCAGCAACGGCGGCGGCGTCATCAGCTACTCGGGCGACGTGACGGCCACCAACTGCCTGTTCACCAACTGCGGTGAGTACGCCATGATTGGCATTGGCGGGAATTACGCCCTCAATTTCTGCACCATCGCGAACTACACGCCGGCTTTCCGCCGCGAAACCTCGTCGCTCACCTTCACCAATATCGACGACAACAAGCCCACCACCAAGCTGCCCACCAGCGTCAGCATCCGCAATTCCATTGTGTGGGGCTCGTTTGAGGACGAGCTGTTCGTGAAGAACTTCGCCGACTACAGCCCAACTATCAACAACTCGCTGCTGCGCACCAAGGAATACGCCACCAATACCACGGTTATCGGCAGCACCGGGGCCAACCTCCTGAACGTAGACCCACTGTTCAAGCGGACCTCGCTCGTCAGCAGCAAGCCCGATTATACGCTTCAGGATGGCTCGCCCGCCACTACCCCACGGCGGGCACCCTTCGGCACCGTTCCCCCGCGCGATTTGCTGAATCTCATTCGCCCTGGTTCCGGAAATCTCCAACCCAGCCTGGGTGCCTACGAGCACAAGTAGCCCGTTGACCTACTCTACCTGCCCGGCAGCCGAGTAGCGCAGCGTATCAAAGAGCACCAGCTTCTGGGTTCCCACCACTTCGTAGTGCCGCAGCTGGCCGTTTTGCAGCTGAAACCGCAGCTGCTTATTGGTCGCAAACAGCGCGTTGCGCTGCACGATGGTAGCGGCTACTTCCTGCGCCACCGCCCCCTGCTGCACCACCATAAGGCGCGCCACCGGGGCATTGGGCTGGCCGGGCAGGCGGGTATAGGTGCGTCGTAGCAGGCCACCGGGCAGCACCACCGAGTCGACGGCGTAGGCCCCGCGCAGAGCCGCTTTATTGATGTCGGCCTGAAAAAAAACCTGGAGCTCATCGGCCCATTTCACGGCGGGTACGCGCACGGTTTCCGTCGCGTTATCGCGCAGGCTCACGCGCTTGGTCACGGCTGCTTTGCGCTGGGCCAGTTGTGCTATCTGTTGTGTAATCAGCCCTTTCACATCAAAATAGAGCGGGCTACGGGCCACCGGAGCGCCTGGAGCAGCATCGCCACAGCCAGCCAGCAACCCGGCTCCGGCCAGCAGCCAGGTGCGGTTTGGAAACAGCTCCCCCCACTTGACTCGGCCGCGCTTACGCATTCAGAATCGTGTTGGGGCGCAAGAGGCTCAGACCCGTCATTTCGGCGGGTTGGGGCACGCCCATCAGCTCCAGAATGGTCGGAGCGAGGTCGCCCAGCTTGCCATCGGCAATGCTGCCATAGTAGTCGTTATCGGCCAGAATGCAGGGCACCAGGTTGGTAGTGTGCGCGGTGTTGGGCGAGCCGTCGGCGTTGCGCATGAACTCGGCATTGCCGTGGTCGGCGATGATGATGCTGGCGTAGCCGGCGGCCAGGGCGGCCTCTACCACGGCGCGGGCGCAGGCATCGGTGGTTTCCACGGCCTTCACCACGGCATCGAACACGCCGGTGTGGCCCACCATATCAGGGTTGGCGAAGTTGAGGACAACAAAATCCGCCGACCTGGCCTGCAATTCCGGCACCAGGGCATCGCGCAGCTCGGCAGCGCTCATTTCGGGCTGCAGGTCGTAGGTCGCCACTTTGGGCGAGGCCCGCAGGATGCGCGTTTCGCCAACGAATTCCGTTTCGCGGCCACCCGAGAAAAAGAACGTGACGTGCGGGTACTTCTCCGTTTCGGCAATGCGAATCTGCGTCTTACCGTTGGCCGCCAATACCTCACCCAGGGTATTGTCGAGGTTATCCTTTTCAAAAATGGGCGTCACGCCCACAAACGTGTCATCGTAGTTCGTGAGGGTGAGGTAGTGCAGGTTGAGGCGCTGCATCTGGAAGGCGTGCATGTCCTGCTGGGTCAGCACTTCCGTGATTTCACGGCCGCGGTCGGTGCGGAAGTTGAAGCACAGCACCACGTCGCCCTCCTGAATGGTGGCCAGCGGCTGGCCATCGGCCCCGGTTTTCACGATGGGCTTCAGGAACTCATCGGTAACGCCCTCCTTGTATTGCTCCTGAATGGTCTGAATCAGGTTTTGCGAGTGCGCCCCGACGCCGTGCACCAGCACATCGTACGCTACTTTCACCCGCTCCCAGCGGCGGTCGCGGTCCATGGCATAGTAGCGGCCCACCACCGAGGCAATTTTGGCCCCGGTGCGCTCCACGTGCAGCTCCAGGTCGTTGATGAAGCGCACGCCGCTCTTGGGGTCGGTGTCGCGGCCATCGGTGAAGGCGTGCACGTACACGCGCCGCACCCCCGCCTCGTGGGCAATGGTGCAGAGGGCCTTCACATGGTCGATGTGCGAATGCACGCCGCCGTCGCTCAGCAGCCCCATCAGGTGCAGCGGCTTGTCGTTGGCAATGGCGTATTCGAAGGCTTTGGTGAGGGCGGGCATCTGGCCCAGCTTGCGCTCCCGAATGGACTTGCCAATGCGCACCAGCTCCTGGTTGACTACCCGGCCGGCCCCGATGTTCATATGGCCTACTTCCGAGTTGCCCATCTGGCCTTCGGGCAGCCCCACAGCCTCGCCCGATGCCTGCAATTTGCTGTGCGGAAACCGCTGCAACAGCTCGTGGTAGAACGGCGTATTGGCCGCATCCACCGCCGAAGCAGCCGTATTCGGGGCAATGCCCCACCCGTCCAGAATCACCAACAAAACCTGCTTACTCATGCCACAAAGATACGGCAGGGCCGCGCCATGAGTTGGAATTATCTACCTTCGCGGCTACTTTGGATTCCGCCATTTTCTCCTTTATTTATGGTCCCGGCGCTGGTCGGGCATACTTACTGGCACCATTTTCGCTTCAGTTTGGCCCGCGTATGACGCATTTACTACCCCAATAATGAAACGCTATTTTTTTAGGACGCTGTTTTTAGGTCTATTCCTACTCTTCGGGGCCGGGGCGGCGCACGCGCAGTCCGATAACCTGGCGGCCGTGCGTTTGGCTTTGCGCAACGGTTCTTCCCGTGAACTATCGCAATACCTGGCCCCTACGGTCGAGATTGGTTTCGACGGCGACAAGCAGAGCTACAACGCCACGCAGGCCGAAATCGTCATCAAAGACTTCTTCGCTAAGAATACGCCCAGCAGCTTCGAGTTCATCCATCAGGGCGAAAGCCGCGAGCACATTGCCTACGCCATTGGCCGCTACACCGGCCGCAACGGCCTATACCGCGTGTTTGTAAAGCTCAAACCTTCGCGCGGAGCCCCGGTGATTGACACCCTGGACTTCACGAAAGAATAATTTTCGTACTGCCTTTTTAAAGCTCCAATCCTAACGGGTTGGGGCTTTTTTTGTCCTTGTGTCGGGGCCGGAAATAGGTTGACAGCTTTCCCAAAAGATGTCATGAAAACTGAGTTTGAGCCGCGTGTGCGGCGTAGTCAGCGCGACTACAGTTTGCCCTTTAAATTGGCCGTGGTGGGTGAAGTCGGCCGCGG
>NZ_BAABDI010000008.1:0-161042 GCF_039539545.1 Hymenobacter antarcticus | reverse complement strand
AGTACTCGTGCAGAAGTAAGCGTATGCCCCGGTCTGACCGCCCTAGGCGGTCTGACCGGTTGTCGTTGGACCGAAATCGTTGTTGCTTCAACCGGTCAGACCGCCTAGGGCGGTCAGACCGGCAGGCTCGACTCGAATACGGTTATTTTTGCATAAGCACTTAATGGTTAAGTGTCATGCTGAGCGAAGTCGAAGCATCTCTACCGCTGTAGTAAATGAATACTTACGCGGTAGAGATGCTTCGACTTCGCTCAGCATGACGTTCTTTTTTCTTCCTGCTGGCATGCCGGTGAAACGTGAAAGCACTTTATTACTCGGCCTGTATGGCCTGCTGGTGGTGGGCCTGCCGCTGGCGGGCCTGGGCTACGCGCTGCTGGGCAGCCTGGGGCTGGCCGGGCCGTTGGCGGCTGGTTTTACCGGGCGCTATTGGCGGGCGCTGGGCTCCGATTCGGGCCTGCCCTACGCGGCGCTGTACAGCGTCTGGTGCGCGGTGGCCTCGGTGAGTATTTCGGTCGCGCTGGCGCTGCTGCTGGTGCTACGGGCTCAGCCCACGCTGCGGCGGCCGGCCTTTTCCAGCCTGTTGTACGTGCCCTTGCTGATGCCGGCGCTGGTTGTCGGTTTCTACTTGTTTCAGCTACTGAGCCGGGCCGGCTGGCTCTCGCGCATCAGCTTTCAGCTGGGGCTGACGAGTAACCTGGCGGCTTTCCCCGAGCTGGTGCAGGACGGGGCCGGCGTGGGCATCATTTTGGCGCACGTGCTGCTGTCTTTTCCGTTCCTGACCTTGCTGTTCCAGGCCATCTACCAGGAAACCCGGCTTGATGAATACCGGCAGCTCACCCTCACGCTCGGGGCCAGCGTGGGGCAGTTTCGGCGGCGGGTGGCGGTGCCGCTCCTGTTGCGCCGGGCCGCACCCACGCTGCTGCTCAGCTTCATAGCCACGCTCGGTGCCTACGACATTCCGCTGCTGCTGGGCCGGCCCTACCCGCAAATGCTTAGCGTGTACATTACTACCCGCCTCCAGCGGTTCGACCTGGCCGACCTGCCGGCGGCCTACCTGGCCGGCTTCCTCGTGGCGGGCGGGCTGCTGGGACTGATAGCGCTTTTGCTGCGCCTCACCCGCCAGGTCCGGCTGCTGTAGGGCGCTCTTCATCATTCTTTTCCATGCGTTCGAAGCTCCTCACCTTTGCGCTAATAGTACTCTTCGCGCTGCCTTTCGGGTTGCTGGGGTTGCTGGCGGTGGGCCAGGATTGGCGCTTTCCGGCGGTGCTGCCCCCCGGCTACTCGCTGGATACGCTGCGCAGCCTGGTGGCCGCCGATAACGACCTGCTGGCCGGGCTGGGCCGCAGCCTGCTGCTGGCGGGCACGGTGGCGGTGGTGGCCACGGCCGGCGGCTTCGGGCTGGCGCGGGCCATCACGCGCAGCCGGTGGTCGGCACGCTGGGAAGCGGCCAGCTACCTGCCCTACGCCCTGCCGCCGGTGCTGCTGGCCGTTCTCATTCAGCCATTTATCATCCGGCTGCACTTGTCGGGGTCGGTGGGCGGGGTGCTGGTGGGACTGCTGCTGGTGGCGCTGCCGTTTGCCACGCTGCTGCTACGCAGCTTTTGGAGCCGGCAGGCCACTGAGTTTGAGCACCTGGCCCGCACGCTGGGCTGCACGCCGCGCCAGGCATTGCGCCAAGTGCTGCTGCCGCTGGCCTGGCCGCTGCTGCGCACCACCTTCTTTCAGACTTTTCTACTGGCCTGGTTCGATTTTGGGCTGACCAATGTGTTAAGTGTGGGCAAAGTCCGCACCCTCACGGTACAGGTATTCACGTATGTAGGCGAAGCCAACGCGCCGCTGGCGGCCATGGCGTCGCTACTGTTGCTGCTGCCCCCGGCCCTGCTGCTGCTGGTCAATAAATCTGCCCTGCTGCGAAAGCCGTAGCTATTTAGTGATTAATGGTGAATGGTTAGTGGTTAGTGGTTAGTGGTTAATACTTTGCTCTTCAATTCACAGCTAACCATTCACCATTTATCATTCATCATTTATCACTAACCATTTACCACTAACCGCTCACCATTAATCATTAATCCTCCGTGCTACACGCCCTGCTTATTTCCAACGGCCTCGTCGGGCTCGAGAAATACTACGTTTCGAATGAGCTGGTGCAGTATACCACCTGCCTCATCACCCGGGATTTCAACCCCGACCTGACGCCCTACGACCTGCTGGTGGTGCCCAACGGCTCCGACCACGTGGCGATGCTCAAAATCAAGGACAAGGTGCGCGACTTCCTGGCGGCGGGCAAAGCCCTGATGTGCTGCGACGGCTTTTTCACTGCCTGGGTGCCCGGCAACCACTGGGTGATGGACAACGCGCACCGCACCCAGGACGTGCGCTACACCGCCGGCCCCGACCGCCACGGCCTGCTCCAAAACCTCCACCTCGACGAGCTGAACTTCTCGCACGGCATGACCGGTTGGTGGGCCTGCGGCTATATTCAGGCCGCGCCCGGGGCGGAGGTGCTGCTGGCCGACACCTGGCAGCGCCCCATCGTGGTGCTCGACGAGGTGAGCACCAACGGCCGCATGCTGCTCACGGCCAGCGGCCCGCTGGCCGACGTGACTTACGCCGGCCGTTCCGAAAACGCCTTGGTAACCTTATACCGCAATTTCTTGCAACTGATTTCCACCTCAACCGTTCCCGCTCATGGCTAAGATTGGCTTGCTTTTCAACGGCGTGTGGTCGCACTACGCCATGGCCACGGCCCCCAAATACCGCGACTTATACCGCCTGCTCTACGTGCACGACCTGGATGCCGCCGCCGTGCGGGACCTGGAGGCCCTGGCCATTCCCTTTCAGTCGAACCAAGCCGTGCTGACCGAAAAGCGGGACATTATCTACGATTTTCTGCGGGCCGGTAAGAAGGTGTTTGTCGAGGGCGACTCATCCACGGCTTGGCTCGATGCGCGGTGGGAAGACCGGCCCGTGAACAACTACTGGTGGGTGACGGACCCCACCAAGCCGCCCGTGTCGGATACCAACTACGACCACCCGGTGTACCAGGGCCTCACGCCGCGCCAGGCCTGCTGGCACACCCACGGCGTGTATACCCGCGTGCCCGAATCGGCCGAAATCATCCAGACCAACGCCGAGGGCGACGTTATTACCTGGCAGACCCACCAGTACGGCGGCACCCTGCTGGCCACCACCCTCGACCCCATCGTGGAGCACGGCGTGCAGCAAATCACCCACCTCGATAATTACGTGGACCGCCTCACCGAATGGCTCGGCGGCGAACGGCCGGTGGCCGACCGCATGACCATCAATGCAGCCGCGTACGGCGAGGGGGCCCGCGTATGAGCCCGCTGCTGACCGTGGCCAACCTGACCAAGCAGTTCGGCACGCAGCCGGTGCTGCGCGACATCGCCTTTGAATTGGAGGAGGGCGAGGTGCTGGCCGTGCTGGGCCGCTCGGGCTGCGGCAAAACCACGCTACTCAAAATCCTGGCCGGCCTGGAAGCGCCCGACACCGGCACCCTGGCCCTGCATGGCCAGGACCTGCGCCCGGTGCCGCCCAACGAGCGCCAGATGGTGTACCTCTACCAGGAGCCGCTGCTGTTTCCGCACCTCACCGTGTTCGAGAACGTGGCTTTTGGCCTGCGCATCCGCAAGGCGGCCAGGGCCGAAATCGACCAGCAGGTAACGGAACTGCTCGATGAGCTGGACCTGCGCGGCCACGCCCAAAAGGCCCCGCACCAGCTCTCGGGCGGGCAGCGCCAGCGAGTGTCGTTTGGGCGGGCCCTCATTATTCGGCCCCGCGTGCTGCTGCTCGATGAGCCCTTCGGCAACCTCGACGCCCAAACCCGCGCCGACATGCAGCAGCTGTTTCTGCGCGTGAGCCGGCAGCACCACATCACCTCCCTTTTTGTTACCCACGACAGCCGCGAGGCCCTCACCGTAGGCACCCGCTTCGCTTATTTGGACCAGGGCCAGCTCACCAGCTTTGGCGCGGTGGCCGAGTTTATCGACGACCCGCGCACCAGCATCCGGTCGGAGCTGGCGTTTTGGGAGAATATTCAGCAAAATGCAGCTTCGGCCTGTTAGAACATCAAATAGAACGACCAAAAAGAACGTCATGCTGAGCTTGTCGAAGCATCTTTACCTCAATAGTAACCCAATCGCAAGGATTAGTTACGCGGTAGAGATGCTTCGACAAGCTCAGCATGACCGTCAGGTATATACCACATATGAAAACCGATTTCAACCACTGCGAGTCTGTCTACTGGGTGTTCACCCAGCTGTGCAACGACAAATGCGACCACTGCTACAATAGCTCCGGCCCGCAGGGCACCCGCATCAGTGCCCAGGACTGCCTGCGCATCGTGCGCAACCTGCCCGACCAAGTCGACCGGCTTATCCTCTCCGGCGGCGAGCCCGTGGCCGACCGCGCCAAGCTGTATCTGATTCTGGATGCCGTTCAGGAAAAATACCAGGGCCGCACCCAGGTCATGCTGCAAACCAACGGCGACCTGCTGACGGCCGAAATCCTGGATTTGCTCATCGCCAAGGGCGTGACGCGCTTCGACATTGCCAGCATCGACCGCTACCACAAAATGGCGGGCTCCCGCCTCATGACCCTGGCCGACCTGTTCGAAAGCCGGGGTGTGAACGGCGACGACCACGACCCACTCATCGAAAAAGACCATTATCTGGCCGAAAACCGGCTGAGCTGGGGCTACTGGGGTGCCACCGAGGATATGTGGCTGGGCGGCAACTGGGCCCGCGGCCGGGCCCTGGAAAAAGACATCTGGCTCAAAGACCCGAACCACAACTTTTGCGCCATCCTCTCCGGGGCCAGGGGCTTTTTGGGCGGCACCGAGCTGCCCCAGGAAATCAGCATCCAACTCTGGAAAATCAACCCCTGCTGTCCCGGCACCAAATTCCCCCTCGGCGATGCCCGCACCGAAAAAGTGGCCGATGTGCTGCTGCGGGCCTCAAAATCTGAAATCATGCAGCGCCTCAACCAGGGCGACCCGTGGAAAATGGGCGAGTCCATCGGCGTGACGGAAGCGCACGCCCGCGCCCGCACCGAGGACCTGCAAAATATCTGCCGCTGGTGCGATGAGTTCTTTGAGCAGCACCACGAAGCGAGTGGGCTGATTCCGCCCGCAATCCTGCCATTGCCAGTGCTCTAGAGCCGTTTCGCAGTCTTTGTAAAGAGTTAAAAGTTGAGAGTTAAAAGTTAAAAATCATGCTAAGTAGTTAAGGATGAATAATCGACACGAATTTGAACGTCATGCTGAGCGCAGCCGAAGCATCTCGCGTGTAGCAGTAAACCAATCGATTGAATTACTACCACACGCGAGATGCTTCGACTTCGCTCAGCATGACGTGCTTTTTTTAGTGACGATTATTTAGGCACTACTACTTACCTGCGTTTTAACTTTTAACTCCTTACACTAACCTGAAATTTGCTGCAATGGCTCGCGTCAGCTCAAAAACAAGCTGCTATCCCGTTCAGGCAGAGCATTCTGCCTGACGTCCTTAAATATCCCTAAACCAAATTCAAGCGCGACCTACAACTGCACGGCGGCCGCAAACGCCGGAATTTCCGCCAGCCGCTCATTGGTCCGGGTCGCAAAATCGACGCGCCAGCAGTAATGCACCAAGCCGTTCGTTATCAGCAGCAGCGGCGCGCCGATGGTTTGGTTGTAGGTGGTGGCCTGCCGGGCCACGGCCGCATCGATGGCTACGGAGGGCGCTTTGCACTCCACCAGCAGCAGGGGCTGGCCGTCGGGGTTGAGAGCCAGCAGGTCGGTGCGCTTCTGGCGCTGGTTGTAGCGCAGGCCGCGCTCCAGGGCCAGCAGGCCGCGCGGGTAGCCCAGGTTATTAATCAGGTAATGCACGACGTGCTGACGCACCCACTCTTCGGGCGTGAGCACGACGTGCTTACGCCGCAGCCCGTCCCAGATGAGGGGCTGATTCGTGGCCGATTGCGTAAGTTTGGCCTCGAAAGGCGGCAGGTCCAGAGCTTGCATCACCTCCAAAGGTACCTTTTTCAATGAGTGAGTGGGTGACTGAGCGAATGAGTGAATGATGATTGCATCGTTTGGCTCCAGAACTCATTCACCCATTCGCTCATTCACCCATTTACTCATTGCCAAATGAAGACCAAAGAAGAAATTGTAAATAACTGGCTGCCACGCTATACCGGTGTGCCGCTGGACGAGTTCGGGCAGTACATCCTGCTCACCAATTTCAGCAACTACGTGTACATGTTTGCCGAGCAGTTCGACTGCGAGGTGCGCGGCAAAGACAAGCCCATGCAGACGGCCACAGCCAACGGCATCACCATCATCAACTTCGGCATGGGCTCGCCGATGGCGGCCACGGTCATGGATTTGCTCTCGGCCGTCAAGCCCAAGGCGGCCCTGTTTCTGGGCAAGTGCGGCGGCCTGAAAAAGACCAAGCTCGGTGATTTGGTGCTGCCCATCGCGGCCATTCGCGGCGACGGTACCTCGGACGATTACCTGCCCAAGGAAATTCCGGCCCTGCCCTCCTTCCGGTTGCAGCGCGCCGTGAGCAGCATGATTAAGAAGCACGAGATGGACTACTACACCGGCACCGTGTACACCACCAACCGCCGCGTGTGGGAGCACGACCAGGAGTTCAAGGACTACCTGCGCCGGGTGCGCGCCCTGGCCGTCGACATGGAAACGGCCACCATCTTCGTGGTCGGCTTCATGAACGACATTCCCCACGGCGCCCTGCTGCTGGTGAGCGACAACCCGATGACGCCCGAAGGCGTGAAAACGTCGGAATCGGACTCGAAAGTAACCACCGATTTCGTGAAGCGCCACCTGCAAATCGGCATCGAGTCGCTGCAGGAGCTGCAAAATTCGGGCGAGTCGGTGAAGCACATGCGCTTCGAGTAAGGACCGCAGATTGACGCAGATTTGATAGATTTCGCAGATTTAATTGAACGTCATGCCCATCTGGCGTCCGCGAAGCCGAAGCATCTCGCGTGCCAGTTGTCATGCTGACGAAGGAAGCATCTTATCACCGCTGAACGAATCGTTGGGGCGTGACAAGGTCCTTCGCAAGCTCAGGATGACAGCTGGCGCGGTAGAGATGCTTCGACTTTGCGGACGCCAGATGGGCATGACGTTCTTTTTTACCATAAGCCTGTTTTCAGAACCCTCTTTTTTGATTCAATGGTGTATTTTACAAATGCTTTTGCCCGCCAGCTCACTGCGCCAATCCTGGCGCTTGGCTTGCTGGCCGGCTGCCAGGCCAAGCGCGAAGCCGTGGACCTGCTGGTAACCAACGCTACCGTTTACACCGTTGATTCGACCTTCGCCAAGGCGGAATCCTTTGCCGTGAAAGATGGCAAATTCGTGGCCGTGGGCTCCGCCACTGACCTCAAGGCCAAGTATGAGGCCAAGCAGGAGGTGGATGCCGGGGGCAAATTTATTTACCCGGGATTTTACGACGCGCACTGCCACTTCTACCGCTACGCCCTGGCCCTGCCCAGCGCCGATTTGGTGGGCACCACTTCCTGGAAAGAAGTCATTCAGCGGCTCCAGGAAAACCGCCGGAAGTACCCGCAGGCCGCCTGGCTCACCGGCCGCGGCTGGGACCAGAACGACTGGTCCAGCAAGCAGTTCCCCACCAAAGACACGCTCGACCAGCTGTTTCCCGACGTGCCGGTGTTCCTCATCCGCGTGGATGGCCACGCCGCGCTCGTGAATCAGAAGGCACTCGATTTGGCTTGCGTTACGGCGAGCACGCCCATCAGCGGCGGCACCATCACGCGCGACGCGCGGGGCCGCCTCACCGGCCTGCTCGTGGACAATGCCACCCGCCTGGTGAGCAGCAAAATCGCCGACCCCACGCCCGCCGAAGCTACTCCTCTGCTGATGCAGGCCCAGCAAAACTGCCTGGCCGTGGGCCTCACCAGCCTCGCCGATGCCGGCCTCGACCGCGCCGACATCGACTACATGGCCGCCTTGCAGCAGCAGGGCCAGCTTCGGCTGCGCCTCAATGTCATGATTAACCCAACGGCCGCCAACCGCGCCTTCTACCTGAAGAATGGCCCGATTCTGACCGACCAGCTCACCGTCAGCTCCTTCAAAGTGTATGCCGATGGCGCGCTGGGTTCGCGCGGGGCCTGCCTGGTGCAGCCGTATGCCGACCGCCCCAAAGAAACCGGCTTTCTGCTTTCGACCGAGAAGGAATACCGCGCCCTGGCTAAAGAGCTGGCCGCCTCGAAATTCCAGATGAACACCCACGCCATCGGCGACTCGGCCAATCGCATCATCCTCAACATCTACGGCGAGGCACTGCAGGGCCAGAAGGACCGCCGCTGGCGCATCGAGCACGCCCAGGTCGTTACGCCGGCCGATATGCCCAAGTTCGGGCAGTTCGGCATCGTGCCTTCGGTGCAGCCCACCCACGCCACGTCGGATATGTACTGGGCCGGCGAGCGGCTGGGCGCGGCCCGCGTCAAAACGGCCTACGCCTACGCCGAGCTGCTGAGGCAGTACGGCCAGCTGGCGCTGGGCTCCGACTTCCCGGTGGAGGACATCAACCCGCTATTCGGCTTCCATTCGGCCGTGGCCCGGCAGGATGCCAAGAATTACCCCGCTCCCGGCTTCCAGATGGAAAACGCCATCAGCCGCCCCGATGCCCTGCGCGGCATGACCACCTGGGCCGCCCACGCCGGCTTCGAGGAAAAGCGCAAGGGCCAGATTAAGCCCGGCATGCTGGCCGATTTCGTGGTGCTCGACACCGATTTGCTGACCGCGCCCAAAGAGCAGCTGCGCGGTGCCAAAGTGCTGCAAACCTGGATTGGCGGGCAGTCTGTATTCTCCCGGAAATAGCCAGACCATAACGCAGAACGCCCGGCTGAGGATTGCTCAGCCGGGCGTTCTGCGTTTAGAAAAACTCTGACAGTTAGGGCTGCGGGGCCTCGTCGGCCGAGCCACCGTAGATGGCGGGCACGGGAATATCGAGCAGACGCAGGTACACCGAAAGTTGGCCGCGGTGGTGAATCAGGTGGTTGAGCACCATCACGCGGGCTACCATGATGCGGGGCATGGCCATGATGGTTTGCTCGCCGCGGCGCATGCTCCACATTTCCCAGAAAGTGGCATCGTCGACGTCGGCCAGGGCCCGGCGCAGGTTTTCGCCATTGATATCGAAGCGGCGCAGCACTTCGTCGATGTGGGTGGGCGACGGGGGCATCGGCACGGTGGCCATGTCGGTTTCGGTGCCTTGCAGGCTGATTTGAAGGAAGCTTACCAAGTTGGCCATGTGCGAGGCCAGGGTGCCGAGCTTCATACTTTTGGGGTGAGGCTGCCAGTCGAACTTGTCGGTGGGCACGCGCTCGAGCAGGCGGCGGGTAAGGGCCAGCTCGCGCTGGGCTTCCTGGGCCAGCGCAGCCTGTGGGGTGAGGCGGGTGGGGGCAGCTGTAGTGGGTTCGCTCATGAGAAAGAGTAAAAGAATAGTAAAGTGGAGAGTAGCCGCAGGCCATCCACCGAACCGGACTGACGGATACCGGCCCGGTTTACTTTACCGTAGAAGGCGTGCTGGTGATGGCCGATGCGGCGGGCGGGCCGGGCAGCGCGGCCGGAACCACGTCCTCGCGCAGCTTGCGGCCGCGCAGTTTCAGCAGGAAATACAGCCCCAGAATGAAGAACACAATCAGCGACAGAATGCTGTTGCGCATCGAGCCTGTGACCTGGGCGATAACGCCGAACACGGCCGTCCCAATCACAATACTTAACTTTTCTGTCACATCGAAAAAGCTGAAGAACGCGGCCGAGTTGGGCGTGTTTTCGGGAATAATCTTGGAATAGGTGCTGCGCGAAAGGCTCTGTACCGCGCCCATGGTGAGGCCGATTACGGCCGCCAGCGCGTAAAAGCTCCAGCCGGCCTGCACGAAGTAGCCGGCGATGCAAATCAGCATCCAGATGAACACCGCCCAGCTCAGCGCCCGCGTGTTGCCGATGCGCTCCGAGAGCTTGGCGAACAGGTAAGCGCCCAGAATGCCCACAATTTGCAGCAGCAAAATGGTGATGATGAGGGCAGTGCTTTCCAGCTTCAACACCTTGTCGCCGAAGATGGTGGCCACGTACATCACCGTTTGCACACCCATGTTGTAGGTGAAATATGCCAGTAGAAAGCGCTTGAGGTTGGGCAGGCCCTCAAGCTGGTCCCACACCTTGCCCAGCTCGCGGAAACCGTTGAGTACCCAGCCATCGTTGTTGGTGGGGGCATCGGCGGGGCGTCCGGCATCGGCGGGCAGCGTGAAAAACGGAATCTGGGCAAAGCCCACCCACCAGATGCCCGTGAGCAGAAAACTGAACCGCGTGGCCTCCCCCGTCGTCATGCCGAACAGGGCCACGCCCTTCGGCCCACCCATGATTTCGGGGCCCTGAATAATGGCCAGGCAGATAACCAGCAACAGCACTGAGCCGATGTAGCCCATCGAGAAGCCCCGCGCCGAGAGCGAGTCAAACTTCTCCTCGCTGCTGATTTCGGGCAGGTAGGAATTGTAGAAAACGATGCTGCCGCTGAAGCCCACCGTGGCCGCGATGAAAATAAACGTGGACATGGTGAGCGTGTCCTTGGTGAAGAAATACAGCCCCGCGCAGCTGGCGGCCCCGATGTAGCAGAAGATTTGCAGAAACAGCTTCTTGCGGCCCGAATAGTCGGCCAGCGACGTCAGAAACGGGCTCACCAGCGCAATGATGAGGAAGGCGGCAGAAATAGCGTAGGTCAGCAGCGACGAGCCCGGCACCTGAAACCCGAGAAAATCCACCATATCGGTGGGGTTGATGTCCTTGGTGACGCTGCCCCAGTAAATCGGGAAGATGCTGCTCGTAATCACCAGCGGGTACACCGAGTTGGCCCAGTCGTAGAACGTCCAGCCGGTGGTGATGCGCTTGTTGTCTTTTTCCACGGCCCCGGCGGCGGGTGGAAGCGTCGAAGATGGGGTCATAAGGAGCGGTATGAGGGCTGAATGGTTGTGCCGGGCAAGGTAACGGGATTTTAGGGTTCAGGTTGGGTTAGCGGCAGGGGCAGCGCCTCGGTTAGGCAGTTCAGTCGAAATGCACCATCCCCTCAAGCTGCGTAATTCAAGTATTTTGGTTCTCTTAACGACCCTCCCGTACCTTAGCGGAGTGAAACTTTCTATTTCTTTCCGCCTATGACCCGATTATTGCTGGCCCTTACGGCCGCCACTCTTGCTACATTGCCCGCCGCTGCCCAAACGGGTATTGCCACCATCGACAGCCCCGCTGCTTACCGCCAGGCCGGCCTGCGCGGCCCCGAACACGCCCGCCTGGTGCGGGAACTGCTGCGCTACGAGCTGCGCAACATGCGCAGCCTGGTTATCCCCCAGATAGCGCTGCGCCCCGAAAACTACAGCTTCATTCTCACCAACCGCGCCACCGTGGCCGAAGTAATTGGTGGCGCTTACACCGTGACGTATTACAACGCGCAGGGTCAGGCGCTGGACACCACTACCAGCCGGTTTGGTGGCATGGCCCCGGGGGCCAGCCGCAACCAGACCGTCTCTTTTGCCCGCCCGGCCAATGCCGTACGCGCCGAGCTGACCGTGACGGAAGTGACGGCGGAATAACCGCGTTTGCGCAGGTAGTGGCCAATAAAAAAGCCCGTTTCCAGGCTGGAAACGGGCTTTTCGTTGAGGGGATGGGATTCGAACCCACGATAACCTTTTGGGCTATACACACTTTCCAGGCGTGCTCCTTCGACCACTCGGACACCCCTCAAGGATGGTGGTTGATGGGGCAAAGATAGAGCGAAAATGAGTTAAGAGTTAAGAGTTAGGAGTTAAAAGTTGTCGTTCTGTCAACTCTGAACTCTTAACTCCTAACTCCTAACTCATTTTCACGGTGTTATCTCGCCGCGCAGGTCCTGGCTCAGCAGCTCGCGGGTGCGGGCCTCCCCCAGCCCGAGGCCCAGCACAAACATGAGCTTGGTCACGGCCGCTTCGGTCGTGATGTCGTCGCCGCCCACAATGCCCAATTCAGTGAAGTGGGCGCTGGTTTCGTACTTGCCCTGCACCACGCGGCCTTCTTCGCACTGGCTCACGTTGAGGAGCCACACGCCGCGCTGGCGGGCCTCGGCCAGGCAGTCGAGGAACCAAGGGGCGGTGGGCGCGTTGCCCGAGCCGTAGGTTTCGAGCACGCAGCCCCTCAGGCCCGGAATACCCAGAATAGCGCTGACCACGGCCGGCGTGATGCCAGGAAACAGGCGCAGCACGGCCACGCCGGTTTCGAGGTGGGTGTGCACTTTCAGGTGGGCGCCGGGCAGCAGGCGGATACTTCTATCGGCATATTCCAGGCTGATGCCGGCGCGGGCCAGCGGCGGGTAGTTCTCACTTTTGAAGGCGGCGAACTGCTGGCTTTCCACCTTCTTGGCGCGGGTGCCCCGAATGAGGACGTCGTTGAAAAAAACGCACACTTCGGGTACCCGCACGGTGTGGGCGCGGGGGTGGCGCGCCGCCGCGATTTCGAGGGCCGTGACGAGGTTGCGCTGGGCATCGGAGCGGCTGGCCCCCACCGGCACCTGCGCCCCGGTGAACACCACCGGCTTGCCCAGGTGCTCCAACACGTAGCTCAGGGCCGCCGCCGAGTAGGCCATGGTATCGGTGCCGTGCAGCACCACAAACCCATCGAAATCAGCGTAGTGCTGCCCGATTAGCTGGGCCAGGTACAGCCAGTCGGCGGGGGTCACGTTGCTGCTGTCGATGGGGGCCGGCAGACTCAGCAGCTCCAGCCGGAAAGGCAGGCGGGCCAGCTCGGGCATCTTGCGGTCGAGGCGGCCAAACTGCATGGGCACCAGCCCGCCGCCGCGGCTCACGGCCATACCCACCGTGCCACCGGTGTAGATAATGAGCAGCCGCGGGGCCGCTGTATTGGTGGGGTCGGCGCGGGTGGGTAGGGGCAGCAAGGGCAGGTCGAGGTCGGGCATTGGGTGGGATTGCGGGGGAGTGGGGAGCGGGAGCGGGCGCAAGGTAGCCCGGCTTTTTTTCGCTGAACAAGCAGCCCCCGGCTCCGGCCCCCCGTATTGCCTGCTAGCATTTCATTCCTTCTATGACTCCGACTGACTCCTCCCCCGCCAAACCCGTTGCCGACGTCATTCTCATCGGGGCCGGCATCATGAGCGCCACGCTCGGCGTGCTGCTCAAGGCGCTGGACCCCAATCTCACCATTGCCGGCTACGAGCGCCTCGACGCCGTGGCCGCCGAAAGCTCCGACGCCTGGAACAACGCCGGCACCGGCCACTCGGCCTTCTGCGAGCTGAACTATACGCCCGAGCGGCCCGATGGCTCGATTGACATTTCCAAAGCCGACAAGATTGCCGAGCAGTTTGAGCTCAGCAAGCAATTCTGGGCTTCGCTGGTGCAGGAAGGCCAGCTGCCCGACCCTACGGCCTTCATCCACACCATTCCGCACATGAGCTTCGTGTGGGGCGCGGCCAACGTGGAGTACCTGCGCAAGCGCCACGCCGCGCTGCTGCATTCGCCGCTGTTTCAAGGCATGGAGCTCAGCACCGACCCGGCCCGGATTGCGCAGTGGATTCCGCTGGTGATGGCCGGACGCGACCCCGCCGAGCCCGTAGCCGCCACCTACATGCCCATTGGCACCGATGTGAACTTCGGCAACCTGACCCGCGCCCTGTTCGACCAGCTAAAGACGCAACCGGACGTTCAGTTTCAGCTGGGCCAGGAGGTGGAGGATTTCCGGCAGAAAGAGGACGGCATCTGGCGGCTGAAAGTGAAAGACCTGGCCTCGGACGAAACCCGCATTGTGCGCGGCCGCTTCGTGTTTATCGGGGCCGGCGGCGGGTCGCTGCCGCTGCTCGAGAAGTCCGGTATTCCGGAAGCTAATGGTTTTGGCGGTTTCCCGGTGAGCGGGCAGTGGCTTAAGTGCCAGAACCCGGCCGTGATTGCCCGGCACGAGGCCAAGGTGTACGGCAAGCCCGCCGTGGGCTCGCCGCCCATGTCGATGCCCCACCTCGACACCCGCCAGATAAACGGCCGCAAAGAGCTGCTGTTTGGCCCCTACGCGGGCTTCAGCACCAAGTTTCTGAAGCAGGGCTCGTACACCGACTTGTTCAAATCAATCGAGCTGGGCAACATCCGGCCACTGCTCTACGCCGGGGCCCGCAACCTGGGCCTGACGCGCTACCTCATCGGGCAGGTGCTACAATCGCCGCAGCAGCGCACCGCCGCCCTGCGCGAGTATTACCCCGAAGCCAACCCCGCCGACTGGCAGCTCGAAGTGGCCGGCCAGCGCGTGCAGGTCATCAAGAAGGACAAGAAGCAGGGCGGCGTACTGGAGTTTGGCACCGAGATGGTGACGGCCGCCGATGGCTCCATTACCGCGCTGCTGGGCGCCTCGCCGGGGGCCAGCACGGCCGTGGCCATCATGCTCGATTTGGTGCAGAAGTGCTTTCCCGCCCGCGCCGCCTCGCCCGAGTGGCAGGCCCGCCTGCGGGAGCTGGTACCCTCTTTCGGCCAGCGCCTGGCCGATAATCCGGCCCTGACAACGGCCGTGCGCGAGCGCAGCCGCCAAACCCTGAAGCTGGATGCCTGAGTGCATTTAGCCTTGCAGGTTGCTGTAGCCGCTATTTAACGAAAATTTTCGCACTGATAATCAGTTGATTCTTTGATTATACTGTAATTGATTGCACACAATTAAACATTGTGAAATTAATTACAGTTTGTGATTCCGATACCAGTCAACAACCTTTAATTTCAAACCCGATGAGCATTGAACGCTTGTACACGGCTAAGGCCAAAACTTCCGGTGGCCGCGACGGCCGCGCCGTTTCTTCCGATAACGTTATCGACCTGCCCCTGAGCACGCCCAAGGAAATGGGCGGCCCCGGCAAAGCCGAAAGCACCAACCCCGAGCAGCTCTTTGCCGCCGGCTATTCAGCCTGCTTCGATGGCGCGCTGAACCTGGTGGCCCGCTTGAGCAAAACCCCTATTACGGACAGCACGGTGGAAGCCGACGTGAGCTTTGGCAAAGACGGCGAGCACTACGGCATCGAAGTGGACCTGCGCGTGAACATTCCGAACCTCGACCAGCAGCAGGCCGAAGAGCTGGTGGCCAAAGCCCACCAGGTGTGCCCCTACTCGCGGGCTACGCGCGGCAATATTGAAGTGAACTTCAGCACGACGACCAACGCCTAAGCCCGGCCCTGGCTTGTCGTCAGGCGCAGTTTATCAGCCCAAAACGTCCGCTGGCTTCCGGTGGGGTTTTGGGCTGATTTATTTTGTGCATTGTTCCCAAAATAAGCCCGGCACTACGGCTGCTTACCTGTTAACTTGCGGGCTTATTCGCCATTATTCCTAACGCTAATTTCGCCGCGCTGATGATTACACTAGAACCCTTCACCGCCGCCGATTTTACGCAGCTCATGGAATGGGTTGACGATGAGCGGCTCATGAAAGAGTGGAGCGGCTCGATGTTTTCGTACCCGCTCACCGAGGCCGGGCTGACGTGGTACGTGGAAGGCTCCAACGACCTCAACGACCCGAACGTATTTATTTACAAGGCTGTCGATTCCAAAACCGGGGTTACCGTGGGCCATATTTCGCTGGGCGGCATCAGCCAGCGCGACCGGGCCGGGCGCATCACGCGGGTGCTGGTGGGCAACACCACCGAGCGTCGGCGCGGCATCTGCCAGGGCATGGTGAAGGCCCTGCTCCGCATTGGGTTCGAGGATTTGAAGCTGCACCGCATCAGCCTGGGCGTGTACGATTTCAACCATCCGGCCATCAACTGCTACCTCAAATGCGGGTTCCAGCAGGAGGGCGTGATGCGCGACGTGGTGCGGCACGGCGACGGCTACTGGACGCTCATCGAAATGGGTATTCTGGAGGACGAATGGCGGGCGCTGCACCCCGCCACGCCCGCCGCATAACGGTCTCCGCCGGTGTATATTGGCCTTCCATTCTACATCGTTGCTATGCGTTATCCCTCCTTCTTCCGTGCATTCCTCCTGCTGGCGCTACTCCTCATCGGAGCCTGGGCGCAGGCCCAGACCGCCGCCATTGGCCAGGAAGGCGCCGCCGGCGTCTCCAATCTGCGCGACCTGGCAATGGGAGCGCCCGCCGTTTTGCCCCACGGCAGCGGCGAAGGCACGGTGGGCTCGCCCTACGCCGATGCGCGCTGGCTGCCGGCCCAGCTTCGCCTGACCAACAACCTGCCCCTGGCCCCGATTCCCCTCAAATACGACGTGCTGGACCGCCGTCTGCTGATGCGCTCCTCGGCGCGGGCCACCGATTCGCTGCAGCTCGACGATGCGCGGGTGGCCAGCTTCGTGCTGATGGAGCCAGCCTCGGGCCTGGGCCCGGCCCGGCCGCGCCAGTTCCGCCGCTTCGCGGAAGCGCCCCTGGCCCGCGAGCGCCCCGACTACGTGGAGGTGCTGCACGCCGGCCGCTACACCCTGCTCAAGCACTACGCCAAAACCCTGAGGACGGCGAGCCAACCGGGGGCTTACAGCACCAGCCCAACCCCCGATGTGATTGAGGACCACCCGGCCTACTACCTGCGCACGCCCGAGGCCGCGCTGTTGCCGGTCAAGCTCACCCTCAAGGCGTTGCAGGCGGCAGCCCCGGCCCTGGCCGGGCCCCTGAAAACGGCTGCCCGCGCCCCCAAAACCGAGGCCGACTGGGTGGCCGTGCTACACGCAGTGGACCCCGAACCCGCGAAATAGGAACGGTCAAAAACCGGCTCGCTCCAGCAGTCCTAGCTCAGAAACCGGGTTGCCGTGAGCTGCTCGCTCATTTCCCACAGCTCCCGGGCATGCGGAAGCGTGTTAAAGTCGTGCTGCACCGGCTCAGGTTTTTTCTTGGCAAAATAGCCGCCGCTGGTGCTGGCCACTTCGGGCGCGGAAGCCAGGAAAATGCTGGTTTCGGCCCCTTTCTCCACCGAAATCAGGAAGGGGCGGGCCAGCTGAGTGAGCTTGCTGAGCCAGCCGCCGGCGCTGGCGCCGAAGTTGCTGGCCACCGCCCCGGGGTGCACGGCATTGGTCGTGACATTGGCAATGCCTTGGGCGCGCAGCCGGCGGGCCAGCTCCTGGGTAAACATAATGTTGTAGAGCTTGGTGTTGCCGTACACGCGCATGGCGCTGTAGTCACGCTTCGATTGAAAATCGGCCAGCCGGGGCCTGGCAAATAGGTACGCCGCCGAAGCCAGGTTGACGATGCGGGCTGCCGGACTGGCCCGCAGCTGCTCAAACAGCAGCGCCGTGAGCAGGAACGGGCCGAGGTGATTGGTGGCCACGCCCATTTCGTTGCCATCGACGGACATCTGGCGCTCAGACCCAAAAATGAGGCCGGCGTTGTTCACCAGCACATCGAGGCGGGCGTGACGGGTGGCAAACTCGGCGGCGGCCCGGCGTACCTGGCTCAAATCGGCGAGGTCGGCGAGCAGGATTTCGACCCGGTCGTGGCCGGCGGTGGCGCGGATTTCGCGCTGGGTAGCTTCCGCTTTTTCGGCGTTGCGGGCCAGCAGCACGACGTGCGCGCCCATTTTGGCCAGCTCGGTGGCCGTTACTTTGCCAATGCCGGACGTGGCACCGGTGACGAGGACAACTTGGTTCTGAAGGTCGGGCATGAGTGCGTAGCGAATAGTTTGTAGCTGCGTAAACGTAACCACCGGGCAAATGCTTGGTTTTGGCGGTTGTATTATGAGTTGGCAACCAAAACAGTCATGCTTCATCTGGCGTCCGCGTAGCCGAAGCATCTCTACCGCAGAAGTAATCAATGCTACCACAACGAAGCGGTAGAGATGCTTCGGCTGCGCTCAGCATGACGTGCTTTATACCGTTCGCCTCCTTCCTATTTCCTTCTGCTGCCTCCTCTTCTCCTTCTCCCCTGCCTATGAAAGCGCTTTTGCTCATCGATATTCAGAATGACTTTCTGCCCGGCGGCCGGCTGGCCGTGCCCGATGGCGACGCCATTATCCCGCTGGTGAATGCACTTCAGCCGCTGTTTGACCTGGTGGTAGCCACTCAGGACTGGCACCCCGTGGGCCACCAGAGCTTTGCCAGCAGCCACGCGGGCCGGACGTCGTTTGAGCAGATTGACCTGCATGGCTTGCCCCAGGTGCTGTGGCCCGACCACTGCACCCAGGCCAGCCCCGGGGCCGAGCTGGCCCCAGCCCTGCGCACCGCGCGCGTGGAAGCCATTTTCCGCAAAGGCACCAACCCCGAAATCGATAGCTACAGCGCGTTTTTCGATAATGGCCACCGCAAAAGCACCGGCCTGGCCGACTACCTGCGCGGCCGGCAGATAACCGAGGTGTACCTGGCGGGCCTGGCCGGCGACTACTGCGTGTACTACTCCGCGCTGGATGCGCTGGCGGCCGGCTTCACCACCTTCGTCATCACCGATGCCACCCGGGCCATCAGCGCCGGGGGGTTTGCGGCGGCCCTGTCCGACCTGGAAGCCAAAGGGGTTCACCTGCTGGCGAGCCCCTCGTTACTTGGCACCGAATTCAGCGCCTGATTAGAGCGCAGCGGCTACGGCTTTCACGCTCACGCGGCGGCGGTAATCAGTGTTGAAATAAGCATATTTGATTTTGCCGTTTTGGCCCACAATGTAGGTGGCGGGCACGGGCAGCACGGCGGCATCGGCCCCGTTAGCGGCCAGCAAATCCACCCCGAACCCCTTGTATTTGGTCACCACATCGGGCTGCACGGTGAAGGCCGTACGGTAGGCCTTCATAATGGCGAAGTCCTTGTCGTGCACAATGGGGAAGGTGGCCTTGGTCTTGGTCACGGTTTTGCCCACATTCTCCTGGGTTTCGGGCGATACCACTACTACCTGCGCGCCCTTGGCCGTGAGCAGCTGCAGCGAGTCCTGCAGCTGGCTGAGCTGCTTGTTGCAGAACGGGCACCACTGCCCCCGGTAGAAATACAGCACCACCGGCCCTTTTTTCAGCAGCTGCTTGAGGTCGACTTGGCGGCCTGCCGCATCCTTGGCCCGGAACATGGGCGCCGTTTCGCCAACGGCCAGGGCCGTGGCCGTGAGGGCCGTGGCCGTGAGGGCCGGCGGGGAGGTTTGGGCGTGCGATGATGGGGCAACGGCCACCAGCAGGTAGCCAAGGATGGCAGCACTTAATACGTTTTTCATAATTAGGGAAATGGGTTGTTGAACCGCCGGGGCTGACGCACCCACGGGCTGGCCCTTACAATCAGAATTGATAAAACTGGGCTAAACAATGCCGCAATCACCTTCGGCCTAGCTTTGAGCCATAAGAAAACTCGTTCTTCTTCTCCTCCCCTTCGCGTTGCTGGGGCTGGGGCTGGGGCTGGGCAGCTGCCAAAGCACGCCCCCCGCTGACAGGGAAGCACCGGCCGCCGCGCCCAAACCGGCTGAGCCGCAGCTGGCCATCCGCACCGACGCCGACGCCCGGGCCGCCGTCGCCCGCTTCATTTTAACGCAGCCCGACCCCACCCGTTACGTAGTGGACTCGGCCCGCGTGAACGATAACGGCGACACCTGGCAGGTGCTGGTTCCCCGCACCGACTGGGCCCGACGCAGGCCCAACCGCGCCCGCTTTGAGGTAAGCAAAGCCACCGGCTTCGTGCGAAATGGGCCCGTGAAATAGGTATTGCCTGGCTTACAGTCGCTTGGTGAGCAACAGGCCGGAGTACGCGTAACCGTTCACGTTCTGGCCCTGCATGGGCATCAGCGACACGCCCCGGCCGGCAGTTTTCTTGTGCAGCTGAGGCACCACAATGCCCATGGTAGCGCCGATGGCATACCCGACGATGTTATCGGAGAGGAAGTGCTTGCCGGCCTCCATGCGGTAGTAGCCCACGGCGGCGGGCAGCAAAGCCGCTGCTCCCCAGATGAATGGCTCGGCCGACGAGCCGGGGTTGAAGTCATGCAAGACCTTGGCCACGAAGAAAGTAGCCGTTGCGGTATGCGCCGTGTGGCCCGCAAAGAAGGAGTTGGTGGCAATCTTGCCGGAGCGCCCATTGCCGCCCTCGGTGCCGTAGAGGTAGGGCCGGTAGCGGTACACATTGCCCACCGTGGTGGTAAAAAGGGCATCGGTGGCCAGCATGGTTTCCAGATAGAGGGCCGCTACCTGGCCGTACCGGCTGCGAATGGCCGGATTCAGGGCCAGCAGGCCGGGGGCTATAACCAGGGTGGGGTAGCACAGCAGGTCGCTGACGGTCTGGGCCGTTTCGCTGTATTTACCCGCAGTGGAACGGTCGAATTTCGGTACGTCGTTTTTGTTGAGCGCCGCCAGCTCGGTGTCGCTGAGGCCGCTTTTTTGCTGCACCCGGTACAAGCCGAAGGCGCTCATCGCCCCCAGGCCCAGGGTGATGGGGCCGTCAACGGCGAAGCGGGTGTGATACGGCGAAGGAGCCTGCTGCGCGATTGCCGACGGGCCCGACGTCAGGAGCAATGACCCTGACAGCGCGAGAGAGAAAATTAATTTCATGAAGAGATAAAGGGTGCTATTTGCGGCTGAAACGGAGGCGATGGAACCAGGGTTTGGGCGGGACGGGCGGGGACGGGCAGCGGCGGCGGCGCGCCTACTTAGTTATTTAGAGCCGTTTCGTAGTCTTTGTAAAGAGTTAAAAGGTGAGAGTTAAATGTTAAAAATCATGCTGCCTGCGCTTTAACTCTTAACTCTCACCTTTTAACTCCTTACACCAACCTGAAATTTGCTGTAGTGTGGCCCGTGCCCGGCCACTGCGTAGCCCGGCCGCCTATACTACATTAGAATATTGACATTCAAAGCCTTGGCACCAGCTAGTAGCCCGGCCCTACGATTTCGGCACTAACACTGGGTGCCACGACCCGCGTATGCTCCGGTCTGACCGCCCAGGGCGGTCAGACCGGTTGTTGTTGGACCGAAATCGTTGTTGCTTCAACCGGTCAGACCGCCTAGGGCGGTCAGACCAGCAGGCCCGACTCGAATACGGTTATTTTTGCACAAGTACTTAACTGCTGTTACGCGCGCCAGCCCCGTTGGTGCATAACAGCAGTACTTAACCAGCGCTTTGTTGAAGTTTTCAAAGCTAGCGTCGAGTTTGCAATTAAATATTAAGTATATTTAATATTAAATATCTTTGACCGACTCATTATCGTCTACTGAAGCCAACTACCGGGTTTGTGCTGCCGCGCTCATAGTGGGATGTCGCGAGGTTTACCAGTTCACAACTTATTTATTTATAGTCATGGAAAGAATGACGGTTGCCATCATTGGGGCCGGGCCGGCCGGGCTGGCCGCGGCCAAGTCCCTGCTTGAGGACGGGCAAACTCCGGTTGTTATCGAGCAAAGTAGCGGCATTGGGGGGCAGTGGAACCAGGGCGCGGCGCACAGCGGCATCTGGCCCGAAATGCACGCCAACTCCTGTCACGTCGAGATGTCGTTTTCGGATTTTGACTATCCGGCCGGCACCCAAATGTTTCCGACCAACCAGGAGGTGCTGGCCTACCTCACGGCCTACGTGCAGCACTTTGGCCTGGAGCCCTACCTGCGCCTGAACACCCGCGTGGAGCAAATCAGCCGCGGGCCCGCGAAGGGCTACACCGTGGTGACCAGCGATGCGGCCGGGGAGCGGCACACGGAAGCGTTTTCGCACGTCATCGTGGCCTCGGGGCGCTACAACAAGCCTCGTTTCCCAAATACGCCGGGGCTCGACCAGTATGAGGGCAAGGTGATGCATTCATTTGCCTACCGGGGCCGCCAGGACTTTCGCGGCAAGCGGGTGCTGGTGGTGGGCAACAGCATCAGCGGCCTCGAAATTGCCAGCGACCTGGCCCGCAATGCCGACACGACCGTGATTTCATCGTGCCGCAAGCCGCGCTACATCATCCGCAAGATGCTCAAGGGCATGCCCGTGGAGCAGTCGGTGTTCACGCGCTTCGCGGCTTATATCAATCAGGCCCTGCCGCCCGCGCAGGCCGCGGCGGGCCTGAAGCAATTCATCCTGGAAAGTTTCGGCAACCCGGCCGACTTTGGCGGCCTGCGCCCGGCCGACGACCTGCTGGAAGCCGGCGTGGCCCAGTGCCAGGACTACCTCGACGACCTGGCCATTGGCCACATCCGGGCCGTGCCCGGCGTGCGCAACTTCACTACGGACGGGGCCGTGCTCACCGACGGCCAGCGGGTGCCCGCCGACTGCCTTATCCTGGCCACGGGCTACGACCTGAACCTACCCTTCCTGAGCGAGGACATTCGGCAGGCCGTGCACGCCGACCGCCAGCATCTTGATTTGCACCACTTCACCTTTAACCCGGCGCTCCCCAATTTTGCCTTCATGGGCCTGTTTGTCCAGGTGGGCTCCTATTTCCCCACTGTGGAGCTGCAGGCCCGCTGGATTGCGGACTGCTGGAGCGGCAACCACGCCCTGCCCTCGCTGGCCGAAATGCGCCGGGGGCTCGATGAGTACGAGGAATTCAAGCAGTGCCGGGAGGAAACCACGAGCCAGGAAACGCTGGAAATGTTCTCGCACGACCTCGACGTGTCGCCCAGCCTCGACAAGTACCCCGACCTGGCGCGGGAGCTGTTTTTTGGCCTGCTGGCCCCGGCGCAGTTCCGCATTGAGGGCCATGGCAGCCAGCCCGATGCGCTGGCCCGCTTCGTGGCCGCCAGCCGCTGCTACAACGGTGGGCAGCCCACCCCGCTCAACGAGCGGCAGCTGGGCGGCTTGCAGATGCTGGCCCGCGCCCTGCCCAGGAATAAGCAGCTGCAGGGCATCGTGCATAAGCTGCAATTGGAGATAATGGCTTAGCTATTACGCGACTGTGCTGGCCCGGCACCGGGCCCGGCCGTGGTGGTCCGCTACCGTAGCGCGTCCTGGCGCATCCAGCCGGTAGTCGTCACTTTTTCCCAGTTGGTGAAGGTGACGTACACGGCAGCCCCACGCGCTTCGAGGAGCCGCACCTTATCACCGCGCTGGCAGAAGGCCTTGCGGGGCGTTGCGAGGTCGGCGGAATTATAGAAGTATGACCGGGCTACCTGCACCACCGCCGTTTGGGGGCTGCTGCCCTCGGCTTTGGTCGGTTCGCGGGTGTTGGCCACTGCTTCACCCGTTTCATACGCAGAAGGCTCAGGCGAGGCCGCAGCACGAGTTGACTGGGGCGGCCGGGAACTGCGAGCGGGGTTGGCGGCGGGGCGGCCGGCCAGTTTGCCAAGGCCCTGCACCTTCAGCCAGCCCGTGCTGGCAACCCCGTTTGGTTGCCTGAACCCGGCTTTCACGAAGCCATTGGTTTCTCCTTCGCCGTAAAACGTGTCGCCCCGCCGCAGGTACCGGCCATTGGGCGTTGCGAACTCGGGTTTATCGAAAAAATACGCCGTTTCTACCACTACCCGGTACCGCTGGCCCTTTCCCGGCAGCACTTCGGCCGGTACTGCGTCAGCCTCAGCGCTCGCAGTGGAGGCAACCGTGGCCGGAGCCTCTTTGGTGGCGGATAGGTCCAGCCGTAGCTCGGCGTTTTCGCGCCGGGATTGGTCTTCGGAGCACGAGGCCAGCGCCGCCATCCCAAACACCAGCCCACCGGCGAGAACCCAAGACACCCGGCTGGCCGGGCCGCCTTTTCCCCAAATACGGCGGCCGTACCTGCCTGCCTTTGAAACCGCAGAAACAGGCCAGCATTGTTTCGCTTCATTTTGCTCACTCATCGCCTTTTTGGCCATTGGACCAGTTTACTTGTTGGATTCGCACTGCATACGCATTTCCAGCAACGACTGACAATCCTTTCCGGTCAGCTAAATCCGGCCATCCGAGTGAAAACAGACGGAACGTTCCGGGAAGCGCGCAATCATTGGCGGCGAATGTATCGCCACACCAAGGCTGGCCACGGGTTACGCTGCTTCAACAGCGGGAATGGCTGAAAAGCACCAACAGGGCGTTTCAGACGTTTCGCAACCTGGCAACTTCCTGTTTCAGCAGCGGCAGGTGGCGCAGCATATTACCCCAGACCATTTCATCAAAAAAGGAGCCGTAGCCGTGAATGATGCGGTTGCCGGTGGCAATACATCTGGCACGTAACGCAAGCTGCCCATGCCAAGGTCCGTGATACGGGCGCTCCCAGTAGCTACTTCCGTTTCTCAGGAAGCAGCTACTGGGAGCGGCCGACAGGCGGGCGGGGGGGGCACTCAGGGCAGCGGCGCGGCCTCGTGCGGATTGAGAACCGCCAGGCCGGTCAGGGACTGGAAGTCGCGCCCGTTGCGGGTCAGAAGCGGGATGCCGTGGGCGAGGGCTGTAGCGGCGATGATGGCATCGGGCAGCTTGATGCGGTGCTGTTGGCGCAGGCGGATGGTTTGCTGGATGACTGTTTCGTCGAGCGGTAATTCGGTACAGCTACTAATGATTTGGCGCAATGCGGCTTCTTCCGCCGGATTTCCGGGCCGAACAAGCAACTCGATGCGGTTAATGACCGATAGATAGCCGTGCCCATTGTCCACCTGCTGTATCAGCCATTGGGAGCTGAGAGCTGGCAGACGACCATTTTGAAAGTCGATAAAGACATTGGTGTCGATTAAAAATCCCGTTCCCATTCGTTGCGCATCTGAGTTGTTTCGGTTCGCATCCGCTGGGCCGTTTCATCTGACAACGAGCCAACAAGCCCCGCAATGGATGGCTTGCGCACCGGGGCAGGTGGGGTTAGGATACCTACAATCTGCACAGTGGGCTGCTGGCGAAGCACCTTTAAAGCTGCTTCATCGGGCACTTCTACTAGAACAAGCATCATGGCGTTTTTTTATTACCACCCTAAGATACGTGCGCAACAGCGGTGCACACCGAAATAGTCCATTCCGTTGCCGACGCGGCGCAAGCTACTTCCGTTTCTCAGGAAGCAGCTGCCGGGAGCGGCCGACAGGCGGGCAGGGGTAGCCAAATACCAAGGCTTGTAGCTGCCCGGCAGCGGCTGGGACTACCTCATTGAGCACAAAAAAACGCCATACCTTGCGTAGCCGGGGCATTTCGCGGGCTTCAGCTAGTCCAATCAAGTGGATTACCTGGGCCCACGAGATGCTTCGACGGCGCTCGGCATGACGTTTTGGTTAGCCGGTTATTCGGCAGCCGGCTACTTTAGCTTGATGCCTTGCGCGGCCATTGCCTGTTCCTGCTTGGCGTGGTTGGCCAGGTACTCGGCGTGCTGGGCCTCGGTGCGCGTGGTGCCGAGGCCGGCGAAGTGCTCGCGCAGCTTGTCGGCGGGCAGGTCGGCCCCGTACGAGGGGGTGCCGGGCTGCTGCCGCCACGACTCGTGCAGGCTGCCGTCGTCCACGGCGTCGAAGCCCAGCTCCTCAACCAGGGCCATTACTTTCTGCTTGGCGGCGGCATCGTTGCCGGCCACGGGCAGGGAGATGCGGCCGGGGGTGCCGGCGGGCTGCCCCTTGTTTTCGAGGTGGTCGGCGTAGATGTTGTTGAACACCTTCACCACCGGGCGGCCCAGGTGCTGCTGCACCCATTCGCTTTCGGTGAGGTCGCCGGTTTCCAGCTCCGGCATGTGGCCGTCGCGCAGCATCGGGTAGTAGTTGCTCGTATCGATGACGGGCACATCAGCGGCCACGTCCGCGAACAGGTCTTTGGGCAGGTCGGGGATGTTTTTCAGCGGGATGGTGACCACGATGATTTCGCCGTGGCGGGCCGCTTCCCGGGCCGTAACGGGCGTAGCGCCGGTTTTCCGGGCCACGTCCTTCAGCGTTTCGGGGCCGCGGGAGTTGGCGATGCGAACCGAGTGGCCGAGGCTGGTGAGCCGCACGGCGAGGGCACTGCCGATGTGGCCGGCCCCGATGATTCCAATGTTCATACTGCGTAGATTCAGGGTTTGCGCGGCGGCGATGCGCTGCCACAGCTAGTTAAACGGATGCGGCGGCGAGTTGCTTTATTCCGAAGGGAATTTGCCTGGGCCGGTGCTAATTGAAGCACCAAAAAAGGAACATCATTCCTCGGATGCGCTCGGCATAACGTTCCTTTTACTTACTCTACCCTACTCCAACCCCATACTGTTCGAAGCAAAGTCAGCCTGGAATTGCTGTCAATCTTGTGTTTTTTTACATCCTAGGGCGTTTATTTTCGCGCAAAAAGATATATCCCCATAAAAATTAGCGGAAACAACGACAAAAACATCACAGTATTCCATGGATGCGGAATATGTTCGGCAAAACTTATTACGCCAAACAGCCAACCGCAGACCATTAGCACGCTCCCTCCTACTCGTTCCCAATTCTTGTTACTCATGTGACAGCCCTGGAATCTTCGCCCCGCGCTCGCGGGCCACGTCCTGGGCCAGCTCATACCCCGCGTCGGCGTGGCGGAAGATGCCCAGGCCGGGGTCGGTAGTCAACACCCGCTTTAATCGTTCGGCTTTTTCGGGGGTGCCGGTGGCTACTATCACCATGCCCGAGTGGGTGGAGTTGCCAATGCCCACGCCGCCGCCGTTGTGCAGGCTCACCCAGTCGGCCCCGCTGGCGCAGTTGGCCAGGGCGTTGAGCAGGGGCCAGTCGGCCACGGCGTCGGAACCGTCCTTCATGCCTTCGGTTTCGCGGTTGGGCGAGGCCACCGAGCCGCAGTCGAGGTGGTCGCGGCCAATGACGATGGGGGCCGAGACTTCGCCCCGCGCCACGAGGTCGTTGATGACAAGACCGAACTTCTCGCGCTCGCCGTAGCCCAGCCAGCAAACCCGCGCCGGCAGGCCGATAAAGGGGACTTTGGCCTGGGCCTTTTCAATCCAGCGGGCCAGCAGCTTATTCTCGGGGAAGGTTTCGAGCAGGGCGCGGTCGATGCGCAGAATGTCCTGCGGGTCGCCGCTGAGGGCGGCCCAGCGGAAGGGCCCTTTGCCCTCGCAAAACAGCGGCCGGATATAAGCAGGCACAAAGCCGGGATAGAGAAAATGGCCAGCTTCGTCGCGCACGGTCAGGCCGCCTTTTTCGGCCTGGCCGCGCAGGTTGTTGCCGTAGTCTACGGCGATGGTGCCGCGCTGCTGCATCTCCAGAATGGCTTCCACATGCCTCACGATGGAAGCCAGGGCCTGCCGTTTGAATTCCTCAGGGTTGGCTTCGCGCAGGGCCAGCACTTCGGTGATATCGCCTTCGGGCAGGTAGTCCATCAGGTCGTGGGCCGAGGTTTGGTCGGTCACGATGTCGGCCTGAAAGCCGCGCTCCAACAGCTGGGGCAGCACGGTGGCGGCGTTGCCAGTGAGGCCCACGGCCCAGGGCTTGCCCTCGGCTTTGGCTTGCTCGCAGAGTTCCAGGGCGTGGGCGAGGTCGCGGGCCTGCTCGTCGATGTAGCCTTCGCGCATCTTCTGCTTCACCCGCTCGTCAATCGGCTCGATGACGAGGCACACGCCGTCGTTCATGGTCACGGCCAGGGGCTGGGCCCCGCTCATGCCGCCCAGGCCAGCCGTGACGGTGATGGTACCGCACAAAGTACCGCCAAAATGCTGGTCGGCCATGGCGGCAAACGTCTCATACGTGCCCTGCAAAATCCCCTGGGTGGCGATGTAAATCCAGGAGCCGGCCGTCATCTGGCCGTACATCATCAGGCCCATTCGGTCGAGCTCGTCGAAGTATTCCTGGGTGCTCCAGGCGGGCACGAGGTTCGAGTTGGCGATGAGCACGCGGGGCGCGTGGGCCCAGGTTTTGAGCACGCCCACGGCCTTGCCGCTCTGCACGAGCATGGTTTCATCGGGCTCCAGCTCCTTGAGCGTACGCACGATAACCTGGTATTCCTTCCAGTTGCGGGCGGCGCGGCCGGCCCCGCCGTACACGATTAGCTCGTCGTACACCAGGCTCACGGCGGGGTCGAGGTTGTTTTCCAGCATCCGCAGGGCGGCTTCGGCTTCCCAGGTTTTGCAGCGCAGGGTGCTACCGTGGGCGGCCTTCACAGTTTCCTCGGGCTTGAACTCGTAGAACATCGGGCGCTTGCCATCGTGCCGGGGCGCGGCGGGCTGCGCAATGGAATTGGCTTCGAGGTTGAGTTCCGGCGTGGCGGTTTCGGTGGGTACTGGCGAGGGCATAGCAATTGGGTGGGTTTGGGTGGACGGGCAAGTTAGGAAAAGGCCGGAGAAAGGCCACGGCAAAACCGCGAGATACTACCCGCCTGGTAGTGCCCGCCCCCGGTCCGACAGTTGGCAATTTCTTCACGCGGCTACTGCGGCGGCGGCACTCGCAACCGCACTGCAGGCCAGCACACTGGCCCAACAAGCCCGGCCTTTTGTGAATCACTCCATCCCGTCAGTTCTCCCGCTGGCGGTCAGCGGCCTGGTGCTGTTTCTCACCGCCGTGAACCAGCTGTCGTGGGCGCTTCGGCACGTAGCCGGCTAGCGAATGAAGGGCATCCTGGACCGCTTCACTGAGGCCATTCCCCTGGCTATTCTCACCGGTACGGTGGTCACCACGCTGCTCGATTCCTCGTCGTCGATGGTCAGCAGACAGAAAGAGCGGGGTTAAATCAGCGGTAGTAGCGTCTATTTCGATTGGAACAACCCATCTCGCCACTGTTGCTCCGCGCCGAAGGTTACGCCACGCAGGCAGCTGGTCCTACCGGACGTATTTATCTCCGCTTTTTCACCAGCGGCAGGTTGTAGTTCACATTCAGCCGGAAGCCGTGGTTGAATTCGAACACCGGCAGGCCCGTAAGTGGCTCGGGGTCGGCGTGCTGCGTGATTTGGTTGAGGTAGAGCACGGATACCTGAAAGTCGTTGGTGAACTGATAGCCCACGCCGCCCGCCACCCGGTTCTGGTTGAACACGTTGCTGCCCACCCGGCGGCCGAAGCTCAGAAACACCTCGTCGAAGCCCGTCAGGTACCACTCCCGGTTGTCGAGCCGCTGGCCCTGCAACGGCAGCGTGGCGCTGAGCTGGTAGCGGATGCGGTTTTGGTATGCCCAGGCCCGCACCGCCCGGCCCTGACCTTCGGCCAGCTGGCCCTGCCAGCGCTGCTCCAGCCGCACGCGGTGCTCCAGGGTCAGGCAGCGGCCCAGCGTGTCGCTCAGCTGCACGTCCTGATAGAGGCGGTGTTCGGGAAAGGGCACGCCCGTGTCGGCCGTGGGGTAGTCGCCGTAGGGGTGCGTAATCAGCGAAGTGTAGCCGCCGCCCACGCGCACCCTCGGAGCCAGCTGAAACGCGCCGCCCAGCCGGGCCAGGGACTGCTGCGCCTCGCGAATGAAGTACACCCGGCGCCACTGGTACTCGGTGTGCAGCGTCCAGCGGCGGCCCAGGCGGTGGTCGCCTTCGTACACGTACCAGCCTATTTGGTTGGTATCGCGCACCCGCGCCGCCTGGCCGGCAGCGGCCCGCACGCTTCCCCAAACCAAACCAGCCGTAAGCAAAAACGTAGACTGCCGCATGCCCGGTAAGACGGCCGCTGTCAGCCAGGGGTTGTAACTTTCTACGCTGTGCACCGCCTATGCGGCTACGGGCGGCTTCATTTTCAGCAACATACCTCAACCCCGAGTCGCCCTCTTTCCTCTCCAAGCTCATGACTACCGACTATCAACCCATCGACTGCCATTTCTACGACGAGCTGGAAGCCGCCGCTACCCAGCGCCGCCGGGTAGACCTGCAATATTTCAACGACCTGCGCCAGCTCTGCCTGGGCTCGGGCGTGATTAAGACGTTCTTCATCCGCGACAAGGTGGAGTTTATGCAGCTGAAGTCGGGCGAGGAAATCCGGCTCGACCACATCATCCGGCTCGATGACAAGGCCGCTCCGGCCTACGCCGATTACCCGGATTTCAGCTCCGGCTGCTGAGCCGCTACCGGCCCGGTGCTGGCTGAGAAGCACCGCGCGGCGGGCTGATACTTCAGGAAGGCGAACCAAAAAATTGCGGGTTGACCTACGGGTCAGAAGTATGACTAAAATCACCAAACCGGCTGATACTCATCACTACGCCCGATTGGGTAGCATGCTAATTTTACAGTATCAGCTTTTTTAGGGCCGAAGCGGCTTCGTCACCCAGCCCTCCCGATGCCCATGAGCACGCCGACCTTTTGGTCTTTGCGGCTGGTGCTGGCCCTGGCGGCCCTTTCCCGGCACTGGTTGCGGTCGTCGTCAGCGCCGTCTACGGCTGCCGCCCCGCCGGCTTGCCCCTGGCGCTTCGGCCTGTCAACTCCGCATTTGTTACCGCGCTATGCTAGTTCGTGCCCTTTCTCTACTCGAAACCCCGGCGCAGCGCCGGCAGTTCGCCAGCCTCTTCACCGCCCAGATTGCCGCCGATGACGTGCTCGGGCCCGCATTTGCGGTCAGCCGGATAGCCTCCCGCCACGCCACGGCCACCGAGCAGGCCTGGTGGGAACAGGCCCTGACCGGCACCTGCTACTTCGGCCAGCCGCCCCACCGGAAACGCCTGCCAACTACCGTCGCCTCCCATTTTGAGCGCTGGTGTGCGCTCCTGAGGCACACCTTCAGCGAATACTTCAAGGGCTCGGGGGCGGCCGAGGCCCAGGGCCATGTGCTGAACCGCGCCGCCATGCTGGCGCACTGGCAGCTGGCCCGGCCCCGCCGGCCCGCCCGCCCGCACCGCGACGGGGCGGAGCTGCTGATGGCGGCCTAACGGGCCGCAAGCGGGCGCGGTGCCTGCCTCGCCCTTGGTTCTCACCAATCTCTATTTCTATGAAACAGCAAACCAGGCCGCGCGCGGAATCCACGCTTTTACGGGTCACGCCAGGTACCGACGGCGACGACTTTCGCTTCAGTCCGCTATATCCGCTGCGGCCGTTGCAGGCCCCGGCGTTTCTACTGCCCAAAGAATATTACCCGCTCGATGATACGGTGACGGAAGCAGCCGGACTGGCCCGCAACAGCGAAGCGACCGACCTGTACGCCGGCTCCTATTAAGGCTATTCACTGCGCTTGTAAGTAGGTCGTGGAAATTAGTTTGACTTATCAGCACGTCATGCTGAGCCCGTCGAAGCATCTCTACCGCTTCGCTGAACGGCCCTGATGAAGCGGTAGAGATGCTTCGACTACGCGGACGCCAGATAGGCATGACGTTCTTTTTTATTGCAAAGTAATTTACCCGACCTACTTATCGCTCACTAGCTGTTTTATCGCCATGACTGCTGCCATCGTTGTGCTCACCGATTTCTTCTCCGTTTCCAACCGGGCGCTGTCGTATGCGGCAGCGCTGGCGGTGCCGCTGGAGGCCCACTTAGTGCTGCTGCACGTGCGCCACGATGGCCTGCTGGCCCCCCACGAGTACGGCCACCGGCACGCCGGCCGCAACCTGCGCGCCACCCAGCAGGCCCTGCAATCGCTGGCCGAAAGCCAGCCCGTGCCCACCCAAATCGAAATTTCCGAGTCGTTTCTGCCCGATGCCGTGGCCGAGGCCGTGCGCCACCACCAGCCTATGCTGCTGGTGCTGGGCCGGCCCGGCACGGCCACCGCACCCGCCGAGGTGGTGAGCAGCGCGGCCATGGACCTGCTGCGCCAGGCCCCCTACCCCCTGCTGATAGTGCCCACCGTGGGCTGGGATGCCGTTGCACCGCGCCGGCTGGTGCTGGCTGTCGACGGCGAGCCATTTGCCCTGTGCGACAACCATTTGATTGTACTGCGAATGCTCGAAAAACTGAACGGCCAGCTGGAAGTGGTGCACGTAACCGACAAGCGTAGCGCCAAGCACGGGGCCGCGCACATCCTCTACACGGTGCAGGCCGGAGGGCTGGCCGACCATCTTTCGCCCGACCAGGTCAGCATTGTGCATGGCTTGCAGCCCGTGGCGGGTATTCTGCAGGCAGCCACCGATTTCGATGCCGACCTGATAGTGCTGGTGGCCCGGCGGCACAACCTGCTCAGCAGCCTGTTTCACCGGAGCGTGACGGCCCAGCTGCTGAGCGACAGCCCGGTACCGGTGCTGCTGCTGCCGTCGCTGGATTAGGCCTACCGGCCTTCGCGCCAGCCTTTTCATCCCACTTGCCCGCTCCCAATGTCTGCCGCCCAACTCTCCCTCGCCATGGATACTCCGGTAACTTCCTTCCAACCCGCCACTGCCCCGCACAATGAGCAGGCCGGGCTGGTTCTCATCGTGCTCACGAGCTTCTTCCCGGAAACCCGCCGGGCCCTGCAATTTGTGGGAGAGCTGGCCGAGCGGCTTAAGGCGCGCCTGGTGCTGCTGCACATCGACCAGCTAGCCCTGGTTGATGACAATCTGCACCTGGCCAAGCCCGCGGCCGCCACCCGGGAAATGCGCCAGGCCCTGCAGGTACTGGCCGCTAACCTGCCCGTGCCCGCCGCCATCGAGCTAACGGATGACCTGCTGCCCCGCGTGATTGATAACCTGACCAAGCGCTACGGACCCGCGCTGTTTGTGCTGGGCCGGCCAGCCGCCGAGCGGGCCGACTTTGCCATGGGCGCGGCCGTGCTCGATGTGCTGCGCCACGCCCGCCTGCCCCTGCTGCTGGTGCCCGAAACCTACGACGGCCCCACCGTGCCCGGGCACCTGGCTGTGGCCGCCGACGACGAGCCCTTTGCCCTGGCCCCGGGGGCGGCCCCGGCCCGACGGCTGCTGCACCAGCTGGCTCCGGCCCGGCTCACGGTCGTCACCGTGTCGCCGATGCAGGACGACGCGGCCTGCGCCGCCGCCCTGCACCAGGTGCGGGCCAGCGGCCTGCTCCACACCAAGGCCACCCACCTGGGCGTGGAAGGCTTTTATGACACCCAGGCCGATGAAGGCACGCTGCAAGCCATCGACACCCTGCAAGCCGACTGGCTGGTGGTGCTGGCCCGGCAGCATAGCGTACTGGGCTCGATGTTTCATCGCAGCATCACCCACCGCCTGCTGCTGCGCAGCCCCGTGCCCGTGCTGGCCGTGCCCGCTACCGACGGGGAACAGGATTACTGAGCACCGCGGCCGCTCCGTTCAAGGGCGGCACGGGCTTCTTTTTTCTGCTGCCGCCGGAAGTGCCCGCGCAGCAGAAAATTGTGCTTCAGCGCTTCCATGTTTTGGCTGAAGCCGCGGGTGCCCTCGTTCACGTTTTGCATGCTCTGGCGCATATCCCGGCTGAAGGCCGTGTCGGCCAGCAAGGTATTGAGGGGGCCTTTTTCGGTTCGCAGCTTCTGCTTGAGGGTGCTGATAGTGGCCGCCAACGTATCGGAAGTGCCCGCCAGCTGGCGGGCGGCGTGGCCCAGCCGGCCGCCAAACGCGGTATCGGTGAAGAGGTAGCCGGCCGGGCCCCGGCCGCGCCGCACCCCATGCGTGAGGGCCAGCACATCGGTGGAGGCGGCATCGAGCTTGGCGGTGGCCTCCTCCACGTTGCGCAGGCTGTGGCGCACGTTGATGGGCAGCTGCTCGTCATTCAGCAGCTTCCAGACCGAGGCGCTGTGGTTGAGCTTGCCCGTGATTTCGCGCAGGTTGAGGGTGATGCCCACCAGGTTTTTGTTGGATACATCGAGCGTGCCCAGAATGGCATCGATGCCCACCGGCACCTTCGTGCGCAGCACATCGCCGGCCACCACGGCCGGAGCCGGGCCGGGGGCGGCCACCAGGTTGATGATGGTGTTGCCGACCAGGCCATCGGTGCCAATGGTGGCCACGGCATTTTTGCGCACGAAGGGCTGCACGTCGCGGTTCAGGTTCATGGCCACGCGCACGGTGGTGTCGTTCAGAATCTGGATTTTGCGCACCGTGCCCACCGGAATGCCGCCCAGGCGCACGTTGTTGCCGGTGAGCAGGCCCGATACATTCCGAAAATCAGCCTGCACCACCAGGCTGTGGCTGAACAGGTTTTGCTGCCGGCCCAGCAAAAACAGCGTGACAAGCAAAAAAGCCACGCCCACCAACACAAACAGGCCCAGGCGAACGTGGTTACTGGCAGGGCGTTGCGGCATGGCTTTTAGGGTTAAGTAGTTAGTAATGAGAAGAGTAGCGGGGCTCAGGCAAAAAATTCGTGAATCCGGGGGTCGTCGCGGCTTTGCAGCTCGGCATACGTGCCCGATGCGTAGCAGCGCCCGTCCACGAGCAGGGCCACGCGGTTGGCGGTGAGGCGCACGCAGTTCATATCGTGCGAAATGATGAGGGCCGTAGTGCCGTATTTCCGCTGCACTTCCCGGATGAGGTGGTCGATTTCGCGGGCCGTCACGGGGTCGAGGCCCGTGGTGGGCTCGTCGTAAAGAATGATATCGGGCCGCAGAATGAGCGTGCGGGCCAGCGCGATGCGCTTGCGCATGCCGCCCGAAAGCTCGGCCGGCATCATGGCGGCGGTGTGGCCCAGGCCCACGTCTTCCAGGGCCTGGCGCACCAGTTCGTCTTCCTGGCTGCGGGGGTGGTCGAGCCAGTGGCGGCGCAGCGGAAACAGCAGGTTCTCGCGCACCGTCATCGAATCGTAGAGCGCGTTGCTCTGGAACAGGAAGCCCACCCGGGCCCGCAGCCGGTCCATGGCTTCGTGGTCGAGGGTGGCCACATCCTGGCCCAGCACCGTGATGGTGCCGGCATCGGGCTGCAACAAGCCGATGATGCACTTGACCAGCACCGATTTACCCGAGCCCGACTTGCCCAGCACCACCACGTTTTCGCCCTTGCGCAGGGCCAGTGAGAAATCCTGCAGCACGCGGTTTTCGCCAAACGACTTGCTCACGTGCGCCATCTCCAGCACTACTTCGGCGGTGGGCGCGGCGGCCGGCGGCGGGGCGGGCTGGGGGGCACTGATGGGGGCGGCGGGGCTCATGAGCAGGCAGGTTAGTTGAGGCCCAGCAGGCCGGTAACTTGCACGGCCAGCAGGTCGAGCACGAAAATCAGAAGCGACGACACCACCACGGCCGAGTTGGCGGCCTGCCCCACGCCCTCGGTGCCTTTGTTGGAGTAATACCCTTTGTAGCAGCCGATTATTCCCACGGCAAAGCCAAAAAAGAAGGTCTTGATAACCGCCGGCAGCACGTCGCCAAAAGTCAGGTTAGAAAAAATATTATTGAGAAACAGCGCCAGCGTGGTCACGCCTTTCAGGTTGATGCCGACGTAGGAGGCGTACAGGCCAATGACATCGGCCAGGATGGTGAGCACCGGCAGCATGAGCGTGGTGGCCAGCACCCGCGTCACCACCAGGTACTTAAACGGGTTGGTGCCCGATACTTCCATGGCGTCAATCTGCTCGGTCACGCGCATCGAGCCCAGCTCGGCCCCGATGCTGGAACCTATTTTGCCCGCGAAAATCAGCCCCGTGATAATGGGCCCCATCTCCCGGATGATGGTGAGCCCCACCATGGTCGGAATCCAGGACTCGGCCCCAAACTGGGCCATGGTGGGCCGGCTTTGCAGCGTGAGCACCATGCCCATGATGAACCCCGTGATGCCCACCATCGGCAGCGACTGGTAACCCACCACGTAGCACTGGTGCAACAGTTCGGCCACCTCGTAGCGCGGCCGGAACCCCTCGCGGAAAAACCGCCCGGCAAAGTGAGCCATGGCCCCGGTTTCGTCAAGGAGCGAGTTTTCGAGCATGGCTGGCGCGGTGAGTGAAGTGGGCAAGGGCGGCCCGGCGGGGCCCCGGATTCGGGGGCTAGTCCTGCGGGCCGTAGCGCACGCGCAGCTGGTTATCCACGGCGTGGGCCCCGCCTTCGAAAGCAAACAGGGCGGCGTGCTGGCGGTCCTGGGGCGTGTGCACGGTGCCGGTGAGCGTGGCGCGGCCATTGGCAACCTGCACCTCGATATCCTGCCCACTCAGGGCCGGCGACCAGTACAGCAGCTGCTGAATAGTGCGGGTGAGGGCGTCGCTGCCGGGCATTTTGCCGGCGGCCGGCTCGGCGTGGCTCACGTAGCAGGCAAAGTAGTCGCCGCCCGTGGTGGCGTACCAGGTGGGCACCACCAGGCGGTTCTCCACGGCAATAACCCCGTTCACGCCCGCGGCCACATCCTCGGCCTGCAGCTTATCAAACTGCGAATCGACGGTGCCGTACAGGCTGGCTTTGCCGTTGTGCACCACCACCTCCATCGCGTAGCGCTGCAGGTAGGGGTCGCGCAGCAGGGCGGCCAGCATGTGGCGCTGAATGTCGTGGTCGGCCACGTTGTGGCGGGGGCGCACGCGCAGGTAGTTGTCTACCAGCCACACGCCTACCACCCCCAGGGCATCCTGCTCGGCGGTGCGCTGGGCCTTGAGGTTGCTCACGGTGCCGCGCAGCAGCACGCGGCCGTCCCGCACTTCCACCTCGGGGGTGCCGGCCCGCACCCGCGGGTCGTAGCGGAAGCAGTCCCGGATGGCTTTCAGAATGTCCTCGTCGGAACGGGGCCGGTATTTATCGCCGCGCAGCTCGTGGCTGAGTGCGCCGGGCACCACCAGCAGCTCATCGGCCAGCACCCGGCCGGCTCCCGCCCGCCAGGCGGCGGCAATGGTCTGGCCGCGGGCGGCGGCGCTGCCCACCACCCCGCTCAGCACCGCGCCTCCGTTGGGCTGGGCCGTCACCTGCACCTGGGCCCCGTCGATGCGGATGTCCCAGTCAATCATTTCCTGGATGGCGGCTACCAGCTCGGCTTCCGACTTGCTGCCGGGCGGCTCGCGCTCTACGTGGCACACTACCAAGTGGTCGGCCACGCCGCGCACGCCGCGCACGCTCTTCGCCACGCGCAGAATCAGTTGTTTTTCAGACCACGACGGCACCTCGCCCAGCAGCAGCACTTCCCCATCGCGGGCGGTGCAGCCAATGGTGTACTCGCAGGCCACGGCATCCTGCAACAGGGCTTCTTCCACGTCGCGGCGCAGGGTGGCATCGGGCAGGTCGATGGCCCGCACCCCGATTTGGTTGATGACCCCACGTACCCCGCGCACGGCCTTGGCTATTTCCTCGGCCCGCTCGCGGGCCAGCAGGTTATCGGAGTAGCCGCTGAGCATGACGATGCCCTGGGTGGCCGCCACGTCGATGAGGTGGGCGGTCACGCCTTTTTTGGTGGCAAAAAGCCGCTCCACCGCCGTCATGATGTCGTGGTCAGCCAGCTCTTCTTCTTCCGTACTCGAAGTTATTTCCAGCGTTTTCATAGCAATAAGCATCAGCAACCGGACCTTGGCGGCCACCCAGCGGGCATCCCCGTCAGGGTAGTAAAATTGGCCAATTACCCTGCTTTCAGGAATGACTATTGACAAGAATCAGGATGATTTTTATCAGCCCCCCGCGGCATTACTTCCCTCAACATCACACCACAACAAAAGCCTCTGCTGAGGCAGCAGAGGCTTTTTGTGATTTCAGTGACCGTGCAACCCAAAGCAGTTTCTTATTTGTCGAATAAAATTAAAAACCTGACTGTCAAATTTTTGATTATTCATTTTTAATTCTGCAAAAAAACGCTGCACTGACCCTGAAACCGCGCTAGTTGCGGCCCTGGGTCACGCTGATACCGCCGTTGGTGGTCACGGCCCGCACCGGGGCACCGCCCTGGCCCAGGCTGGTTTCTACTTCGCGGTGCAGCATGCCCGTTTTGGTCACGGGCAGGTCGGTATGGATGCTGCCAATGTCGGTGCTGGTGAAAAACCGGGCCGAATAGTCCTGGGGCAGCTTCCAGCGAATGCCGCCGTTAGTGGTTTTCACATCGAGGCCCTTGCCGCTCCACTGCCGGCCCGCGAGGTCGATGGTCAGCCCGCCGTTCACCGTCTGGCCACTCACCTGCCCGCCCAGGTTGGCCAGCGTCACGCCGCCATTCACGGCCTGGAAGCGAATATCCGACTGCACGTTATCGAGGCTGATTCCGCCGTTCACGGTGTTCAGGACCAGGGCCGTTTGGCGGGGCACGAAGATTTCATAGCTCACGCTCCAGTCGCGCTCGTTGGCCGGGTCGGTGGCCCGCAGGGTATTGTCGGCGGTGCCGATAACCAGCCGGCGCACAGTGGCCTGCGCCGTGGCTTCGGAGGCGCCCCAGCTTTGCACCTTGGCCCGCACCCGCACGTTAGGGCCGTCCCAGCCGTGCACGGTGATGCCGCCGTTGGGCCCGCCCTCCACGGTGAGGGCCTGGCCGGTGGGGGCATCGAAGGCGAGGTCGCGGGTTTCGCAGAAATTCTTGAGCTGCTTGTAGCTGCTCCAGGAGCCGTCCTGGCAGTTGAGCGTGAACGTGGGCGCGGTTTGGGCGGCGGCCCCGAGGGTGCTGGCCAGCAGCAGTATTGCAGAAATAAGGGTTTTCATGGTGATGAAGAAAAAGGGTTGAGGAGTGGATTAGAGCAGTTTCGCTTTTTGTGTATTGAGTTAAAAGTTGAGAGTTAAAAGTTAAAAATCAGGTACAACGAGTTTCAACTCTCAACTTTTAACTTTCTGCAAAAGTGTACACTAACCTGAAAACCGCTGTAAAAGCCAGATGCCGGACAGCCGCGAAGGGTTGCCCCGACGGGGCCGATGACGAGAGTACCGGCCTTTGGGCGATTCGTTACCGGCCACTAAAAAAAAATCAGTACCCGCGAACCAGTTTCTCGTATCTCCAACTTCCACTTCCTTCACCCTCTTAATTTTTCCTGGTCCATGGATACTCTAGCCGCTGGCGTCACCCAGCTTCGCATTCAGCGCTTCGTCAATGTGTATTTCGTCGAGACCGGCACGCCCGGCGAATGGGTGCTGATTGACACCGGCCTGCCCGGCAGCGCCAAAACCATCATCGCCGCCGCCGACAAGCTCTTCTACCCCGGCACCCGCCCCGAGGCCATCCTGCTCACCCACGGCCACCTCGACCACCTGGGCTCGGCCCGGGAGCTGGCCGACCACTGGCAGGTGTCCGTCATCGCGCACCCGCTGGAAGTGCCCTACCTCACCGGGCAGGCCCTGTACCCGCCGAGCGACCCCACCGTGGGCGGCTCACTGGCCTTCATGAGCCGGTTTTTCCCCGCCCAAATGCCCAACCTGGGCGACCGGGTGCAGGCCCTGAACACCGATGAGCCCGCCGCGCCCTACCTCATGAGCTGGCGCTGGCTGCACGTACCGGGCCACGCACCGGGCCAGCTGGCCTTCTTCCGCGAAGCCGACCGCGTGCTGATTGGGGCCGATGCCTTCGCCACCTGCCACCACGACTCGGTGCCCGCCATTCTGCTGGACCGGCCCAAAATCAGCCGCGCCGGCACGCCGTTCAACTACGACTGGGCGGCCTCGCGCCAGTCGGTGCAAACCTTGGCGGCCCTGGAGCCCCAGGCCATTGGCTGCGGCCACGGCCCGGTTATCACCGGTCTGGCAGCCGCTGCCGGCCTGCGCCAGCTGGCCGACAATTACCCCGTGCCCACCCACGGCCGCTACGTAGATGAGCCCGCCCGCACCGACGCTAACGGCGTGGAGCACCTGCCACCGGCTCCCAAAGACAAGCTGCCCGTGCAGGCGGCCGTGCTGGGCGCGAGCATCCTGGCAGCCGGAGCCGCGTGGCTGCTGATTGGCGGCCGGCGGCGGGGCCGCAAGCCCGTGGCTGCGCCGCCGGAGCGGTTGCCCTCCCGGGCTAAGTTCAGCAGCTAAGCAACGCCGGGCACCAGCGCGATGGAGTAGAACGTGTACCCCGAATTTCCAATTCGGCCGCGTGAACAAGATGCGAAAGCTCGTTCCGGCGGCCGAATTAGAAATTCGGGGTACACGTTCTTACCAGCCGAATTGGAAATTCGGGGTACACGTCCTGCTTTGCTACTTGGTTTGGGGTAGCGAAGCCGCTACGCCGGTTATAAACGCGGTGATGACGGTGGCCGCCAGCCGCGCCGTCTGGTTGTCGCGGTCGTAGAGCGGGTTGAGCTCCACTACTTCGAATAAGCGCACCGGATTCTCCAGTATGCTGGTGAATTTTCCGGCCGCGAAAGCGGCCAGTATAGCATCCTGAGGGGTTATCCCTGCCGAGCTCGGCGCGCTCACTCCCGGCGCATACGCCGAGGCTACACTATCAATGTCGAAGCTGACAAAGGCTGGGCTTTCCTGGGCGACTTCCTTAAGCAATTGGTGAATCCAGTAGGCCCCACTTTGGCCCCGATGAATTTCCCCTCGACGAACAACTTTGACCTGTTGCTCACGCAGAAACTCCCGGTCCTCACCAGTTGTCAGGTTGGAATGCAGGCCCACTTCGGCAAATTTTTCACCTGCTAAAAAACCTTCCCGCAGCAGCTTACCAAACGGGGTTCCGCTGCCAATATCCGGCCGGTCCTTCACATCGGGATGGGCATCAATATTGATTCCGCCCACCGGCTGCCCGCCGCAGGCATCGTACAAACCGCGCACGGTAGAATAGGTGCCGTCGTGCGAGCCCCCCAGCACCACCACACGCGGGTACTGCTGACAGAGCTGCGCCAGTTTTTCACGAATGCGCCGATGGTTCTCGACGTGGTCGGGCTGGCGCAGGTTCACGTTGCCAGCATCAGCTATCCGCAGGTGTTCGAGGGAAATATTCCAGTCAATGTTATAGGTTTTGTGGTAGCGGCGCAGCTCGCGCCGGATGGCATCGGGGGCGTGCGCGGCCCCGGCGCGGCCGCCTTCGAGCACGGTACCAAAGTCGAGGGGCAGGCCTACGAGGCACACATCAGCTTCGGGCAGCTCGGCGGCGGGGCGAATGAGTTGGCGAAGGAAAGCTACATTTACACCGTTCATTGTGCGGACTTTAAGCAAGTGAAACTGATAGGGCAAATGTCAGCATGTGCGCACAAATGCCCGCGGGCCTTGCCCCACCCGTTCCCGCTGCCCTTCCACTTCACTCTACCCAACCGCGCTTTGAGAACAATTCTTTTGCTGGCCGTGCTCTGGCTAACCGGCACCCAGGTTGGTTTTGCCCAGCGGCAATACGATGCCTGGTACTTCGGCACAGCCAGCGCCCTGCAGTTTCAACCGGGGCAGTACTGGCCCCAGGTGCTGACCAACAGCGTCATAAATTCCTTTGAAGCCAGCACCAGCCTGGCAGACTCCACCACGGGCGCGCTGTTGCTGTACTCCAATGGTGAGCGGGTGTGGGACCGAACCCACCAGGTCATGCCAGGCAGCTTTCCATTGGGAGGCAGCGCCTCGGCCAGCGAGGGTGCCGTGGCTCTTTTTGCCCCGGGGCGTCCGGGAATGGTCTACCTTTTCACCACCGATGCCAAGGAGAGCAGCACCCGCAACAGCCTGCGTTATTCGGTAATCGACTTGCGCCTGCGCAATGGCCTGGGCGATGTGGTGCAACGCAGCCAGCCCGTGGCGCTGCCCGGCGGCGTGCTGGCCACCGAGCACCTGGGTGCCATCCGCCAGCCCAACGGCCGCGACTATTGGCTTCTGGTGCACGGCCTCGACAACGACCGTTTTTATGCCTACGCCCTTACCCCGGCGGGGCTGGCCACCCAGCCGGTTATCAGCACCGTTGGGCCCATTTCCAGGGGGGGAGGCATTGCCGAAACGGGAGTGCTGCACTTTTCGCCCTCGGGCCGACAGCTCGCCGCCACCCGCCTGCTTGGCGGCCTCGACGTGTTCGACTTTGACCCCTCGACCGGACGTGTAAGCAACGCGCTCAACCTGTTCACCCATCCTCCAGTACCCATCGGCTTCTTTCCCGGGCGAGTCTTCGGGGCTGAATTCTCCGGCGATGGGACCTTGCTGTACGCCGATGAGCGGGGTGCGGTGGTGCGCTACGATTTGTTGGGCTGTGCCCCGGCCCCCATCCGTGCCTCGAAGCGTGAGGTAACCGCCGCCGCCAGCCTGCGAGGCCTCAGCGGCTCTTTCCGGCGCGGGCCCAATGGCCGGCTCTACATTGCAGTGCTGGCCGCGTCGGGCCTGGCCGTCATCGATTCCATGAATAGCCTCAGCGGAGCCTACCTGCGCCCCGGTGGGCAGCCCCTGGCCGGCACCATACTGCCCGGCAACAATATCCCCGGTTCTCAGTATGGCCTGCCCAACGCCCCAGCCCAGGCCAGCCGATTGGCCCCGTCCAACTGCGCGGGTGGCAGCGGTGGCATCGAGGAGGGGTTTCGGGTGGTGATAACACCGGGCTGCACCGGGCGCCCTACCCTGTTCGAAGCTCAGCTGCGCGACCCTGCCCGGCAGGGCTTGCAGCAGGTGCAATGGACCATCGGCGCGGCCACACCCGTGGCCCTGTCGGGCGCCCGCGTAACTACCGTGTTCCGCCTGGCGGGCACACAGCCGGTAGTGGTGGTGGTCACTTTTGCGGATGGCACCCGGCAGGCGCAACGCCTGCAGCTCACCATCCCGCCGTCGGCCACGGTGCAGCTTCGAGCCAGCGCTACGCAATTGGTCTGCGGCGAGCCCCAGGTAGAGCTCACGGCCATAGCCAGCGGCCCCGGCCGTTTCAGCTGGGCCGATGATACCACCCGCCAAAGCCGGCGGCTAGTAACCCGAGGAGGCACGTACCGGGTGCGCTTCGTAGCCAGCGGCGGCTGCCTGGTTTCCGATTCCGTCACCATTCAGCCGCTCGATTCTACCCGCTGCATCATTCCCAACATCATAACCCCCAATGGCGACGACCAAAACCAGCACTTCGTGCTGGCCGGCTACGAGCCCGGCCGCTGGCACCTGACCGTGTTCAACCGTTGGGGCCGGGAAGTATACGCCAACCCACAGTACCGCAACGAGTGGGACGCCGCCGGGCAGGCGGCCGGCCTGTACTACTACCTGCTTCAGCACCTGCAAACCGGCACCCGGCTGCGCGGCTGGGTGGAGGTAGTGCGCTGAGCACACGGCACTGTGTTTGCTCCTGGTAGCCACCCGCCACTATTTTCAGGACTGGTTTATCTGGCAGTTTCCCCTTATGCACTCCTCGTTGCTCATGCGCAGTTTTCTCGTTTTCGGCTTCTTGCTGAGTATTTCCCTGCCGCAAGTTGCCGCGGCGCAAACCACGCCCACTTTCTACACCACCTACCAGTACACGGCCTACACAGTATTCGATACCACCAGCCCCGACTCAACAGTGGTGCGGGGCGTGGGCGGCTCCCTCCTGCTCCGAGCCGACGGCACCTACGAAAAGCACCTGAGCATAGTGGCCCCCAGCGGCCCGTACTACTTCAACCAGGCCGGCACCTTTACGCTGACGGGCGACAGCATCCGCTTCGCCTTCACCGACCTGAAGGGCTCGGATGTGCAGCGTGGTACGTTTCGGTTCGACCCGGCCAGCCAGCGCCTCACCCTCACCATTCTCGGCTATCCTACGGGTAACAAAGGCGTGTATGAGCTGGTAGCGGCCGACACGGTCGTCCCGGCCCCGACCGCCCCAGCTACCGCGCCCAAAGCCTTTCGCCAAAAACAAAAAAGCAAGCGCAGACAGCCCCATTAACCCAACTTGGCGGCTGCATTTGGCTGCCCCCGCCCCTTCTGGCTAACTTGCGGCCCGTTTCGCCGAAACGGTTTACCTCCGAAGCCCGCGCCGCCCCACCCCGGCGCGCCTTCGCTCATTCACTCAATCACTCAGTCACAGCAAATGGGACGCGCATTCGAATTTCGCAAAGGCCGCAAAATGAAGCGGTGGGATAAAATGTCGAAAGACTTTACCCGCATCGGCAAAGAAATCGTGATGGCCGTGAAGGAAAACGGCCCCAACCCCGACTCGAACGCCCGCCTGCGCGCCGCCATGCAAAACGCCAAAGGCGTGAATATGCCCAAAGACCGGGTGGAAGCCGCCATCAAGCGCGCCAGCAGCAAGGAAGAAAAAGACTACCAGGAAGTGGTATACGAAGGCTACCTGCCCCACGGCGTGGCCATCGTCATCGAAACTGCCACCGATAACCCCACCCGCACGGTGAGCAACGTGCGCCTCATCTTCAACCGCAACGACGGCACCCTGGGCACCGCCGGCAGCAGCGACTACACCTTCACCCGCAAGGGCGTATTCAAGCTGGCCGCCGCTGGCCTCGACCGCGACGAAATGGAGCTGGAACTCATCGACTTCGGAGCCGAAGACGTGTACGAAACCACCGAGGAGGACGAGCACGGGGCCGAGCACCAGTACATCGTGGTCGAAACCGCTTTCACCGACTTCGGCCAGATGCAGAAGGCCCTCGAAGCCCAGGGCCGCCACGTCGTAAGCGTGAACCTGCAGCGCGTGCCCAACACCACCGTCGCCCTGAACGACGAGCAGTTGGAGGAAGTGATGACCATCATCGAGAAGTTCGAGGACGACGAGGACGTACAGGCCGTGTACCACACCCTCGGCTAGCACTTAGTGCAGCTGCTTGAAATAAAAGAACGTCATGCTGAGCTTGCCGAAGCATCACTACCGCGCCACTAATCAGATTTAGTAATGCAGTAGCGATGCTTCGGCAAGCGCAGCATGACGTTCTTTTTCATCGCCTTACCCTCCGGTCCTACCATGCCGTCTGCCGCTCCTCCCCTGGCTTATCGTCCCGGCCTCGATGCTGTTCGCTCGGTAGCCATCCTGCTGGTCGTTGTCGGACACTGGGCGCTGCCGCGCTTCCCCATCAGTCTCATGGGCAGCATGACATTTTTCGTGCTGAGCGGCTATTTCATCTCTGGCATCGTCTGGAAACAGGAGGTGTATGTGGGCGCGCCCGGCCGCTGGCAGCGGCGGCTGGGCGTGTTCTACCTGCGGCGGATGGTGCGCACGCTACCGCCCTACTACCTGTCGCTGGCCCTGGGGTTTGCGCTGCCGCTCGTCACCCTGCACGAATACCCCGGCTGGTTCCTGGTGCCGGTTTCCAACCTGCTCTTTTTCCGGATGCAGCACTGGGCTGAAGGCGTGGGCCACTACTGGACGCTGTCCGTCGATGAGCAGTTCTACGTGCTGTGGCCGGTGCTGCTGGCCGTGCTTCCCAAGCGGGTGCGCTGGTTGGGGCTGGTGGCGGGCTGCGGCCTTGTGTTTCGCCTGGTAGTAGGCCTGTGGCTGAAAAAGGGCCTGACCTTCGCCCTGCTGCCCGGCTGCCTCGATTTGCTCGCCGTCGGGGCCATCCTGCGCCACGTCGAGCAGCAACCGGTGGTGCGGCAGTTGGCCCGCCTGCACTGGGTAGCGCTGGGCTGGGCTGTCTGGGCCGCCCTCTGGGCCGTGCTTAATGCCATGGGTGAGTACCAGGCCTGGGAACTCATCTACGCCACCGTGGGCAGCATCCCCGCCGCCCTCACCATGAACTGGGCCATCCACCAGCCCACCCGTCCACCGGCCGAGAACCGCCTGCTGGCGGCCATGCGCTGGGTGGGCCAGCGCAGCTACGGCTGCTACCTCTACCACCTGCTGCTGCCGGTGGTCTACCAACGGTTTATATTTCGAATCTTCCCCGCCGCCGAAACCCGCCAGTTCTGGCTCAGCCCGCTACCCACGGTACTGCTGCTGCTGCCGGTGCTGCTGCTGCTGGCCGCCGCCTCCTGGCGCTGGCTGGAGGCCCCGCTTAATCGGTGGAAAAACCGGCTGGCGTATGAGTAGCTTAGATGCTCCAGACAATTTCTTTTTGGCCAAGTCTCCCCAAATGTTTTGGGGTCCACTACACGCTTCTTTACGTTCTAGTAGCGCACTACGGACGAATTGATGCTAATTGCAATACCCTTACGGCAAGCCAATTATGTACAACTCTAAAAGCCGAATAAACCTAAAGTGACAGAAATAAAGCGGTACGAAGTTTTAAACTCATTGCCGACTTACGGGCCGATATATATACCCGTGTCCGAAAATGACGAACCTTTTTATTCGGAAGGATTTCCTGTTCGTTTTTATAAACCTGATGGGACAGACTGGGTTGCAAATTTTAGACTTGGTTGGACAGGTTTAAACAAAGTCTTTGAATTCAATGGACACGACAAGATAATTGTAGTCGCAGGTGGACTTGGCTACATAATGACACCTGAAAAGGAAAAACCTCTCTCTACATTTGGACTAACAATTAATGAGATTTTTCAAACTGACAACGGCAGCTTAGTTTGTGCAGACGGAATTTCCATTCTTATCCTTGATAATTTAACTGGAGAGCTTTGGAGCAGTGAACGAATTTCTTGGGATGGTTTTCAAAACCTTGAACTTAACGACAATATCATTTCTGGACAAGCATTTGACCCGACGAATTCAATAAATGAATGGTCGGCATTTTTTCTAAACATTAAGACAAAAGAACTTATTGGTGGCAGTTATAGAGAATTCACAAAATTCAATCCTGAAATTCCAAAAGTTATTTTAGAGGATGAAAATAAAATAAGACCTTGGTGGAAAATATTTTAATAAAAAAAAGAACAAGGCATCATATCGGTTTAGCAAAAGGCGGACTGACGTGTTTCGTAGAAACATTTTCAAAGGTCAAAATTTGTGCCTCACATGAACTTTAGGGCTAAAAGTCCCGCCCTTCGCCAAGCCCAAACGTCACTCACAAAAAAGGGCTGCTGCTGAGAATCTCAGCAGCAGCCCTTTTTTCGTTATAAATCCGAAATATATCTAGTCTACATTATCGTGCAGAAACCGGTTATCCCCCAGCAACTCATTGTCATCCGATAAGTTAAAGCGGGAAATATTCTGCGCCGAGCTGGGCTCTACATTCTCCAGTTTTACCTGGCGGCGCAGATAAGCGGGCGTGTCATACTGGCTCACGGCCTCAGGTGGCAGGCCGTTGCTGAGCTCCTGCAGGCGGCGGCGACGCTCCTGCGCCTGGGCATCGAGGGCCGGGCGCGGGCGCGTAGCTTCCGGGGCGGGTGCCGGGGCGTTGGAAGTCAGCACGGGCTCGGTGGGAGCGGCGGCGGGCACACCGCTCAGCGGAGGGGCCGTGTGCGCCGTAGGGCCATTCAGGTCGAACGTGACCCGGGCGGGCTCCGGCGCGGCATTGCTGAAGCTGGGCACGAATGGCGCGGCCACAATGCCGGAAGCACCAGCGGGAGTTGTCTCAGTCCGCTCGGCTGCCGGGGTGGCAGCTGGCGTGGCGGCCACGATAGGCTCAGCAGCGCCGCTCATGCCGGGCGTGGTGATGGAATGCGCGTCGCGGGCGAAACCCGTGGCAATCACCGTCACGCGGATGTTCTGACCCAGCGTTTCGTCGATACCGTGGCCGAAAATCATCTCCGCATCCTGACCAGCTTTCTCCTGAATGTATTCGGTGATTTCCGTCAGCTCGTCCATTTCCAGCTCGTGCTCAGCGCCCGACATAATGGAAAGCAGAATTTTCTGCGCGCCGTGAATATCGGTGTTGTTGAGCAGCGGCGAGTTCAGGGCTTCCTCGGCGGCGCGGCGGGCGCGGTTTTCGCCCTCGGTGATGCTGCTGCCCATTACGGCCGCCCCCGACTCCTTCATCGTCGTTTTCACGTCTTCAAAGTCGACGTTCACATCACTGGTTACCGTGATGATTTCGGCAATGGACTTGGCCGCCGTGGTCAGCACCGTGTCAGCCTTGGCGAAGGCAGCACTCATGGTCAGGTTGCCGTAAATCTGCGGCAGCTTATCGTTGAGAATTACCAGAATGGTGTCGCAGTGCTCGCTCAGCTCCTTGATACCCAACTCAGCCTGCAGGCGCTTTTTCTTGCCCTCAAACATGAACGGAGCCGTCACAATGCCCACCGTGAGGATTCCCAGCTCCTGCGCAACCTGCGCAATCACCGGGGCCGCCCCCGTGCCCGTGCCACCGCCCATCCCCGCCGTGATGAACAGCATCTTGGTGCCGTGGTTCAGCAGCTCGCGGATTTGCTCCTTGCTCTCGAGAGCCGCCTGCCGGCCGCGCTCGGGCTTGGCACCCGCCCCGAGTCCCTCGGTCAGGTCCACGCCAATTTGCAGCTTATTAGGTACCGTGGAGCTTTGCAGCGCCTGATGGTCGGTGTTGCAGATGATAAACTCCACGTCCTTGATGCCCTGCTTGTACATGTGCTTCACGGCATTGGAGCCACCGCCACCAACCCCAATCACCTTGATGATGGACTTGCTCTGTGCGGGAATATCGAATTTGTAATTCATAAGTTTCATTTAACATTTATCATTTAACATTTAACATTTTCAGTCAAGACAAATACGCCTAAAACCAAGAACGTCAACTGTTAAATGATAAATGATAATTGTTAAATGATTTAGTAAGATTTATCGTCGTAATCGTCAATCAGCAGCCCTTTGGTGCGGCTGATAATGTCCTTGAAGAAGCGGCTGGCGGCACCGGGCTCCTTGGGCTTGGCGGGCACGGCGGCCGGCGCGGCAGCCGCTGCAACGGGCACCACGGCACGCGCTTCCACATGCGCCGGGGCCACGGGAGCCGCCTGAGGCGCGTAGTACGCGAGGGCCATTACCTGTTCTTCGTGCTCGTAGGGAGCACGCGACTGGTTGCGCTCGTCGAGCGAGTGGTAGCCCGATAGCACGAGGCCTACCGTGGTAGCGTACATCGGCGACTTCACGGCTTCGATGCGGCTTTTGCCGAGGTGCTGATTGGGGTAGCCAATTCGGGTATCTAGGCCGGTGATGTACTCAGTTAGCTGCTCCAGGTTCTGAAGCTGCGAGCCACCGCCGGTGAGCACGATGCCCGCCGACAGCTTGTCGTGCAGGCCCATGCGGTAGATTTCAGCATACACCAGCTCCATGATTTCCGACATGCGGGCCTCGATGATGTAGGCCAGATTTTTCAGCGAAACCTCCTTGGGCGGGCGGTTCGGCAAACCGGGAATGCTCACGATTTCATAATCGGAAGCCTCCTCGGCAATGGCTTTGCCGAACTTCACTTTCAGCTGCTCGGCCTGGCCGGGGGCCACATTGCAGCCGGCCTTGATGTCCTGCGTGATGATGTTGCCGCCAAAGGGCAGCACCGCCGCGTGGCGGATAATGCCGTCCTTGAATACCGCGAGGTCGGTGGTGCCGCCCCCGATGTCAATCAGGGCCACGCCGGCCTCCTTCTCCTCCTCCGAGAGGATGGACATGGAGCTGGCGAGGGGTTCGAGAATCAGGTCGGCGATTTCGAGGCCGGCCTTGGTCACGCACTTGTTGATGTTGTTGATGGCCGTGCTCTGGGCCGTGATGATGTGGAAGTTGCCTTCCAGGCGCACGCCTTCGTAGCCCACGGGGTCGGCAATGCCTTCCTCGTAGTCCACTTTGTAGTCCTGCGGCATCACATGAATGATTTGCGAGCCGGGCTGGGTCACGAGGCGGTACATGTCCTGCGTGAGGCGGTTCACGTCGTCGGGCCCGATGGTATCGTGCGAGTTGCGCGTGATGCTGCCGTTGTGCTGCAGGCTCTTGATGTGCTGCCCGGCAATGCCCACGTTTACCACTCCAATGCTAATTCCGGATTGTTCTTCCGCCTGCCGAATGGCCCGTTTAATGGCGTCAACGGTCTTGTCAATATTAAGGACGATACCCCGGGAAACGCCTTCCGACACGGCTTTGCCCATGCCCAGAATTTCGAGTTTGCCGAATTCGTTTTTGCGGCCCACCAGGGCGCAGATTTTAGTGGTACCAATGTCGAGCCCGACGACGATTTTGTCTTGTTGCATAGAGGCGGTGCTGGCGAGCGGTGAAGAAAGCGTGGATTGGGAATTGAGAGTTTTTGGCTTAAAAGCCTATGATTCAGCGAATTTCTATTCGCAAATAATTTGATTTTGGTATTCCACGTTTACACGATGGTAGGTATCCCACCCCAAAACTGACGGAATTTGACGGTAAAATACCATAAGCTTGGCGAATTTCTCGGAAATATTTTCGGGCAGCCCGAATTCAATACGTTGGTCGCCCACTTGCTGGGTGAACGAGAGCTTGCCGCCGGGCTCGATAAACACCTCCGAGACCTGCGCTTTCCAGAACTCGTGCTCGTCAACGTACCGCAAAAACTCGAGGTAGCGCCGGCCGGTGCTATCCTGGAAAAATGCACTTGGCAGGTTGGCTCCGCCGGGCCGCGCCACCGTGGCCACGCGGGCCGTAAACAGGGGTGAGAGTGGCAGGACGCTGCCTTCGGCGTCCACGTAGGTATCGAGGCGGGTGTCGGGGTGCGTGAGGCGGGCAATGGGCCGATTCTGACGGACGTCGGCGTGCAGGTTGCCGCCCAGGTCGCGATAAACCTGCGCATCGCGCACGAAAGCGTGGGCTTTGAGGCGGGCTTCCAACTCGCGCAGGCGTGGGCCTTCGGGCTGGGTGCCCAGCACGGGCTCTTTGCCACCTTTGGTGAGCAGGGCCGTGACGCCGCGCTCGCTGATGAAGTAGTTGTCGAACTCGTTGGCAATGTTGACCACGACGGTATCGACGGGCCGCGCCGCCTGGCGCAGGGCGGCAAATACACCCAGTCCGCCCAGCACCAGCAGGCAAACGGCGGCAACGATGAAGTTTCTAACAGTGCGTTCCAAGTGGGGAATTGGTGAGATGTGTTCTTTTTTTATTAGGCCGTCATGCCGAGCGCGGCCGAGGCATCTCGCTCGCTTCATTAAACGATTAGAGTACTACTCGACGCGAGATGCCTCGGCTGCGCTCGGCACGATGTTCTCAATCATTTTGTTGATTACAAATCTCATTTCCAGCGCTCCGTCAGAATAAGTTTTAGTTGCGGTACCAGCGTGTCGATGTCGCCCGCTCCTACCGTGGCCAGAATGTCGAATGAGTCATCGGTTTGGGCGGCGCTTAGAATCTCCGCTTTGGTTCGGATGCCCTTGATGGGCGCGGTGATGTCAGCCAGTAGAATTTCGGAGGTGATGCCCGGCAGCGGCTGCTCGCGGGCGGGGTAAATATCCAATAAAAATACCTCATCTGCAATACTTAAGCTTTTGGAAAAGCCCTCGGCGAAGTCACGGGTACGGGTGAACAGATGGGGCTGGAAAACCACCCGCAGCCGCTTGCCCGGATACAGCGCCCGTACCGAACGCAGAAAGGCCTCGATTTCGCGCGGGTGATGGGCGTAATCGTCGAGATAAACGTGCTCAGTCGTGGTTACCACAAACTCAAACCGGCGTTTCACCCCACGGTAGGCTGCGACGGCAGCGCGCAATTTCTCTTCCTTCACACCTTGTAGTTGAGCGACCTCGGCGGCGGCCAGCATATTTTCTACGTTGTGATAGCCCGGCACGGCTAACTCCAGGTTGCTGATTACCCCTTGCAGGCTGTGCAGATTGAAGTGAAACTGGTGACCTTCAGCGGAAATATTGGTAGCAAATAATTCCGGTCCCTGCGCGGCCGTGAGGCCGTAGCGCACCACGCGGGTGCCAGCGGGCGCGGCAGCGGCCACGCTCGGGTCGGCGGTGTGGTTGATGAGCAGCGTGCCGCCGGGCTTGATTTGGCCCACGAACTGGCGGAACGAATCAATCAGGGCCGCCTGGTCGCCGTAGATATCGAGGTGGTCGGCATCTGTACTGGTCACGATGGCTACGTCGGGGTGCAGCGTCAGGAAGCTGCGGTCGTACTCGTCGGCTTCTACCACAATGGGCGCATCGGGCGTAGCCGGCAGCAGCAGGTTACTACCCAGGTTCACGGCAATGCCGCCCAGAAATGCGCCCACGTCGAGGCCGGCGTGGTGCAGCAGGTGCGCCACCATGCTGCTGGTGGTGGTTTTGCCGTGGGTGCCGGCTACGGCAATGGTGTAGTGGCCGTGGGTGAGCACGCCCAGCACCTGGCTGCGCTTGCGAATGTCGTAGTTCTGCTCGCGCAGCCAGGCCCACTCCCGGCTGTCGGCCGGGATGGCAGGCGTGAGCACCACCAGCGTCTGCTGGCGGTGAGCGCGGATTTCGGCCGGAATATTCTCCACCGCGTCCGTGTAATGAATAGCAATGCCTTCAGCAGCCAGCGCCTGAGTGAGTGGAGTCTCCGTTTTGTCGTAGCCGCTCACCTGGTGGCCGTTGGCCCGAAACCAGCGCGCCAGGGCCGACATGCCGATGCCGCCAATGCCAAGAAAGAATACGTAGGGGAATTGCTTCAAAACTTTGAATTAAAAATTATGAATTAAAAATTAAAAATGAGTCAATGCGGTGCCGGAGAGACTCTTTTGTGCGCCGCATTTTTAATTCTTCATTTTTAATTCTTAATTGAAATTAACCCCAGCAGTTCGTCCACAATCGCGGCGGTAGCATCGGGCCGGGCCAACTCCCGCACGCGGGTGCTGAGGTGCTGCTGGCGCACGGGGTCGGCCAGGAGGCGCAGGGCTTCGTCGTAGAGGCGCTCGGGAGCGTGCTCGTCGGTGATAAGCACGGCGGCCCCTTTGTTGACCAGAGCCATGGCGTTTTTGGTTTGGTGGTCTTCGGCCACGTTGGGCGAGGGCACCAGAATGGCGGCTTTGCCGGTGAGGCAGAGCTCTGACACGGACAGTGCGCCGGCGCGGCTCACCACCACGTCGGCGGCGGCGTAGGCCAAATCCATGCGCTTGATGAACTCCAGCGCGTGTAGGTTATCAGCCGGGTAGGCCTCGGCCTGCCGCTGGGCTTCAGGGAAGTATAGCTTGCCGGTTTGCCAGAGCAATTGAATGCCGGCCTCGCGCAGGCGCGCCAGGGCGGCGGCCGTGGCCAGGTTGAGGGTACGGGCGCCGAGGCTGCCGCCCACCACCAGCAGCGTCTTTTTATCGGGGTTCAGGCCAAAGAACTGCAGAGCTTCGGCGCGGTCGCCACTGGCAATTTCGGTGCGCACGGGGTTGCCGGTGAGCACCATTTTACTGGCTGGAAAAAACTTCTCCATGCCGTCGTAGGCCACGCAAATTTTATTAACGCGCTTGGCCAGCAGCTTATTTACCAAGCCGGCGTACGAGTTCTGCTCCTGGATGAGCGAAGGAATGGCCCGGGAAGTGGCGGCCAGCAGCACCGGAGCCGAGGCGTAGCCCCCCACTCCCACCACGGCATCGGGCCGAAACTCCTCAATCAGCCGCCCGGCCTTGCGTACCGAACGAATGACGCGCAGCGGAAACAGCAGGTTTTGCGGAGTGAGGCGGCGCTGCAAGCCGGTGATGTCGAGGCCCACGATTTTGTAACCCGCCTCGGGTACGCGGGTCATTTCCATGCGCCCGTTGGCCCCGACAAACAGGATTTCGGTATCGGGCAGGCGGCGGCGCAGCTCGTTGGCAATGGCCACGGCCGGGAAAATATGGCCGCCGGTGCCACCGCCGGAAATGATAATCTTCATCTGCGAGTTGTCAGTTGGTCGTTGTCAGTTGTTAGATTGTAATGGTATCAAATTGCCAGCAAGTCCTGACAACTAAAAACGAACAACTGACAACCATCTATTAGTAGCTAACCGATACTTTAGGAATGCGGGCCGTATCATCGGGCTCGCCGGTCATGGGACGGACTTCGCGCTCGCCCCGGCTCACGGCCAGGATAATGCCGATACTGATACCGGTGAAGATAAGCGAGGTGCCGCCCATGCTCAGCAACGGCAGCGGCAGGCCCGTGATGGGCCCCAGCCCCACGGCCACGCCCATGTTCACCAGCGCCTGCAGCACCAGACTGAAGCTCAGGCCCGCCGAGAGCAGGCCGCCAAAAGCCCCGTAGCTGTTCATCACCGTTTTCAGCCCCCGATAAAGGAAGGCGAGGTAGAGAAACAGTACCACGGCCCCGCCCAGCAGGCCGTATTCTTCGATAATGATGGCGTAGATGAAGTCGGAATACGGATGGGGCAGAATGTTGCGCTCGGTACTTTTGCCCGGTCCTTTGCCCGCGATGCCGCCCGTGGCAATGGCGATGTAGCTGTGCTCCAGCTGGAAGGGAGTTTTCTTGGTTTTGTCGGTGAAGCTGGTGACCCGCGACATTACGGTGCCCAGGCGCTGGCCCGCCGCCAGGCCCGCGCCGCCCAACACGATGCCGATACCCACCATCACGGCCATGTGCTTGAGTGGCACGCGGCCGATGAACATGAGCAGCATGCAGGTAGCAAACAGCAGCAGCGCCGTCGAGGCATTACTCAGGATAATCAATCCGCAGATTACCCCCACCCAAAGCATTACCGGCAGCAAGGTTGATTTAAAATCATGCAGGTGCTGCTGGCGGCGGCTGAGCATGCTGGCCAGGTGCGAAATCAGGGCCAGCTTGGCCAGGTCGGAAGGCTGGAACGTCTGATTAATGACCGGAATGGTGAGCCAGCGCGAGGCCTCATTCAGCGTAGTGCCGCCCATGAAAAACGTGAACAGCAACAGCGGCACCGACAGCAGCAGCGCGTAGAGCGACAGCCGCGAGTAGTGGCGGTAATCGACGCGGTGGGCGGCCCACATGAAGAACAGCCCGAGCAGAATCAGGCTGGTGTGCTTTATCAGAAAAGCCTCGGTGTTGCCGTTCATCTTTTTATAAGCCAGCGTGCCGGTGGCCGAATACACCACGGCAATGCTGATGAAGGAGAACAGCAGCACGATGGCCCAGAGAATGGGGTCGCCCTTGAGGTTGCGCTGCAGCCAGTTTTTAACGAGTTCCATGGGCTGCCAGAGCTAGATGAGCGGATGAATGGGGTTGTGCCGAAGGCATAATTTCTAGTTGAATTACTCCAAAATTGGTCCGGCTACCACGGCCTGCACGGCCGCTGCGAATTGCCGGCCCCGGTCTTCGTAGTTTTTGAATAAATCGAAACTGGCGCAGCAGGGCGAGAGCAGCACCACATCGCCGGGGGCGGCGAGGGCGGCGGCGCGGGCCACGGCATCGGTCATGCTTTGGGTTTCCACCACATAGGGCACCACGGCGTCGAAGGCGGCGCGGAGCTTGGTATTGTCGACGCCGAGGCAGATGAGGGCCTTCACGCGGTGGCCGGCCAGGTTGAGCAGGCTGGCGTAGTCGTTGCCCTTATCGGTGCCGCCGGCAATCCAGATTATCGGCTGGTGCAGGCCATCGAGGGCGTACCAGGCCGCTTCCACGTTAGTAGCCTTGCTGTCGTTGATGAAGCGCACGCCGGCCCGCTCGCCCACCACCTGCAGGCGGTGCTCGGCGTTTTCGAACGTCGCCAGGCCGGCTTCAATTTCCTCGGTTTCCAGGCCGGCCATGCGGGCGGCGAGCACGGCGGCCAGGGTATTCTGCCGGTTGTGCTGGCCGATGAGCGGCGAGTTGGCGGTGCTCACTTCCTGGCCGCTGTCTTCGTCGATACCGGGGCTGAGGTTAGTGCATAGCACATGCTCGGCGGTGTAGTAGGCGGCCAGGTGCACGTCGTGCCGATGGTGCAGACTGAACGGCATTAGCCGCGTTTCCAGAAAAACCGACTGGAAATAGCGGTTCGTCACCTCGTCGTCGGCATTGTAGATGAAAGCGCCGTCGCCGTCCAGGTTGCGGGTAATGCGCAGCTTGGCGCGGGCGTAGCTTTCCAGCGAGTACTCGTAGCGGTCGAGGTGGTCGGGCGTGATATTGAGCAGAATGGAAATCCAGGGCTGGAAGTCGTGGGTGTCATCCAGTTGGAAGCTGCTCAGCTCCACCACGTAATATTTGTGCTTGTCGGCAATTACCTGCTCGGCGAGGCTGAAGCCCACGTTGCCGGCCAGGCCCACTTTGAGGCCCGCGCTTTTCAGCAGGTGGTGGATGAGCAGCGTGGTGGTGGTTTTGCCGTTGGTCCCCGTGATGCAGATGCACTTAGCCTTGGTGTAGCGGCCGGCAAACTCAATCTCGGAGATAATGGGAATATTCTTTTCGCGCAGCGCCTGAATCACCGGTGCTTTCTCCGGAATGCCGGGGCTTTTGATAACTTCCCCGGCTTGCAGAATGCGCTCCAGCGTGTGCTGGCTTTCTTCGAATTCGATGCCGGCCTGAGTGAGTTGGGCCTTGTAGGCGGGCTGGATGACGCCGCGGTCGGATACGAACACGGCGTGGCCTTTCGCCTGCGCTAACAGGGCCGCGCCCACGCCACTTTCAGCTGCTCCGAGAATTACAATGTTCATTATTAGCGCAGCTTCAAGGTAACCAAGGTAATGACGGCCAGCATGATGCCGACAATCCAGAAGCGCGACACGATTTTGGATTCGTGGTAGCCCAGCTTCTGATAGTGGTGGTGCAGCGGCGACATGCGCAGCAGGCGGCGGCCCTCGCCGTACTTGCGTTTGGTGTACTTAAACCAACTGACCTGCAGGATAACCGACAGGTTTTCAATGATAAAAACGCCGCACAAAATCGGAATCAGGAGCTCCTTGCGCACCACCAGGGCCAGTACCGTAATGATGCCGCCGAGCGTTAGCGAGCCGGTGTCGCCCATGAAAACCTGCGCCGGGTAGCTATTGTACCACAAAAACCCGATGCACGCCCCCACAAACGCGGTGCAGAAAATAACCAGCTCGCCGGAATCCGGAATAAACATGACGTCCAGGTAATCAGCCAATAAGGCATTACCACTCACGAAAGCGAAGATGGCCAGCGTGATGCCAATAATGGCCGAAGTGCCCGCCGCCAGCCCATCAAGGCCGTCGGTCAGGTTGGCCCCGTTGCTGATGGCCGTAATCAGGAAGATGACGATGGGAATGTAGAGGAAGCCGTACAGGCCGTTGAAAAACGTGCCGGCCGTGGCAAACAAGTCGCCGTAATTCAACTCGTTATTCTTCATGAAGGGCACCGTGGTAATCATCAGGTGTACATCCTTAAAGACCTTGCTGGCTTCAATGGCTGAATACTGGCCATTGGGCAGCAGGTACTGGCGCACGGTGATTTCGTTGCTGTAGAACAGCACCCAGCCCACCGTGATGCCCAGGCCCACCTGGCCCAGCACCTTAAAGCGCCCGCTCAGCCCTTCCTTATTCTTGCGAAACACCTTGATATAATCATCCAGAAAGCCAATCAGGCCCAGCCACACCGTGCTCAGAATCATGAGGATGATGTAAATATTGCGGAGCCGGCACAGCAGAATAACCGGCACCAAAATGGCCATAATAATGATGAGGCCGCCCATGGTTGGCGTGCCTTTCTTCTCATTCTGGCCCTGCAGGCCCAGGTCGCGGATGGTTTCACCCGCCTGCTTCTTTTGCAGCACCCGAATGAGGCGGCCGCCAAACAGCAGGGCGATAAGCAAGGAAATAACCACCGCCAGCCCGGCCCGGAAGGTGGTGTACTGGAACACCCCAGCCCCGGGCAGGTGGTAGTGTTCGTTCAGGTAGCGGAAGAGGTAATACAGCATTCGGGGTCGTTTTGGCAGGTATCGGGCCGGTCTGACCGCCCTAGGCGGTCTGACCGGTTGTTGGGCGAACGATGGACAATTGGAGCGGGGTCGTTCGGGCCTTGGTGGTGCTTCAACCGGTCAGACCGCCTAGGGCGGTCAGACCAGCGGACGGCGCTTTATTTATTCAGCTCGGCAAAAATTTCGGTTAGAATCAGCTTGTCGTCAAAAGGCGCTTTCACGCCGCGAATTTCCTGATAATTTTCATGGCCTTTGCCCACCACCAGCACAATATCGTCGGGGCCGGCCAGGGCCACGGCGGTGCGGATGGCTTCGCGGCGGTCGGCCACCGTCTGAACTTTGGCCGCGTCGGGCGCTGTCACGCCGGCCTGCATCTGGGCCAGAATTTCGAGAGGGTCCTCGAAACGGGGATTATCGGCGGTGAGAATGACTTTGTTGGATAGTCGGGCGGCCAGGTTGGCCATAATGGGCCGCTTGGCCGCGTCGCGGTTGCCGCCGCAGCCCACCACCGTAATAATCTGCTGGCTGGGCTGGCGGATTTCGTGCAGGGTCTGGAGCACGTTTTCCAGGGCATCAGGCGTGTGGGCGTAATCGATAATGCCCGTTACGCGCTGTTTTTCAGACACAACGGGCTCGAATCGGCCGGGCGCGGTGGTCAGGCCCGAGAGGATGGTGAGCACCTCCATGGGGTCCTCGCCCAGCAGCACGGCCGCGCCGTACACGGCCAGCAGGTTGTAGGCGTTGAACACGCCGATGAGGCGGAAGAGGATTTCGCGGCCGTCGATTTCAAGGTGCAGCCCGTGCACTTCGTTGGCAATGAGGCGGGCCCGGAAGGTAGCCGCCCCGCGCAGCGAGTAGGTTTCGCGACGGGCGGCGGTGTTTTGCAGCATCACCGGGCCGCGCTTGTCGTCGGCGTTGGTGATAGCGAAGGCGGTTTTGGGCAGCGCGTCGAAAAAGCCTTTCTTGGCTTTCAGGTAGTTATCGAATGTACCGTGGTAGTCGAGGTGGTCATGGGTGAGGTTGGTGAACACGCCCCCCACAAAGCGCAGACCCGTGACGCGGTGCTGGGCCACGGCGTGGCTGCTCACCTCCATGCAGGCATGGGTGCAGCCGGCGGCCACCATGCGCGCCAGCAGCGCATTCAGCCGGATGGCGTCGGGCGTGGTGTGGGTGGCGGGAATTACCTCCTCGTCAATCTGATTCTGCACCGTGCTCAGCAGGCCGGCGTGGTAGCCCAGCTCGCGCAAGAGCTTGTGCAGCAGGGTTACACAGGTCGTTTTCCCGTTGGTGCCCGTGATGCCGACGAGCTGCAACTGGCGCGACGGATGCCCGTGAAACGCCGACGCCATGTGGGCCAGCGCCTCGGCGCTGTCTTTCACCAGCACGTAGGCCGTGGCGGGGTTCATTGTGGCGGGAAATTCCTCGCAAATCACGGCCGCCAGCCCCTGCCCTACTGCTATTTCGATAAATTTATGGCCATCGGTAGCCGTGCCGCGCAGGGCACAAAAGGCAATACCCGGCCCCGCCTCGCGCGAGTCGAGCGTGAGGCCGGTGATGAGTACATCGGACGGTCCGTGCTGGGCCAGCACGGCAACATCGGTGAGCAGGGAAAAGAGTGGCAGGGAAATCATGGGAGGAGCTAGGAGTTAAAAGCCAGGAGTTACAAGTTGAGGCGTTTTGCTTTTTCAACTTTTACCCGATGCTTTTAGCTATTTCAGGCGCGGCGAATGGTAGGCTTGGCCGGGGCGGGCTTCCTGGGGTTCTTGCCGGAAACGGGTCGGCGGGAGTCTTTCGCTTTATCAGCAGCTTTGGTTTTGGTGGCGCTAGTCGCCGCGGGCTTGGTCGTAGGCTTGCTGGCTTTGGCATTTGGTTTCACGCCGGCCGAGCGTTCGGCTACCGCAGGTTGCACATGAGCTTTCTCGCCGGCAGCAAACGACTTGCGGGGTTTGGCGGGCTCCATATCCACCGGTACCAGCAGCTTGTTCTCGGCCAGGTCGGTGTGCTCGGGCTCGGGCAAGGCGGTGGGTGCGGCCAGGCGCGGGCCGGTTTCTTCCAGCGTCAGGGTAATGAGCTCACCGCGCTTGATGGGCAGGCCCACGGGCAGCGACTGCTCGCGCACGCGGCCCGTGCCGATGGCGCGCACGTGCAGGCCCCGGTTTTCAAGCAGAAACAAGGCATCGCGCAACGAGAGCCCGCGCACCTGCGGCACCCGGCCCGGCCGCACGGGATTAACTACCAGCGCCACCGTGCGGGCATGGAACGCGGTATCGGAAGCAGCGCGTACCCATTCTTCACCACCGGTGGCCTGGGTGTTGCCGGCCAGGCCCAGCTTCTGGCAGACCAATGCCAGCTCATCTTGCATGCCAGCGCGCACCAAGGGCACGTGGCTCTTGTTGAGGCGGGCCTTGGCCAGCAGCGGGCGCTGGCTTAGCAGGTCGCGGGCCATGCACTTATCGGCCACTTCCCGGAACACCGGCGCGGCCACGTCGGCCCCATAAATGCGGCCGTTGCGGGGTGAGTCCACCACCACGATGCAGCTGTACTTGGGCTTGTCCGCCGGGAAATACCCCACGAAGCTGGTCGAATACGTCTTGGTATACTGGCCGTTCTTGAACTTCCAGGCCGTGCCGGTTTTGCCGGCAATGGTGTAGTCCTTGGGACGAATACCGCGGGCCGTGCCTTCCAGCACCACGCCTTCCATCATCGATTTTACCTTGGCCAGCGTGGCATCGGAACAGATTTTGGGGTTCAGCACCTTGGTTTCGTTGCGCTGCAGCACCTGGTCGGCCTGCTTAATTTCCTTCACAATGAGCGGCTGCACCTTCACGCCACCGTTGGCAATGGCATTGTACAAGGCCAGCGTTTGCAGCGGGGCCAGCTTCAGCTCGTAGCCAATACTCATGGTGGTGAGCGAAGTGCGGCTCCAGCTGCGGTCGCGCGGGTCTTTCACGTAAGGCCGCGCTTCGCCGGCCATCTGGAAACCCAGGGGCTTGTCGAGGCCGAATTTCTTGAGCTGGTCGGTGTATTCGGTCGGGTTGCCCGCGAAGTATTTGTCCACCAGCTTGGCTACGCCGATGTTACTCGACTTCTCAAACACCTGCTGCACCGTGATGCGGCCGTAGCCGTGCGAGTCCGACTTCACGGCCCCGCCCACGTACATGCGGCCGTTGCCAGTGTCCACCACATCGTCCAGCGTAAGCTCCGGCCGGGCTTCAAACAGGGCCATCATCGAGGCTAGCTTGAAAGTCGAGCCGGGCTCAGTGCGGCCCTGGTCGGCAAAGGCGTAGTTGTAGTCTTCCTTATAGGTGTTGTCCGAAGCCTTGCCCAGGTTGGCCACGGCCTTGATTTCGCCGGTGGATACTTCCATCAGAATCACGCAGCCGTACTGGGCGTTGTTATCAACCAGCGACTTGTAGAGCGCGTTTTCGGCCACATCCTGCAGGTTGATGTCGAGGGTCGTCTTTATGTCATAGCCCGGCAGGGGCTTGGTTTCGGTGCCGTCGTACACGGGCTTTACGCCGCCGGGCACGCGCTCAAACAGGGCCTCCCCGGCCTTACCCGCCAGGCTTTGCTCAAACGTGTATTCCAGGCCCGCGCCGTGCTTATCCTCGTTCACAAAGCCAATGGTGCGCTGCGCCAGGCCCCCGAAGGGCCGGAACCGCTTGTCAACCTTTTCAAAAATGGCCCCGCCACGGTTGCGCTTGGCCCGGAACACCGGCCAGGTGGCCATCAGCTTCTTTTCCTGGAAGTTGATTTGACGGGAGTTGAGGCGGATGTAGCGGATGGCGGGCTCCTTGGCCCGCCGGGCGTTCACCAGCCGGCGGCGGTATTCCTGCACGCTCCGGTCGCCAAAAAAGTGCGAGAGGTGCCAGGCCAGCGAGTCCACCCCGCTGTCGAACACCGCTTCCTCCACCACGCCCGGGTCCCAAGCCACGCGGTAGAACGGCAGCGACGTGGCCATAATACTCTCGTTATCAGAGTATATATTGCCTCGCGTGGCGGGTACCGGCTGGTAGCTGATACGGCGCTCCTGCTCCAGAGCGCGCCACTTACTGCCTTCCTGAAACTGAATCTTGGAAGCCTTCCAAAATATAGCGCACGAAAACACGGCCACCCCCAAAAAGGCCAGCCGCACCCGCGTTACTATCGACTTTTTTACGCTGCCTTTCATCAAATTTTTTCCTAACTGCCTACCTCACTGACGTATGTTCTTTGTGCGCACTTGTGCTTTTTTGTACCTAATTTTTATTGTTGACCTTATTCGACTTCGCCTTCACACGCGGTGCAGCGCGCTTCGCCGGAGCCGCTTTTCTGCGAATAGGAGAAGATGCGGCGCGCCGAACGGGTGCACTACGAACTGGTTCCACGGCCGAGTCCCCGTTCAGGGCCTGCGGCGGAGCGATAATTTCGGGGCCCGCATCGGCTGCGTCGTCGCTCATTGGCACCCGGCGACGGCCCGCCAATATGTCGTTGCGTAGCGCGGCGGCCGAGTCACGGTCGGCCCGGGCAGCCAGCGTGTCGGCGGTGAGCACGGGCATCAATTCCAGTTCGGCCGCGTCGAGGTGGCCGGCGGGGACCGTGATGCGGAAGGGCGGCGAAGAGCTTTCTACCAGCCCAAAAGCCGCCACTTTCCGGGCCACTTCGCTCTGCTTGCTGGCCTCCATGTAGTCCGATTTCAGCGTTGTATAATCCGCTCGCAAGTCCTCGGTTTCCTGCTTGAGCCGCTGAATGCTGCGGTTCATGCGGTTGCCGTAGTGCGTATTGCCGATGTAGAGCAAGGTCAGCGCCATCACGAACAGCAGGTGCGGCAGGAAGCGCACGGGCAGGCCCTCACGAAACAAGCCATCCACGCTCGTCACCCGGTCGAGCAGCGAAAACAGGCTCCAGGTGGTTCGGGGTGCGGCCTCCACCACGGGCTTGCGTGCCCGCTTTTCCACCACCGGGGCAGGCTCCGGCTCCGGGCGGATATCCACCGCGGGTTCGGGCTGCGGCTCGGGAGCCGGTGCCGGCGCATCGCGGGGCACGTTGGCCCGGCGCGGGCTATCGGTGGGTCGGAGCGTATTGGTGGCCACGTTGCTTACAAATTGAGAATGTTACGTTTTAGATTTTAAGGCAAACTACGCTACTTGCTTGAGCTTCAACGCCATTTTAAGGGCATCGCGAATATTCGAGTGAATTCTTCAACGGCAGAGTCAGTCGCTAAAGACGTTTCCGAAAGCCTTGTTTTTGATTTCGTATAGCAGCTTAACACGCAAATTTCGGCATTCTTAATTTCTCACTGCAACTCGCAATTTAGCACTTCGGGCGCGGCTATTCGAGGCTACTTCATCGGCAGTGGCCTCCTCGGGCTTGCGGTTCACGGCCTCAAATGGCTTGTTCTCATTACCAAAGAAGTCTTTTTCGACTGCGCCAAAAAACTTGCCTTTGGCGATAAAATTCTTCACCAGCCGGTCTTCCAGCGAATGGTAGCTCATCACCACCAGCCGGCCGCCGGGGCGTAGCACCTCGGCGGTTTGCAGCAGCATTTCCTGTAGCGCCTGCATCTCCTGATTCACCTCAATACGCAGGGCCTGAAACACTTGGGCCAGATACTTATTTTCCTTGCCACGCGGGGTGCAGGGCCGAATAGCCTCCTTAAGCTCAGCGATGGTGGCCAGCGTGCGGCCCCGGCGGGCCGCGACCACGGTGTGGGCCAGGGTGCGGGCGTTGGTCACCTCGCCGTACATGCCGAAGATGCGGTGCAGGTCGGCCTCTTTGTAATCGTTGAGGATATCGGCGGCCGTCAGGGGGCCGTCGGGGTCCATGCGCATGTCCAGCGGCCCGTCGAAGCGGGTCGAGAATCCCCGCTCCGGCGTGTCGAACTGGTGCGAGCTCACCCCCAAATCGGCGAGCAGTCCATCTACCGGTACAGCCCCAATCTGTTGAAGCTCAGCGGTTAAATCACGGAAATTAGCCTTTACAAATGTAAACTGCGGGCACTCCAGCTTGTGCGCTTCGGCCTCAGCATCAGCATCTTGGTCGAAGCTGAAGAGGTGGCCGGTGGTCAGCTTTTCCAGAATGCGGGCCGAGTGTCCGCCGCCGCCGAAGGTGACGTCGACGTAGCGGCCGTCGGGTTGCAGGTCGAGGGCGGCCAGGCATTGGGCCAGCATCACCGGGCGGTGATAGGCTGTATCGTTAGAGTAGTCGCTCACGCCACGGGGCCGCCCAGCGGCGGAGTATCGACGGATAAAAATTTCTGTGCCAGCTTGCTAAAGCTCTGCTGGTCTTTGATGAGGAACTCATCGTAGCGAGCCGGGTCCCAGACTTCACACCGGTTGCCCAGACCCACAATGATGGCTTCCTTCTCAATGCCCGCGTAGCGTAACATGCTACGAGGCAGCATGAAACGATTGATGGTATCAAGCTCCACTTCGGTCATGCCCCGGAAAAAGTTTCGCTGAAACTGGCGGTACTCTTCGTTGAATTCGTCGAGGGCCATCACCTTTTCGTGAATGACGCGCCACGCGGCTCGGGGGTAGAGTACCAGGCAGGGCTCGAAGCCGCGCACGAGCACCAGCTGATTGCCGGATTGCTCGGGCAGATTGCCTTTCACTTTGGCCGGCAATACCAGCCGCCCCTTCGGGTCGAGCTTGCATTCGTATTCGCCGGACAGCAGGTTCATGGGCAGGCCGCCAGGGCTTGAAAAGGACGGTATGAACAAATGTACGGGAAGCCAATGGGAAATCAACCACGATTTACCATTTCTTACCACAAATACAAAATAGCCGCCACGCTGCTTAAAAGCAGCTTTTGATTGGTTTTGGAGGTATGGCAGCTAGCAGCAGGTGGGCATGAATTTGCTGTGAGCGCCAAAACGACAGCATCAGCAATGTCAGTAGTGCTTCCGGAAACGCACGGTTGCTGGCCGGAAATTGCACGCTCCCGGCCCGGGTTTCACACCCCATTGCCTACCGCTGGGGCTTACCTTTGTAGCCGCTATGCGTCCCCATTCTCTGTTCCGTCGTTCCGTCAGTTTGCTGCTGGCCGTGCTGGTGCTCATCACCTCAGTGGGCTTCACGGTGCAGCGGCTGACCTGCCGTATGAGCGGCCTCAGTAGGATGGCCGTATCGGTAACGGGTCAGGCCGACCTGCGCGGCTGCATCGGCGGCCGGACTCCGGCCACTCCTGCGGCTAAGGACGATTGCTGCGATTTCAGCAAGCAGCTGCACAAGCTGTCGGTGCCCGCCCCCGAGTTGGCCGCCAAAATTCTACTGCCCGCCCCACTGCAGGCGATAATGGGGCCCTCAGCCCTGGCCTGGCCGGTATCGCCAACGGTCACGCTGCTGACCAATGACAGCCCGCGCTGGTTCGCGGCCGACTCATCCCCGCCCCCGCGCGGCGGCAGGTTGCTGCTGGCATTTGCCTGCACACTAGTAGTTTAGGTTTTCTGAAAAAGCCCGTTGTCAGCAGATGACACGGGGCCAAAAAGATGCTGCCTGCCAGCGACTTTATTTTCAGAAATACTTAATTTACAGACGATATGAAATCCACATGCGGAAGCCTTCCGCTATTGCCATTGGTAATGGTGGCGTTGGTGAGCCTGCGCCCGGGTGCGGCAGCGGCCCAGTCATCGGCCATTGCGCCGGTGCGGGGCGAGGTTACAGAAGCGGGCAAAGGCACTCCCCTACCCGGCGCGGTGCTGCGCTGGCTCAATGATGCACCCGATGCAAACGCGCCGGTGATTACCACTAATTCTGACGAAGCGGGCCGTTTTACGCTGGTTCGACCGGCGCGGGCGGCTTCGCGGCTGGTGGTGCAGGCGCTGGGCTATCGCCCCGATACGCTGGTGGTGGCCGCCACCGGCGCACCGTATTTGCGGGTGGCCCTGCGTGCTGGCCAGGAGCTGGGCGAAGTAGTCGTGACGGCCCGGGGCCCCGCTTATTCGGCACTCACCCCGGCCAACGTGCAGGTGATTTCGAGCCGGGACCTGACTAAATCGGCCTGCTGCAACCTGGCCGAGAGCTTCGAAACCAACGCCTCGGTGGAAGTGACGACTTCGGATGCGGTGTCGGGGGCTAAGCAAATTCAGCTGCTTGGCCTGGATGGCAGCTACTCGCTGCTGACGGTGGACAACCAGCCGGCCCTACGCGGACTGGCGGCCCCCTACCGCCTGGGCTACCTGGCCGGGCCGTGGATTGAAAGCATTGAAATTATCAAGGGCACGGGCTCGGTGGTAAATGGGTACGAAGCCATTTCGGGGCAGGTGAACGTGAAGCTGAAAGAGCCGGATAAGACGGACCAGCTGCTGTTCAATATGTACGGCAACGACCTCGGCAAATTCGATGTCAACCTGAATGCCTCGGCGCGCATCAACCCGAAGTGGAGCACGGTGCTGCTGCTGCACACCGACTACCTGGGCAACCGCGTGGACCGCAACAACGACCAGTTTCTGGACCTGCCGCTGGCCACCCAGTTCAACGCTTTTAATAAGTGGAAGTACCTGTCGGGGCGCGGCCTGGTGAGTGAAGTGGGCCTGGGCGCGCTGCGCGAAACCCGGCAGGGCGGCCAACTGGGCTTCCGCGACACCGGCGACGCGGCGTTCCGGCAGCATTACGGTACCACGCAGGCCACCACCCGCTACACCGGCTACGCCAAAACCTCCTACACCTGGCCCTCGCGCCCGTTCCAGAGCCTGGGCCTGCTGCTGAGTGGTACCGACCACGACTTCACCTCACGGTATTCGTACGGCTACCAGACTTACCACGTCGACCCCGACCCCACCCGCCCGCCCTACCTCGTTAGCAATCGCACCTCGCGCCGCTACGACGGCAGCCAGCGCACCGGCCTGGCCACGCTGCTGTTTCAGAGTGCGCTTGGCAACACGGCGCACGTGTACCGCACGGGCCTTAGTTTTCTCTATGATGACTATAAGGAGCTGTTGAGCGACGGCCGGACCTACCTCACCGAAACGCCCGCCGAGGCGTATGCCCGCGAGCACCGCGCCCGCCGCGAGCTGGTGCCCGGTGCCTTTGCCGAGTATACCTACCAGAATAGCCGCAACCTGACCGTGGTAGCCGGCCTGCGCACCGACCGCCACAACCTCTACGGCTGGCAGGTAACGCCCCGCCTGAACCTGAAGTACGACGTGGCCAAAAACACCGTGCTGCGCCTGGCCGCCGGCCGGGGTTTCCGCGTGGCCAACCCCATTGCCGACAATGCGGCCATGCTGGCCAGTGCCCGCGAATTTGTTATCGGCCCCAACCTACGCCCCGAGAAAGCCTGGAACGTGGGCGGTAGCGCCACGCAGTATTTCACGGCGCTGGGCCGCCCGGCTACGTTCATTACCGACTACTATCACACTGATTTTCAGAACCAGGTGGTGGCCGATATGTACACTTCGCCGAGCCTTATTGAGATTAATAACCTGGTGCCCGGCGGCCGCTCCTTTTCCCGCAGCCTCCAGGCCGAGCTGCAAATTGAGCCGCTGAAAGGGCTGCAAGTGAAAGGGGCCTATAAGTACCTCGCCGTGCGCACTACCTACGACAATATTTTATTACCCAAGCCCCTCACCCCCGCTCATCGCGCTTTTCTAAACCTGGGCTACGCCAGTGCATTTGATAAGTGGCGCGGCGATTTCACGGTGCAATGGTTTGGGCAACGGCCACTGGCGCACGTTTCCAGCGCGCATGCGCACGGCTCGGGGCAGGAATACACGCCCGAAATGGCCCCGCGCTACGCCGCCCTGAATGCCCAGGTTACGCGGGCCTTCAAGCGGCTGGAGCTGTATGCTGGGGTCGAGAACCTGACCAACTACCGCCAACCCAACCCCATCGAAGGTGCGGCGACCCCGTTTGGGCCGACTTTCGACGCGGCCATGGTGTGGGGACCGGTGTTTGGCCGTCTCACCTACGGAGGGCTGCGCTACCGCATTGAGTAGCGAGTACTAATCGCATTTAACCTTTTTCGGCAGCAATTTTGTTACAGCTGCCATACCTACTACCTAACCCAATTTCATGAAATTCCTCCTCGCCCTGCCCTTATTCGCTTTGTTGCACCTCTCCCCCAGCATCCAGGCCCAGACTGCGCCGGCTGCGGCCAAAGCATCGGGCACCACTACGGCCCAGTTCAAAACTTCGGCGGTGTGCGACATGTGCAAATCGCGCATTGAGAAAAGCCTGGCTTATGAGAAAGGCGTGCAAAGCGCGGTTCTTGATGTCCCTACTCAAATTGTCACGGTGACGTACAAAGCCGATAAAACGTCGCCCGAAGCGCTACGCACCGCCGTGCAGAAAACCGGTTACGACGCCGATGAGCTAACTGCCGACGCCCGTGCCTACAACCGCCTGCCGGACTGCTGCAAGAAGACCAACGCCGTTCACTAAGCATTGGTAACCAAACGAAGAAGGCCCCGTTCGATGACGAACGGGGCCTTCTTCGTTTGGTTTACTTGGTCTGCCACAGCCGCCACCACGGTAGATACGGCTGGTCGTGGTGCTCGTAGTGATAGCCGAAGAAGTAGCAGCTCACAAATGCCCACAGGTGGTGCCGGAACTGGCTGCGCGACCGGTGCAGGTTATCGGCCGCGTGTTCGCCGCGGTGCGGCAGATAGGTTCCGAAGAAGAACAGCTGGAAAGTAGCCAACACGGCCGGCACCATCCAGAAGGCGATGACACTGGCTTGCGGAAAGAACAGCTTCAGCACGTTATAGGTCGCGGCCATCAGCAGTACCTGCCACCAAGTCACGTAGTTCCAGGCGAAGCGCAGGAACCAGGGCAGGAAGCCGGGGTGGTTACCGTCGTGATAGTCAGGGTCGTCTGAGGTGCCAACGTGGCGGTGGTGGGCGTGGTGCTTGGCCAGCATGCCGGGAAACCAGTTGTAGGCAAACAGGCCGGCGGCCAAAGTCCCCAGGGCGTTATTCAGCCGCTTGTGCGGGCTTACTACGCCGTGCATGGCATCGTGGGCGGTGATAAAAAGTCCGGTGTAAAGGTGGGTTTGCAGCAGGACCAGCAGGTAGGGCGCGGGCGAGTGCCAGTTGGGCTGGTAGCTACTGAGCAAAAACGTCAACAGGCTCGCCCACGCCAGCAGCACCAGCAGCGCCACGGCCACGCCTTTGCCACCTATCGGGGCGGGAGCAACCCGGCGCGGCGCAACAAAGGCAACAGTTGATTCGGTGGCTGTTAGCATCAATCGACAATAAATAGTGTGGCCCCGGCGGTGGTGTGGCTGCGGTGCGCCTCGGCCCAGCTGGTAACGCCAAACGGTAGGTCGGTTATTTGCATGGGTCCGCGCTCGGGTCGGTTCTACAAGCTCAGCAGCCGGTCGCGCACCTGCTCCATCAGCCACATGGGCGTGCTGGTGGCTCCGCAGATGCCCACCGACTGGCCCGGCTGGAACCAGGTGGCGTTGATTTCGGCCACGTTGGAGATAAAGTGGGTCTGCGGATTAGTTTCGAGACACACCTGATAGAGCACCTTACCATTCGAGCTTTTGGTGCCCGATACGAACACAATCTGGTCGTACTGGGCGGCAAAGCGACGCAGGTCCTTGTCGCGGTTGCTCACCTGCCGACAAATCGTGTCGTTGGCATTCACCTGATAACCCCGCGTTTCCAGCTGGTTCTTGATGTTATAAAAGCTGTTGGTGCTCTTGGTGGTCTGACTGTATAGGGTGATGTTTTCGGGCAGCTCGTGGCTAAGTAGCTCGTCAAGATTCTCAAATACCACGGCATTGCCGCTGGTCTGGCCCAGCAGGCCGAGCACTTCGGCGTGGCCGTGCTTGCCGTAGATGAAGATTTGCTCCTTTTTATCGTAGCTGGTTTTGATGCGGTTTTGCAGCTTGAGCACCACCGGGCAGCTGGCATCAATCAGCGTCAGGTTGTTCTCCAGGGCCATTTGATAGGTGGCCGGAGGCTCGCCGTGGGCACGTATCAGCACGGCTTCGTCGCGCAGCTCGGCCAGCTGCTCGTGGCAGATGATGCGCAGCCCCCGCGCCTCCAGGCGCTGTACTTCTTCATCATTATGCACGATATCGCCCAGGCAATACAGGTACCCTTGCTCATCGAGCAGGTCTTCGGCCATCTGGATGGCGTATATCACCCCAAAGCAAAAGCCAGAGTTGGGGTCGATTCGGACGCTGAGCGATAGTTGAGGCATAGGCCTGAGTAACCAGTAACCTGCCCGCAAGGTTGCGAGCTACAGGCCGGGCCGCCTAAAATACGGTGATAGAACTTAATCCAGCTTGTCCTCCCCCACCTAAGCACCCATTCCCGGAGGCAGCACTGCTACTCTTTCACCTTGCTAAGGCGTTGGGCGTCATCGTCGCTGACGTGGCCGCGCTCCACCAAAAAGTCGCGCACCGTGCGGAAAGCGTCCGCATCCAAACCCGACCCAGGGTGGCTCAGGGCAGCGCTCAAGAGCATTCCCTTATCTTCATCTACGTGCTTGCTCAGACCCAGGAAGGCGGGCAGGTTGCTTTCCACCGAGAAGCGCAGGAACCGGATTTCGGGGTTCTGCGGGTCGAGGCCCACGGCTTGCTCGAAGGTTTTGGCGGCGTCCTGCACGTAGGTGAGCTTGTTGAACATCGACGCGTCGCGGGCCCGGATGGCCTCGGCCGCCGCTTTGTAGGCCAGCACCAGCGCGTCGCGGTCTTTGTAGTCGGCCAGCAGCTTGTAGAATTTTTCGCCGGCAGACTTGTCAGCAGCGGCCAGCTCATAGTGACGGCGCAGGATGGCGGGATGAAAAGGGGACGATGACACAGGCGTTGAAACAGAAATGAATGAAGAGGGGAAAACGGCCCCAACGGCCGGCGCGCAGGCAGTGGAAACGGGCTGAACAATTCCGCCCGTCACTTGCCCGATTCCTGGTGAGCCAGTTACCGGCGCAGCCGTAAAACCGCACCCAATGGCCGACAAAAACACTAAACTGAGAATCCTCATAGCGACAAAATTACAGCGCAACTACGCATCGCCTACGTCCCTGGCAAAAGCCGTGCGCAAAATTCGGCTTAGATGCGCGAGAGTCGGTAGCGGAAATACGACCCCAGCAGCAGCAGCAGCTTGGTATTGTCGGGCACGCGCACCCGCTCACCCAGAATGCGGGCGGCCGTCAGCTTCTTAATCTTGTAAAAGAGCTTCAGGTAATACACATAAGCCAGGTATACGCCCAGCTTGGCCGAGGGCGGCAGCTGCTGAATGCCCGCGTAGGCCGCCTCAAAATCAGCTTTGATGTCGGCTTCAATCTCGCTCTTGGTCGCGTCGCTGAAGTGCTGGTATACCACGCCGGGAAAGTATACGCGGCCCCGCTCCTCGTAATCGGACCGGATATCACGCAGGAAATTCACCTTCTGAAACGCCGAGCCCAGCCGGCGGGCCGGCTCACGCAGCCGCTCAAACATGGCCGTGTCGCCGTCGCAGAAGATGCGCAGACACATCAGCCCCACCACTTCGGCCGAGCCGTAGATGTACTCCTGATACAAGCCGGGGTGGTAGTTCTGGTCCTCCAAATCGAGGGCCATGCTGTGCAAAAAGGCCTCGATAAACTCACGGTCAATCCCATAGCGCCGCACCACGTGCTGAAACGAATGCAGCACCGGGTTGAAGCTCAGGCCCGTATCCAATGCCTCGTAGGTCTGGCGGCGGAAGTCCGCGAGTAGCACGGCTTTGTCGTGGTCATGAAAAGTGTCCACGATTTCATCGGCCCAGCGCACGAAGCCATACACGGCGTACACCGGCAAGTGCAGCTGCTCATCAAGCGTGCGAATGCCGAGCGTGAACGAAGTGCTGTAGCGCCCCGTGATGAGCTTGCTGCACGCCAGGCTGGTGTCGGTGAAGAGTTTAACGTGGTCCATATATGAATCTCCAAGAACGTCATGCTTATCTGGTGTCCGCGTAGCCGAAGCATCTCGCTCGTAGAAGTAATCAACTCCGTAGAACGATTAATTTACTGCTGCACGCGAGATGCTTCGGCTGCGCGGACACCAGATAAGCATGACGTTCTACTTAATTTCCTTTAAAACTTCCCCCGCCACTACCTGCCCCGAAATGAGTGACGGCGGCACGCCCGGGCCGGGCACGGTAAGCTGGCCGGTGAAATACAAATTACTGACTTTTTTACTCTTCAGCGTGGGCTTCAGAATGGCCGTTTGCTTGAGCGTATTGGCCAAGCCGTAGGCGTTGCCTTTGTAGCTGTGGTAGTCGGCGATGAAGTCGCGGTGGGCGTAGCTGCGCTTATACACCACCGCGTCGCGGATGGGGTGACCGCAGTGGCGTTCGAGGCGGTCCATTATCAGGTCGTAGTAGCGCTCGCGGGTGGCCTCGTCATCGGTCAGGTCGGGGGCCACGGGAACGAGCAGGAACAGGTTTTCCTGGCCTTCGGGGGCTACCGTGGGGTCGGTTTTGCTGGGCACCGAGGCGTAGTAGAGCGGCTTGGTGGGCCACTGCGGCTGCTCATAAATCTCGCGGGCGTGCTGGGTCAGGTCCTCGTCGAAAAACAGGTTATGGTGGCGCAGCTTGTCGAGCTTGCGGTTCACGCCGAGGTAGAACAGCAGGCTCGACGGGGCCATGGTGCGCGAGTCCCAGTACTTTTCATCGTAATGCCGAAACTCGGGTTTCAGCACCTGCTGCTCGATGTGATGGTAGTCGGCCCCGGCCACCACGGCATCGGCCGCGAAGAAGCCATTGGCCGTGCGGACGCCGGTGCTGCGGCCGTTTTCGACCACAATTTCGGTCACTTCCTCATTATACGCAAGCTCTACGCCCTGTTCCTCGGCCAGGCGCACCATGCCTTCCACAATCTTGTGCATGCCGCCCTTGGGGTACCAGGTGCCCAGCGCGAGGTCGGCATAGTTCATCAGCGAATAGAGCGCGGGCGTATTTTCCGAAGTCGCGCCGAGAAACAGGATGGGGAATTCCACCAGCTCCAGCAGGCGCGGGTCTTTGAAGAACTTGCGAACGTGCTTATACATGCTTTGCAGCACGTCCATGCGCACCACATCGACCAGCAGTTTGGGGTCGGCAAACTCGAAAATTGAGCGGCTGGGCGCGTACACCAGCCGGTTGACGCCCACTTCGTACTTATAAGCCGCCTGTTTCAGAAACTCGTCGAGGCGGGCGGCGCTGCCGGGCTCGTAGCGCTCGAACAGGGCCCGCAGCTCGCTCATTTTGGCCGGAATATCTACCGCCTCCGGCCCTTTAAAAATCACCTGATACGACGGGTCGAGCCGTTCCAGCTCGTAATAATCGGAAACTTTCTTACCGAACCGGGCAAAGTATTTCTCGAAAACATCAGGCATCCAGTACCAGCTCGGGCCCATGTCGAAGGTGAAGCCCTGGGCGCGGAACACGCGGGCCCGGCCGCCGGGGCCTTCGTTTTTTTCGAGGATGGTGACGCGCCAGCCGGCCTGCGCCAACGTGGTAGCGGCCGCCAGCCCGGCAAATCCGGCTCCGATAACCACGGCGTGTTTGGGTGAGCCCACCGGCAGCGTCGTGGCAGCACTAATGGCGGCGTTGACAGCAGTGGTAACAGCGGTGGCGGCGATGGTGGCGGCGGACGAAGACAAAGGCAGGAGCAGATATAGTGAATGAAACGGCGAAGTACGCCTAAAAAAAGGGCCGCCGGCCCCGCGCCGCAAGTGCAGCAGCAAGGGCCGGCGGCCACCGCGCGGGCGCGGGCAAACTAGTCATCAAGGGTTTCGGCAGCCTCGCTACCGGCCGAAGCGCCCACCGGCGCATACACCTGCAAAGCCGCTTTCAAATCCTTACGGGCAATGTGAATGCGGTTTTTGACGGTACCGATGGGAATTTGCAGCTTCTCGGCAATCTCCATGTACTTGTAGCCGATGTAGTACATCATAAACGGCGTGCGGTAGTCGGTGCCCAGGCCGGCAATGGCCTCGTTGATGTCGCGCACCACAAAATCGGACGTCGCCCCATTGTGGGTGATGTAGTTCTGGTCGGTATTAAAATACTGAAAATACTCCGTACTGTCAATGTTGGAGCTGCGCTTGGTAATCTTGTTGTAGTTGTTGATGAAGGTGTTGCGCATAATGGTATACAACCACGCCTTCAGGTTGGTACCGGCTTTAAACTTGTCCTTATTAAGAAGGGCCTTCAGGAGGGTTTCCTGCACTAGGTCCTTTGCGTCATCAGCGTCTCGCGTCAAATTCATGGCGGCGGGCCGGAGGGTGAGCGAAATCTTCTGCACTTGCGAGGTGAATTCGAGCGAAGTCATGCTGTTTAGCTTTTCGTGGCCGATAGTTAAACAAATATACGAGCCAACCGCGAAATGGGACGGCTTCGGCCGAAAGAATTTTACTCGGCACGCCTACTTCTTCTCCATAATCGCGTTAATCTACACCCAGCAAAGGTTTTGTTTGGCTGGCGGAGGGTGACCTGCACGTTATCATTTTGTGAAGCTGGCACACCAGTTAGCAGGTGGAGCACCCCGAATTTTTAATTCGGCCCGTTTGCCCGATTCGGAACCGCGTTTTTTACCGCCCAGACGAGCCGAATTAAAAATCCGGGGTACTCGGCCAACGGCCTCCAGCCAACTCAAATAGCTTCTTATGCCGCTACGGGCTCCTTTTCCAGCGTGGACACCAACGCCAAAAAGTCAGTCATCAGCACCGGGGCCACGCAGTTGGGCGGTAGCACCAGCCCTTCCTGCCGCGCCAGCGGGCCATATAGCACCACCAGCTTGCCGGGGCACTGCGCCGAAACTTCCTGCGCGAACTCGGCTACCCGGCCCCGCTCGGGTTGCAGGGTGAGCACGGCTACTACGGCATCGGGCTGGTAGGTTTCGCACACGACTCCCAGCTCCTCAGTGGGCATGTTCTGGCCAAGGTAGAGGGTGTGCTGGCCGCGCAGCCGCAGGGCGTAGTTCATAAAGAGTAGTGCCAGCTCGTGCAGCTCATCGATGGGTAAAAACAGCAGCCAGCGGCGCGCACTGGTGGGCACGCCGGGCAGGGCATCGGTAGCGGCCAGCATTTTCTGGCGCAGCAAGTGCGACATCATGTGCTCCTGGGCCGGGTTCACGGCGCCAGCCAGCCACATCAGCCCAATGCGCTGGAGCAGCGGATAGGCGATGTAGAGCATCATTTTTTCGAAGCCCATGCGAGCCGTGGCCTCGCTGAACAGGTGGTTGATGAGAATTTCATCGAACCCGAGCATGGCGGCCAGCAGGGCATTCACCTGGAGGTGATAGTCGTGGCCGTCGTCGCAGCAGGCCAGCACCGCGGCATTTATTTCTTCGTCGCTGAGGCGGGCCACCTGCGAAATGCGCTGGCCCCGGCCGCACAGCGTAGCCACGTTGAGCAGGCGTCGCAGGTCTTCCTCGCTGTACAGGCGAATGTTGGTGGGCGTACGCACGGGTTTCAACAGGTCGTAGCGCTGCTCCCACACCCGAATAGTGTGCGCCTTGATGCCCGATAGCTGCTCTAGGTCGCTGATGGAAAAGTGGCCCATTGAAGTAATTAAAAATTATGAATGAAGAATTAAAAATTAGCGAGCGGCCTCTTTTTTACTGAGTTCCGCATCGGAATCATTTTTAATTTTCTCTTTTTTAATTTTTAATTGCTTCCTAGCCAGCGTAAGGTATCTGGGCGACACCCACAGCAAGCCAAACTCGGCCGAACCGTCGCGGCCCTTGGTTTTGTGGTGCGTTTTGTGGGCCATGTTGAGCGCCCGCAGATAGGTATTCTGCGACTTTTTCCAGAACCGCAACCGGCCGTGAATCAGCACGTCGTGCACAAAAAAATACACGGTGCCGTAGGCCGCAATGCCCACGCCTACCCAAAACCACCAGCGCCCCCCACTGTCACCGATGACGAACAGCCCGGCCGAAATGGCTCCGTAAATCAGGAAGAATAAGTCGTTGCGCTCCACCGGGTGCGGGTGCCGCACGTGGTGCGAGCGGTGCAACACCCACAGCGGCCCGTGCTGCACGAACTTGTGCATGAACCACGCCCAGAACTCCATGAAGCCGAACGTGGCGAGAACAATACCAATGGCGGCCAGTGCAGTCATGCGGAAGTAACCGAAGCGGGAAAAGGTTGTTTGGAATGGACGCGAAAACGCCGTTTCGTCCCTGGAAATTCCGGGAACGGAACGGCGTTTCGGTTTTTATTTGGCTACAAAGAAACGGGTTTTCGCGCTACCAACCAATTTTCTCCTTGCTCAGGAACGCGGCAATGCCTTTGCGGCAATCCTCGGAGCCGCGGGCTTCGGCGTTGCGCTGGGCGGCGTAGCGCAGGCCTTCTTCGAGGGCGAGCTCGGGCAGGCGGGCCAGCATTTCCTTGGTCACTTCCATGCTCTGGCCGGAGTTTTCGCGGCACAGGCGCTGGGCGTAGGTGCGCACGTTGGCCGCCAGCTCTTCTTTCGGGGCCAGGAAGGTGATGAGGCCCATGTCGAGGGCCGTTTGGGCCGAAACAACGTCGCCGGTAAGCAGCAGCTGCTTGGTGCGGGCTTCGCCGATTTTGCGCAGCAGAAACACGCTCACGATGGCCGGCAGAAACCCGATTTTGACTTCGGTGTAGCCGAATTTGGCCTCGGGCACGGCAAAGGTGAGGTCGCAGATGGCGGCCAGGCCGCAGCCGCCGGCCAGGGCGTGGCCCTGCACCTGCCCGATAACCACCTTTTTAAGGGTATAAATCTGGTGAAAAAGCTGCATGAGGTGCGTGCTGTCTTCCAGGTTGTCGGTGTAGCCAAAGCCTTGCAGCTCCTGGATGTAGGCCAGGTCGGCCCCGGCGCAGAACACGTCGCCGGCCGCCCGCAGCACGATGACCTTGGCAGCATTGTCGTTTTCGGCAAACTCAAAGGCTTGCTTCAACTCCGTAACCACGTCGGCGTTGAGGGCGTTGCGCTTGTCGGGGCGGTTGAGGGTGATATAACCGATGCGGTCCTGGGCTTCGTACTGAATGTAGCGAAGAGCTTCGAGTTCGGAGGTGAGCAGGTTTTCCATAAGGAGCGGGTGAGGGCGCGGACGGATGGGTACAGCAAGGATGCCCCGAGAGGTGAAATGGTGGCATCCGTTGCGGCAATTAACGTAAAAAATGCCCGGACGGTCTGCTGAACTCGACCAAACCCCGGCCGCGCCAGCCGAAACCGGCTGGCAACCGGACCGTTGGCCATTTTGGGCTAACTCGCAAGAAGCCTGCTGGTGGTTGCCCGACCGGCCCCGCTCAGCGCCGGGCAGCCAATGGCGGGGTGCAGCGAAAGGCTCCTTGCGCCGTGACGTCCCAGGTGCGGAAGCCCCGGGCCCGCAGCAAAGAATCCTGCCGGGCTACGTACCAGATTTTGCAGGACGAGTCGAACACGACCCGCACCCGGGGGCCAAATACGGCCGCCACGGTTTCGGGAGCGATGCGGGCATTGCGGCGCAGTACCAGCACATCGATAGGCGCGGGCTGCGTAGCCGACGAAATGCGGCTGGCCACGAAGCCGATGCGCAGGCCGCGCCAGCGGGCCAGCACCACGGGGCCGGGCCTGAAATAAAGCGTTGGGTTGGCGCTGTCGCGGTCAGCGAGGCGCTGCACGGGCACGGTGCTGCCGCGCCAGCCCACGCGGTAGGCCGTGCGCCGCGCCGCCCGCCGGATGATGCCGGGCAGCAGGCGGTAGGTGCGCTCGGTTTCGGTGAGGGGCAGCGAGTCGGGCGTGACGAACTCGGCCGCCGCGCCCTGCCAGAAGCCCACCGCCGAGCGGCGCGGAATGCTGTACACGATAAATTCCTCCGTCGGGGCCACGGCGCGGGCCTCGGCCACCCGGCTGCCAGCATAGCCCAGCAGCACCAGGGCCATGCCGCGCAGCCAGCCCAGGTGCCGGGTATTGAGCCAGGCCAGGCCGGTGCCAATCAGGCCAAAGAGCAAGACCGTTTGCAGGGCCGAAACGTGAATATCCCGGATAACCCAATTCGCCATCAGGCGGCTAATCAGGAAGATGTATTCGTTGAAGGCCCACACCATTTTTTCAAATACAAAGGCCACGAGCCGGGGTAGCAAATCGAGCCACCACGCCGCCCCGGCCGGGAGCAGCGCCCCGATGCCGGCCGCCAGCCCTTTCAGCCCCAATAGCGCCAGGCCCACGTACACGGCCCCGCTCGAAATGGGCACGGCCACGAGGTTGGAAAACAAAAAACTGAGCGGGAATTGATGGAAATAATACAGGCCCAGCCCGAACGTGGCCACCTGCGCCGCCAGCGACAGCGCCACGGCCTGCCACACTTTATCCAGAAACCAGCCGCTGCCCCGCCAGGCCCACTGCACCGGCCGGGCCTGCCAGGGCCGCCGCCGGGCGTAGAAAAAAGCTTCCACATCGACCCAGCGCGCAATGCGCGGCTGCACGTACACGATGCTGAGCACCGCCAGAAACGAGAGCTGAAAGCCCACATCGGCCACCAAAAACGGGTTCCAGACCAGCAAGCCGAAGGCGGCCACGCCCAGCGTATTGAAGATGGAATCCTGCCGGTTCAGGGCCCGGCCAATGATGATGACGGTGAACATGACCGTGGCCCGCAGCACCGAGGCCGACAAACCCGTCAGAAACGCATAGCTCCAAATCACGGCCAGGCCCACCAGCGCCGACCACAGCCGGAACCCCTTCACCCGCCCAAAAAGCACCCGCAGCAGCCACGACATGGCCGCAAATAGCAAGCCCACCTGCAAGCCGCTCACGGCCATAATATGGGTGGTGCCGGTGGCGGTGTAGGCCTGCTTGGTGGCCAAATCCACGTCGTCCTTAATGCCCAGTACCAGCGCGGAGGCAATGGCATACTCCCGCCGGGCGGTGATGTAGTGCCGAAAAACGCCATCGAGCTGCGCGGCCGCCCGCATGCTCAGGGCCACCAGGTAGTTGGGCGGGGCCAGCCGTAGTATCCGGTACTGGTCGGGGTGAATGTATTGCTGGTGATAGACTTGCCGGTACTCCAGGTAGCGGGCATAGTCGAACTCGCCGGGGTTCAGCGGGGGCTTGCTGAGGTCGGGCCGCCCCCGGATGAGCCACACCTCGCCGTAGCCCGGCTGCGCGATGCCGGCCACCCGCGGCAGCGACACCCGCACCCCGCCGGTGGCCGCCCGCCAGCGGCCGGCCACGCGCACGGCCTGCACCCGCAGGGTGGTGGCAAAAGTGGCGGCCCGCACCACGGTAGCCTCGTCCACCACGGCCTGGTAGCACTCCACTTTGTCGGCGAACCGGGAGAGGTGGTCGGCGCGGCGGCTTTCGGTGGCCCGCTGGGTGAGGGTGGCCCCGAGGGCCACGATGGTGAGCAGCGACAACACCCCGGCCGCGTCCGTGAGGGCGGGCTGGCGCTGGCGCACGCTCCAGAAAATAAGGCCCATGCTTAGCCCGGCCAGGCCCACGGTAGCCGGCCATAGCTCCGGCCACGCCGCGCCGAAATACAGGTAGGCCACGATGCCAATAATCAGCGCCGGCGTGTAGCGCACAAAGGGAAAGGTGGCCCAGGTAGTCATGAAATGGCAGAAGCAGGAAAGCGTAGCGGACTGGCAATGTAGCGGTTTGGCCACATACTCTGATGGCCGAAGTGCGGGGCGCTGGGCCGCGATAGTATCTTGGAGGCTCCAAACCCTGCTTTGCCCCATGTTTTCCTTTCTGCGCCGCCTCAAGCTTAGCTACGCCGCCTACAACGTGTTTCAGCGCCGGCGGCTGGCCCACAACCTGCCCATCTACCAAAAGCTGGGGCTGAAAAAGCAGTACTTCTCCCCCATCAGTAGCCGCGACTTTGCCCACTTACCGGCCAGAGCGGGGCTGCCACCGGTAGCGTCTTTGGCCGGGCGGTTGGCAGTAGTGCCGGCTTTTCGGGCGCTGCCGGCTGCCAGCCAGGCCAGCCTGCTGGCATTTGAGGAGAATGGCTTTGCCATTCTGCCGGGCTTTTTGAGGGTTGAAGCCGTCGACGGAATCAATAAGGAGCTCGCCGGACTCATTGCCAGCCAGCAAATCAGCCTGCGCTACCGCAACAAGTTCATGTTTGCTTTCCGTAAGTCGGCGCGCATTCGGGCGGCGGGCGAGGGAGCTTTGCGGGAACTAGTAGCCGCCCTGCTGGGCCATGAAACCAGGCTCTTTCAAAGCATCAACTTCCTGACCGGCAGCCAGCAGCGCACCCATTCCGACAGCATTCACATGAGTACCTTCCCGCTGGGCGGTATGGCCGCGGCCTGGGTGGCGCTGGAAGATATCACGCCCGGCAACGGCCCGCTGCACTACTACCCCGGCAGCCACCAGCTGCCCTACTATCTCAATGCCGACTACCAGAACGAAGGCACCGAGTGGCTCATCGGCGACAAGGAATACGAAGCCAACATCGCCCGCAAAATCACCGAAGCCGGCATCGAAAAGCAGGTTTTCCTGGCCCGCAAAGGCGACGTCTTCATCTGGCACGCCAACCTGATGCACGGCGGCGAACCCCACCTCGACCCGGCCCAGACCCGCAAAAGCATGGTGTTTCACTACTTCAGCCAGGCCCACATCTGCTACCACGAAATAACCCAGCGGCCGGCGCTAATGTAGCGGTGTGCCTGTGACAGCGCTACCCCAGCACCATTTTAAAGTGCTGAATATTCGCCTCCTCAAACATCTCCCCCTCCTTACGGAATCCGTGCCGCTCATAAAACGGCACGGCCCGCAGCTGCGCGTTCAAATACACCTCGGCATCGGGCAGCTCGGCCCGCACATCGACCAGCACGGCGTGGAGCAGCGCGGCCCCGATTTCCTGGTTGCGAAAGTCTTCGAGCACGGCGAAGCGCTCCAGCTTCACGCCGTTTTCGGTTTCACGCCAGCGGGCGGCCCCGGCGGGCGTGCCGTCGTCGGTGCGGGCCAGGTAGTGGCGGGCATCGGTGCGGTCGTGGAAGTCGTTTTCCAGGGTAGCGGGTACGCCCTGGCCTTCCACAAAGACTTTTTCACGGATGGTGAAGGCGGCGTCGAGGTCGCGCAGGTCGGTGACGCGGTAAGCGGTGGCAGACATAGGTCAGGGCAAAAAATTGTCATCCTGAGCACTGCGAAGGACCTTATCCCGAATTAAACGGATTAGTAGTAACTAAATCGTCTAATCGGGACAAGGTCCTTCGCGGCGCTCAGGATGACAGATGGTTAATAGTTACAGTGGCTGCTCGTGGTTTACCGGCAGGTCCATTTCGGGGTTGGGCAGGCCGGCGTCCTGCTGCTCGCGCAGGCGGCGCTCGTGCCGCTCGTCGCGGCGCGGAATGCCGTTGGCCTGCGCCTGACGCATGGTTTCTTCGGTATCAAACTGGTCGTACGCCTCCACGATTTCCTTCACCAAACGGTGGCGCACCACGTCCTCGGACGTCATCTCGACGTAGCCGATTCCCTGCACGTTTTTCAGGATATCCATGGCCTGCATCAGGCCCGATTTCTGGCGGGTGGGCAGGTCAATCTGGCTGCGGTCGCCGTTCACCATCACCTTGGCGGTGGGGCCCATGCGGGTCAGAAACATCTTAATCTGGCTCGGCGTGGTGTTTTGGGCTTCGTCGAGCAGCACAAAAGCGTTGTTGAGCGTCCGGCCGCGCATGTAGGCCAGCGGGGCAATTTCGATGATTTTATTTTCCTGGTAAAACTTCAGCTTTTCGGCCGGAATCATGTCTTCCAGGGCATCGTAAATGGGCCGCAGGTAGGGGTCCACCTTGTCCTTCATGTCGCCGGGCAGGAAACCCAGGCTTTCGCCGGCCTCCACCACGGGGCGCGAGATGATGATTTTCTTCACCTCCTTGTTCTTGAGCGCGCGCACGGCCAGGGCCACCGAAATATAGGTTTTGCCCGTGCCGGCCGGCCCCAGCGTGAAGGTGAGGTCGTGGGCCATCACGGTATCCACCAGCTTTTGCTGGTTGGGGGTTTTGGCTTTGATAACGCCGCCTTTGGCCCCGAAGAGAATTACGTCGGGCGAGGCGGCCAGCACCCGGCCCTCGGCCTCTTCGGAAGTGGCGGATAGGTACTGGTTCACGGTTTTTTCGGTAATCTGGCCGTATTGGTGGTAGTGCTCGATGAGCGAGGATAGCAGGTCGTTGATGCGGGCAATGACTTCCGTCTGGCCCTGGATTTTGATTTCGTTGCCGCGGCTGATGATTTTGGAGCCGGGAAAAGCGGCGGCCAGCTGGCGGATATTCTGATTGTCGGGGCCGAGGAAATCGACCAGAGACATGTTTTCGAGGGTGATGATTTTTTCGACCAAGTTGGGAGAGAGGGGGGAAAAAAGTAGGTGGACAAGAAACAGCCCGTTTTCACCTTAAACCGGCTATTTTTGTCCCGGTTCGAGCGAATGAACAATACTACGAAAAACTACGGAACACAGGCATGGGATTGATTACGCTGCTGACAGATTTTGGCTACCGCGACCATTACGTGGCGGCACTCAAGGCGCGGCTGCTGCACCTGGCCCCCACCACGCTGGTGGTCGATATCAGCCACGGCATCGAACCCTTTAACATCCCGCACGCCGTTCACGTTCTCCAGGCTGTGTTCCGGGATTTTCCAACGGGCACGGTCCACCTCATCGGCGTGGCCGACCACGGGGCGGGCCCCGAGCCGGGCTGGCAAATAGCGTTGTTTGAGGGCCATTATTTCGTGGCCGGCGACAACGGCATTCTGGCGCTGCTCTGCGCCGGGGCACCCGAGCAGCTGGTGGCCCTGCCCGCCGCCGTCAGCTCCTCCCCCACCCGCGACGTGCTGCTGCCGGCCGCCGTGGCCCTGGCCCAGGGCACGGAAATGGCCAGCCTCGGCCCCGAGGTCATCGATTTTCATCGCCTCAACAATCGTCAGCTGCGCCTCCAGGACCACCGCATCACTGGTCACGTGGCCCACGTCGACCACTACGGCAACCTGATTACCAATATCTCGCGCACGGCCGTAGAGGCCGTGGGGCACGGCCGGAGTCTGGCCGTGCATTTTGGGCGCGATGTGGTGCGGGAGCTGCACCTACACTTTTCGGCCGTGGCACCCGGCGAGGCCGTAGTCATCTTCAACAGCCAGGACTACCTGTGTTTGGGCATCTGCCAGGGCAATGCTTCCGAGCTGCTGGGCCTGCACTTCGACTCGCAGGTAGACGTGCGGTTTGCGGCGGAGTAGTTTGAAGCCGCTTGTCATTGCGAGTGGAGCGTAGCACGGCAATCCGTCCTCTCGATGCGCTAAGCTTTGGGTTGTGGCAAGTCCTTTATTTCGACACAAAAAAGCCTCGACACTACGCAGTGCCGAGGCTTTTCACATTATCAGGTGTCTGGTATTGCGAGGACGGGTTGCCGCGTTCCGCTCCGCTCCACTCGCAATGACAGTTCCTACTTCAACGCCCCTTTCAGGTCACTTACCGCTACGCCCTGGGCTTCTTTCGCTTCGGGCACTACGGCGGCCATGCCGAAAAATTCGTGGGTTGTGCCGTTGTAGAGCTGGTAATTAGTTTTCACGCCCGCGGCGCTAAGCTTGTCGGCCAGGGTTTTGCCTTCACTCATCAACGGGTCATATTCGGCCGCAATAATGGTAGTGGGCGGCAGGCCTTTCAGATTAGCCGCCACGAGGTTGATGCGGGGGTCTTTGCCGTCGGCGGGCGTACGCAGGTAGTTCTTGAAGAACCAGCCCATGCCGGCCTTATTGAGGGGCGCGGTTTCGGTATTGGCCTGGTACGAAGGCGTGTTCATGTCGTAGCCGGCGATGGGGTACACCAGCACCTGGTATTTTGGCAGGGCCACTTTGCGGTCGCGGGCCATCATGCTCACGGCGCAGGCCAGGCCGCCACCGGCACTTTCGCCCACCACAGCCACCTTATTCACGTCTCCCTTAATGCTGACGGCGTTTTTCAACACCCACTGGTAGGCGGCAAACGAGTCGTCGTGGGCTGTCGGAAACTTATGCTCCGGGCCCTGGCGATAAGCCACCGATACCACGACGGCACCGGTTTTTTCGCACAGCGCCTGGGTCGAGGCCCCGTAGGTATCGAGGTTGGCAATTACCCAGCCGCCGCCGTGGTAATACACGATAACCGGGTACGGGGCCGTGCCGCCCTTGGGCGTGTAGATACGGGCCTGCACGCCGGGCATGAGGGTTTTGCTCATCGTATCGCAGTTCATGGGCGGCATGGGCATGTTGTTAGCCTGCATCAGCTTGGCCACGGCATCGGCCGGGCTGGGCTGCTGGCGGGCCTGCACGGCCGTGAGCTCGGGCAGGGGCTTATTTTTGAAACTCATCAGCTGCTCGATAACGGCCTGCATTTCGGGCTTGATGTTGGGGCCCCAGGCGGGCTTGGCCCCGGTGGGCTTCACGGCGCTCATGCCATCGGCCGAGGCCGTTACGGCCGAGCTATCAGAGGCTGCATTGGTTTCGCCGGAAACGACGGTGGCTGTTTTATCAGCTTCGGTGGCGGTGGGCTGGCTGTTGCAGCTGCTGAGTAGCAGGCCACCGGCCAGGACGGGAACGGTGAGCCACGCAAAGGCTGCCGAATGGGAGAAAAACTTCATTTTAAAGAACTGGTAAAGTATGAAAGTAAAAGGAACAAATGTTTTGCCGTAGGTTTACGGTGAATACTTAGCAGGGTTGGCAGAAGCTGTTCATTCATAACCAAATACCTCATTGCTGAAGCAGGAAAATCCGTTGCATGCGCAAACCTTAGCACACTCATCAGTAGGATTTTAACTTGTTTATCAGATTGAGATGCTGTAAATTCGCTGTTCCTGTTCCAACCTAACTATTTTTGCTTCCGCAACCCGATGAGAAAACGCTACGCGCTGCTGGCATTGCTGGTGCTGGCCCAACTGGGCAGCTATGCGGCCCACGCCCAAACCACGGTTAAAAAGGTGGTGCTTCAGGCTTTCTGGTGGGACTATTACAACGGTACCTACCCGCTGAAATGGGCCGACTACCTCACCGAGCTGGCCCCCCGCCTCAAGGGCATGGGCATTGACGCGGTCTGGATTCCGCCCACGCCCAAAAACGGCGGCACGAACGGGGTCGGGTACTCGCCCTTCGACCATTACGACCTCGGCGACAAGTTTCAGAAGAACGACACGCGGACCCGCTTCGGGACCAAGGACGAGTTTCTGCGCATGGTGGCCGTGATGCACGCCAACGGCATCGAGGTGATTCAGGACATCGTGCTGAACCACATCGACAACGCCGGGGCCGGCAACGGGGCCGGGGGGATAGACCCCAACTCGTATTCGGTGCAGAGTGGCAGTGGGTACAAGAATTTTCGCTATTCGTGCTTCGCCACGCCCGTGCCCCAGACCGGGGGTGAAAACGCCCCGGAGTACCTGGAACGCCGGGGTCGCTGGTCAAAAAACTACACCAACTTTCACCCCCATCTCGGACACAACTCGATAAGCGGCGCGATGGCCGAACCCATGTTCGGGGCCGACTTCTGCTTTGGCGACGACGGGGGCGGGGACGGCTACGGCCCCAGCACCAACGCCACCTACAACCCGACTCAGAATGCGGGCTACTCCCGCGATGAGGCCCGTAAGTGGATAGTGTGGTTGAAAAAGCAGACCGGGGTCGACGGCTTCCGCTGGGACGCGGTGAAGCACTTCAGCTACCCCATTCAGCAGGATTTGAGCTTCAACCTGAAATACAGCGCCGGCTGGGCCAACGGCGGCGAAGCCATGTTCAACGTGGGCGAGTACGTGGGTGGCAAGAGTGACCTCGATGGCTATACCACCACGGTAAACGCCCAGAACAGCGGCAATGACTTCCTGTTTGGCACCTTCGATTTCGGCCTGCGGGAAGGCATCTACAGCATGACCCAGGGCAACGGCTTCTTCAATGTCGGCTCTCTGCCTGGCATCCAGCAAGACCAGCGTGTGGCCTACTACGCCGGCTCCAACACCTACGTGCATCGCACGGTGCCTTTCGTGAATAACCACGACACCTTCCGGCCCCAGCTCAACGGCTCCGGCAATTACATCGGCTGGAACACCAGCTCGGAGCTGGCCCCGCACATCGACCCGTTCAACACCCGCCTGTCCATTGCCTACGCCGTGGCCCTGGCGATGGACGGGGCGCCGCAAATCTTCTTCGAAGACCTGTTCAACGTGAGCAACGGCCAGCGCTACGCCCACGAGGCCACCAGCACGACCAGCCTGCCGGTTCGCTCCGACCTGGAAAACCTCATCTGGTGCCACCAGAACCTGGACTTCAAAAACGGGGCCTACAAGGTCCGTTTTCAGGCCCCGGACCACCTCATCATTGAGCGCAGCGCCCGCGCCATCATTGGCATCAATGACTCCGAGAACGACTGGAAACTGGATTTCGTGGACTCGGATTTCGCGCCCGGCACGGTGCTCAAGGATTATTCCGGGGCCAATGGCAACGATACGTACACCGTACCCAACGACCGGCGTGTGCGCATCAACACGCCACCCTGCAATGGCAGCGCGGCGGCCGGCCGCCGCGGCTACTCGGTGTGGGCCCCGGTGGGGCAGGACAACGACGGCTACCAGCCCGCCCTCCCCACGCTCACCACCCAGGAGTGGGAAATGGCCGACGACCTCGGTGACCTGAACTGCAACAGCCTGGGCCAGGGCGGGGCGTTGCCCAGCAACTCGACCAACACCCGGCTGGTGGGCAAAATCTACGTTCAGGCTGGCCAGCCGGTCAGCTACAACCTCTTTCCCGAGGCCGGCGGCAACACCCGCAGCCTCACCATCGGGGTGTATGACCTGCGCGGCCAGCTGCTGAGCAGCGCCAGCGGGACCACCGCCGCCACGGGCAGCTACACGCCCGGCACCACCGGCTGGCTGGCCCTGAAAGTCCGCAACACCACCGCCACCGTGGCCGGCCAGCGCTGCTTCGTGAAGGCGAGCTACACCGCCCCCACCGCCGTGAACACCCGCACGGTCCCGGCCCCCACCAACGAGGTGGCCATCTGGACCAGCAACGACGCCTCGGCCGACCCCGCCGACTGCCGCAACTGGGAAAACGGCGTGACGCCCACCGCCAGCACCGACGTGCTGATTCCGGCCGGTACCAGCTTCGCCCCCAGCCTGGCGGCCGGCACCCTGGCCGCCCGCAACCTCACCGTGGAAAGCGGGGCCAGCGTGACCCTGGCCGTCGGCACCACCCTGCGCGTGAGCGGCAACGTAGCTGCCGCCGGCACCCTAGCCGGCCCAGGCACCCTGGAGCTGAACGGCAGCACCGAGCAAACCATCAGCACGGGCAGCAGCGCGGCGCTGGCCCTGAATAACCTGACCATCAACAACGCGGCCAATGTCCGCCTGCTCAGCCCCGTGAGCGTGAGCGGGGCGCTGGCTTTCACGGCCGGCCGGTTGGCCCTTGATAATCAGAACCTGACCCTGGGCACTGCCGCCACCGTGACCGGGGCCGATGCCAGCCGCTACGTGATAACGCCCGACGTGGCGGCCACGGGTGGCTTCGTGGTGCGGCCCGTGCCGGGCGATGGCTCGGCCGTGGCCTTCCCGGTGGGTACGGCGGCCTCCTTCACCCCCCTCACGCTGGCCAACAGTGGCACCGGCACCACGTTCCAGGTCCGCACCTTTAGTGGCCTGTTCACCAACGGCACCAGCGGCGCCCCCTACAGCCGCACCGCCGAGTTCGTGAACCGTACCTGGGAAGTGACGCCCGCCCTGGCCACCGGCCCGGTCGTGGCCCTGAGCCTCCAGTATGGTGCCGCCGAGCGGAATGCCAGCTTCGTGCCCAGCCAGGCCAAGGTTTACCGCAACCGGGGCGGCGCGGGTGAAATCTGGACCGAGCTGGGCCGCGCCACCGTCACCGGCAGCGGGCCGTTCGTCGCCACTTACGCGGGCATCAGCTCCTTCTCAAAATTTGCCCTCGGCAATAGCAGTACGCCGCTCCCGGTCACGCTCACCCGCTTCGAGGGCCGCCGCGCCAGCGTCGGCACCGTGCGCCTGGACTGGGCCACAGCGCTGGAAAAAGACAATGCCGGCTTTGACATCGAGAAGTCGGCCAATGGTAAAGAATTCCGCCGCCTGGCCACCGTGCCGGCGCGGGGCGGCAGCCAGCCCACCGCCTACACTTACCACGACCTCGACGCGCCCACCGCCGCCTACTACCGCCTGCGCCAGCGCGACTTCGATGGCAGCATCAGTTACAGCCCGGTGGTATTCGTATCGGCCACCGCCAGCCCCTACGTGGTACTGCCCAACCCCAGCCAGGGCGATGCCGTGCAGCTAGTGGGCGGCCCCGCCCTGGCCGATGACGCACCGTTGCGCCTCACCCTCAGCTCCGTATTGGGCCGCACGCTGCTGGCCCCCGCGCCGGCCCCGCGCGCGGCGCTGGCCGAACAGCTCAGCACCTTCCTGCGCCAGGCCGCGCCGGGCGTGTACGTAGTCACGCTCACCGGCCCCGGTGGCCTGCCCCAGCGCCTGCGCGTGGTGCGGGAGTAGTTTTGGTTTACTGCCGTTACGCAGTTGCTGTTGAAGCAGGAGATTTTGTTCCTGCTTGCTCGTTCCTGGTTGCTCGTTCCTGGTTTCTGGTTGGCAGTCGATAATCAACCAGAAAGTAGCAACCGGAAACAACCCACTACTCCAGCGGCACGAAGGACCTCGCGTTACAACAGCTACTGCAATTTCCTCTTTCCCCTCAGGCCCTGGCTTCGCTTTGCGGAGCCGGGGCTTTTTACTTTTACCGCTTCAACTTCCCCTTCCCGAATGCTGATTCGTATTGTTCGCATGAGTTTCGAGCCAGCGCAGGTGCCGGCCTTTCTCGCCCTTTTCCGCGCCACCGAGCACCGCATCCGGCAGCAGCCCGGCTGCCGCCACCTGGCGCTGTGGCAGGATGCCGACCACCCGGCCATCTACTGCACCCACAGCCATTGGCACGACGCGGCCGCCCTCAACGCCTACCGCAAGTCGGCGCTGTTCGGGGAGGTGTGGCCGGCCACCAAGCGGCTATTTGCCGCGCCGCCCGTGGCCTTTTCGGTGAATCCGGTGTTGTAGCCGTATTCCCTCCTGATAAATCCCTGTTTTTTATGTCCCCCGATTACTTTGCCTTCTACGGCCTCCCCGAAACCTTCCGGCCCGATGAGTCCGCCCTCAAGCGCCTCTACTACGCCAAGAGCCGCGAAACGCACCCCGATTTCCACGCCACTTCCTCACCAGAGAATCAGGCCGAGATGCTGCGCCAGGCTACCCTCAACACCGATGCCTACCGCACCCTCGCCGACTCCGACCAGCGCATGGCCTACCTGCTGCGCCAGCACGGCCTCCTGGATGAAGGCAAGCAGGAACAGCTGCCACCCGATTTTTTGATGGATATGATGGACCTCAACGAGCAGCTGATGGACCTGGAAACGGAGCCCGACGCCGCGGCGCAAACCAAAGTAGCCACTGAAGTAACCGCCTTAGCCGATACGCTCGATGCCGGAATTCAACCCGTACTAGTTGGCTATGAAGGCTTGCCGACTGACCACCGCCCGGCGGCGCTCCAGCAAATCTGCACCTACTACCTAAAAAAGCGGTATCTGTTGCGCATCCAGCAGCAGGTAGCTACCTTTGCAGCCCGCTCCTGATACCGGCAGAGCGGAATTGTTCTGAATCAGCATCCTGCCCGGATGGCGGAACCGGTAGACGCGTTGGTCTCAAACACCAATATCGCAAGATGTGCCGGTTCGACTCCGGCTCCGGGTACATTTACTAGCTACGGGAACCCCCGAATAGTCGCCTACTACGTAGTACAGGCACTTTTCGGGGGTTTTTGCGTTTGGCTCACTACGGGGTATAAACCGACTTACTACGAAGTTTACGCCCCCAATCACGCCCCCACAAACGCCCACACTCGCCCCCAACATTTTCTCATTATGACAATTCAATTTGAGCGGCGCGCTAACCGGCCGGACGCGGCCGGCCGGTGCGTTATTCATCTGAGAGCCTACTTTGATGGGCAGCGGCCGCGAATGGGTCAATCTCAACGCGGCCCTCAACGCCCACGAGCCGACACAAATCCTGCTCGATGAAACCCCGTGCGTCGACGCGCAGAGCACCCGGCGACTGTACGATGCTAGCCGTTCACCCCGCCAAAGCCCGCATCTACCTCATCTGCGACAACGCGCGCTACCGCAAAAACAAGGAATTACGGGCCTGACTGGCCCATAAGCCGATTTGCCAGGTGTTTTTGCCGCCCTATTCGCCCAACCTTGACCTGATTGAGGGTTTCTGGAAATACCTGCGCCAGAAAATTGTCAACACGACTTTCTACCACACCAAAGGCCACCTTAGCACGGCCGTACTCGGCTTCTTCGACCGACTCCCCGAGGTTGGCCAAGACCTCAGGTCCTCACTAACCCGAAAATTTCATATTATCAGTTCGCTACTTCCTTCGTAACGAGTGTAACATCCTGTTATTGAACCACCTGGTGATATCGGCGCCGGCTTCGCTACGCCCCTTAATGCTGCCGCCGGCTTTATCCAGCGGGCGCTTGGCTGGGTAGCGGCCACTACCGGTGACTTCGCGCGCAATGCGGTTCATTGAGAAGGGGCCTGCCGGTGCCCGCAAACATCCCATTCTTCCCTATTATTCGTATTCTTTTCTGTGGCTACAGAGCGACCCGCTCACGGCTTGCCGTCGGCGAAAGAAGTGCTTGCCGTTGCGGCTGGCCACATACTTGTGCGCACACAGCATTGTTAAGTATTATTGTCGTTTTACCTCAGCAAATTATCTATGCAGCTCCAGGAAGTGGTTACGGCTGACCAAGCCCGTGAATTTCTTAATTTCCCGGTGCGCCTCTACCAGGGAGACCCGAACTACGTGCGGCCCCTGGACCGCGACATTGAAACTGTTTTTAACCGGGAGAAAAACAAATACTTTCGCCACGGCCAGCTTATCCGCTGGCTGCTGCGTGATGCGGCCGGGCAGACGCTGGGCCGGGTGGCGGCCTTCATCAACGAGCGCACCGCCCACACCTTTTCGCAGCCCACGGGCGGCATGGGCTTTTTTGAGTGCGTGGATAGCCAGGCGGCCGCCAATGTATTGCTCGAGGGCTGCCGCAGCTGGCTGGCCGGCCAGGGCATGGCGGCCATGGACGGCCCCATCAACTTCGGCGACCGCGACCAGTGGTGGGGCCTGCTGATTGATAATTTCGGCTCGCCCCTCTACACCCAGAACTACAACCCGCCCTACTACCGCCGCTTGCTGGAAACGTACGGTTTTCAGCTCTACTTTAACCAGTTCACCTACTTCCGCAAGGTGGCGGCCCCGCTCACGCCCGAGTACCAGGAAAAGGCATCGGTGCTCTTTCGCGACCCCAATTTCAGCTTTGAGCACCTGCGGGTGAAAAACCTGCCTAAATACGCCGAGGACTTCCGCCAGATTTACAACAAGGCCTGGGTGAAGCACGACGGCGTGAAGGAGATGACCACCGAGCAGGCGGCCAACATCATGCGCAAGCTGCGGCCCATCATCGACGAGAAAATCTGCTGGTTTGCCTACCACCACGGCGAGCCGGTGGGATTTTTCATCGCGCTGCCTGAGCTCAACGAGCTGTTTCGCTACGTGGACGGCAACCTGAACTGGTGGGGCAAGGCCAGGTTTGCCTGGTATCGCTGGCGCGGGGCCGTGCGCACCATGACCGGCATTGCCTTCGGCATTGTGCCTGAGCACCAGCGCAAGGGCCTGGAAATGGCGTTCATCCTGGCCGCTTCCAAAACCGTGCAGGACACCAGCAAGGTGCAGTACGAAGACTTCGTAATGAACTGGATTGGCGACTTCAACCCCAAGATGATGCGCGTGGCCGAAACCATTGGCGGCGAAATCTGGCGTACCCACGGCACCTTCCGCTACCTGTTCGACCGCAGCCAGCCGTTTGAGCGGGCCCCGGTGATTGACTGAGGTGTAGCGCGCAAACAAAAAATCCCCGGCCAACTGGTGGTCGGGGATTTTTTGTCTGGGGCTGGCAGGCTGGAAAGTAGCAAAGTGACGATTCACCCTGAAAGCATCCCGGCGCTCATGCCCGGCGCTCCGGCGCATGAGCATTCTTACGCAGCGGGCTGGCTTTTCGGACAGCCTTTCAACAATGCTCCTTAAAACGAATAGCCAACGCTTAGGGTGATGTTGCGCGGCAAAATGGGGCGAATCAGGTTGTTGGCGGCCTGGGCCGGTGTGCGGCCGGAGGCGGGGTTCACGGTCTTGTTCTCCACAAAAGCCTGGCTGGTGGCGGCGCTGTTTTCGCCATTGCGGGCGGCCGCGTCGCCATAGCCCAGGGCGTTCAGTATGTTGGAGCCCTGCGCCGAGAGGCGCACGCCTTTGAGGGTACCGGCAAAGTTGTAGCCAATGCCGCCGAATAGCACGCCGTAGCTGGGCAGCAGAATGGTATTGCGGCGGTTGGCGTACCGCTCGCCAAACCAGCGGTAATTGCTGAAAACGTCAAACCCCCGGTACGTGTAATCGAATCCACCTTCGAGCAGGAAATCCGGCGTGTCTTCGAGCCGGTTGCCGGCGATGGACACCAGCTGCCCGGTTTCGTTCAGCTGCTTGAACTCGACGATGCGGGCCGTCTGCACTGTGCCAATGCCGCGCAGGGTGAGGCCCGCAACGGGCTGGAAGGTGATTTCAGCTTCTACCCCGCTGCTTTGCACACTGCCACGCTGGCGGTTGAGCGTGAAGCCGCCGGCCGGGTTCACCTGCTGAATGGTGAAGGGAATGTCGTCGTTGCGGCTATAGAACGTGGTCAAACCCAGGCCGAGGCGGTCGGTGCTGGCTTTCACCCCGATTTCGGCCTGCTGCACCCGCTGAATGGCCCCGCGAATGGTGGTATTGCCGGTGGGGTCGCTGGGGTCGCTGCCAAACGCCCACTGGTCGTTGGTGGGGGCCACGCCGGAATTGGAGTAGCGGGCGTACACGGCTGTGCGCGGGTCGAGCTTGTAGTTGGCACCCACCGAGGCATTCACGGTTTGAAACAGGAAGTCCCAGCTACGAAATGCGCCGGTGTTCTGCAGGTAGGTGTTGTCGTAGCGCGTGGTGTAATCGCCGTCGAGGCCACCGTTGGCACCCGTGGGGTTAGCGGCGGAGTTGAGAAAAGGAAAGCGCGGGTCGAGGTTCACAATCTGGGCCGATTTGCCGGCACGGCCGAAGTTGTGGCTAGCTTCGTAGCGCAGGCCCAGGTCCAGGTTCAGCTTGTCCGACACTTTCCATTCGTCGCCGAAAAACAGGCTGTTGATTTGGGTGGTGCCGTCGGTGTTGGCCAGCAGGCCGCCGGCCGTGCCGAAGCTGTAGGACAGGAAGCCATTTTGCGTAACCTGCAACGGCGCTCCATTCAGGGCAGTGGCTGGTGCCGAGGTGAGTGTGAGGTTGAGCAGGCGCGGGCGGTTGGCCACTTCCTGCACCACCTGGTTGTAGCTCAGCCGCTCCTTGATGGTGTAGCGCGAGGCATACCAGCCGGCGCTGAGGCGGTGGCCGCCCAGGGTTTTGCCTAGCTGCAGCTTGTTGATGGCGTTGGTAGCGGGCTTGTCGTCGGGGAAGATACCGGCGATGTTCACCAGGCCGTTGCCGTTGAAGTTAAAGTTGCCGCCGGTCTGCGTTATGGCGCGGGTGGTGCGGTCGTAGCTGCCGCTGGCCACCAGGGTGCCGTTGTCGGCGTAGCGCAGCTCGAAGCCGTTGGCCCCCAAGGGCCTGAAGCCTTCCAGCAACGAGCGTACCAGGCCGTTTTCCACGCCCGGAATGGGCGGCGTGAGGTCGTACACGCCATCGGTACTCAGGTTGGCATCGAGCAGGCGCGAGTTGTTTTGCAGGGTGAAGCCGTTGCCCAGCTCAAAGAATACTTCCGAGCTGATGGACTTGTAGCGCGAGTGCTGGCCGTCGGCCAAGTCGCGCTGCAGGCGGCCCTGGCCGTTGTTGAAGGGGTTGGGAATGTTCTGGTAGCGCTGGTGCTCCGAGTACATGGTGCCGCGGCGCAGGTCGGGCCCGCCCGGAATCTGCTCGGGGTTGTTGAGGTTGCGGTAGGGAATACTGGTGAGGTAGGCCACCCGGTCGTTGAGGCACTTACCGTAGAGGCGCACGTAGCCATTTTTCAGGTTGTAGGTCACGTTGGCCTTTACCTGGCCGCCCTGGTTCATGGGGAAGCCCATGTAGCGCGTGCCGTCGTCTTTGCGGTAGAAGCCGCCGATGTTGAAGCGCAGCGGCGTGCCCTTGATGGGGCCGCCCACGTTGGCGTCGATGCGCTGCAGGCCCAGCAGCTGGTCGAAACCGGTGCGGTCGGAGTAAAAGCCCTGGTCGCCGCCGGTCAGCTTCACGGTACCGCCAATCTGGGCGGTGGTGCCGGTTTTGCTCAGGAAATTGATGATGCCGCCCGGCGCGTTGTTGGCCTGAATGCCGGCCGAGCCGCCGCGCAGCACTTCGAGGCGGTCGAGGGTTTCGTCCACGCGCATGTGGATGTCGCTTTTGGCAAACGTGAGGCCGCCCACTTCCAGCAGCGGCAAGCCGTCTTCCATCAATTGCAGAAAGCCAAAGCCGGATTCGGCATTGGCTGGCAGGCCGCGGGCCGATACCGAGTTGGCCGCTTCGCCGCCGTCGGAGTTCACCCGGAAGCCCGGCACAGCCATGAGCAGGTCGGCGGTGCCGCGCGACACCCGCGTCTGAATCTGGCGGGCGTTGAGCGTGGTCACGGCCGTGGCGCTTTCCAGCTTGCTCTGGGGGTTGAAATTGCCGGTAACCACCACGCCATCCATCAGCAGCGGGTCCTGGGCCAACGAGGCGTTCAGGGTGGCCGTGCCGCCGTTGGCGACGGTGATGGCTTGGGAAGCCATCTTGTAGCCCAGGTACGAAACCGTGGCCGTGTAGCTGCCGGCCGGGGCCGCGAGCGAAAACGCCCCGTTGCGGTCGGTGGCGGTGCCAATGTTGCCGGGGTTGAGCACCACCGTAGCCCCGACCAGCGGCTGGCCCTGGGCATCGGTGATGGTGCCCGTGACCGGGCCCGAAGCCGCAGTTTGGGCATAAGCCGCCGGAGCCAGGGCACAGACGATGACTGCGGCAGGAAGTAGGTGCCTCAAGAAAGTAGGATTTGAAGTCATAAACGAAAAAACAAGGTTGTAACCCGGACCTCAATGGCTGAATTGCCGCGAAAATACGGGGTTTTCTACCTGCCGGATTGGTGGCACGCCAGAATGCTGAGCCATTTTCCGCAGCATGGCCGGGCTAACCGGGGCGGCATCCAAAACAAAAGCCTGTGCGTAGGTTTGTGGCCGGGCTGATTTCGGCGCTCTTAATAGTTGTTTTTGCTAGCTCTCTGTAATGTTGAAAACCCTCTCGCACTCATCCTCCCGCTTGCTGGTCCTGGCCTTTATGCTGCTGACCTGGCCCTTGGTTGGCAGCTGCCAGTACCTGCGCTATTTAAAAGAGCTGAACCCTACCATGGCCGGCACCAAGCCCATTGACCACGCGCCCTACGATGCCCTGCTGAAAAAGTATGTGGACGAGCAGGGCATGGTCAACTACCGCGGCTTCCGGGCCGATTCCAGCCAGCTCAGCGCCTATCTCACTACGGTGAGCAACACGCTGCCCAACAAGCAGTGGAGCAAAAATGACCAGCTCGCGTACTGGCTCAATGCGTACAACGCCTTCACCATTCAGCGGGTGCTGCGCGGCTACCCCGTGAAAAGTATCCGCCAGCTGGGCGGCGACAAAACCCTGGTGAATACCGTGTGGGACCAGCGCTTTATTCGCCTGGGCAACGACAAGGACAAGGTTTGCCTCAACGACCTGGAGCAGCGCCTCATCCGGCGCAGGTTCAAGGGGGAATACCGGGTGCATTTCGCCCTGGTGTGCGCGGCCGTGTCGTGCCCCAAGCTGCGCCGCGAGGCCTACGTAGGCAGCCGCCTCAACCAGCAGCTGGAGGAGCAAGCCCGGGACTTTATCAACGACCCGGCCAAGAACAAGCTCACCCCTGCCACGGCCCCGCAGGTTTCCGAAATCTTCAATTTCTACCCCGGCGATTTCAAAGCAGATGACAATACGCTGGCCAAAACGCTCAATAAATATTTGACCGGCCCCAAAGTCGACGCCGATATCAAGCCGACTTTCATGACCTACAACTGGGCCCTAAACGAACAGAAGTAGCACGGCGCTTGGCGTAAGCGCCGGTCTGAGCGCGCTGGGCGGTCAGACTAGGGCACACGCTTATTTCTGCACAACTACTTCAGCAAAACGTGCCGGAACGTGCTCCTGGCAACCGGTCGGACCGCCTGGAGCAGTCGGACCGGAGCATATGCTTACTTACGAAGCTGATGTTACGCAGGGCACCATGGGTAGCTTCGGTTTTGGGGTGCCTGGTGCGTAGTGCTTGGTGCTTGGTTGGGAGTCTGGCGCCTGGAAAAGCCCCGCACGAGGGTTTCCACCTCACCAGGCACTACGCACCAAGCACCAGGCACTATAACACGGGAGTACCCTCAGACGCCTTGCGTAACATCAGTTACGAAGGACTACCTAGCTTTTCGCGGCCGGGTGCCACTTCAGCGGCAACAGCTGCGGCACGCGGGCCTGGTAGCGGACATACGCGGCCCCAAACCGCTGCAGCAGCTTGCGTTCTTCGAGGCGAGTTCCGACCACCAGGTACGCCAGGTTGCAGGCCACGAATACGCTGCGGGCATCGGTGGGCGCCAGCAGCCAGAAGCCCAGCAGCCCTACCAGCAGGCCCAGGTAGAGCGGGTGGCGCACCAGCCGGTTGAGGCCGCCGGTGTGCAGGGGGCCATCGGCCGCCACCGCGCCGCGCCGCACGTAGGCCCAGCCCGCAAACTCGGCCAGGTCGTAGCCGCGCAGCGCCGCCACGGCCAGCAGCAGGCCCACCCCCATCAGTCCGTAGCCCAGGAAAACCACCGGCTGGGGCGGCGCGAAAAGCCGATTTGCGGGCAGCTGATTCTGGTAGTGCACAATGAGCAGAAACCCCCACACCGATAGCTGATTATATCCCAGCCGGTAAAAACGGGCCACTTTTGGATAATGCCGGGCCACGGCGCTTTTGAGCCCCGTGGTAGCCAGCAGGCTGTGCAGGGAGAAATAAAGAGTCCAGAAGAAGGCGAGCAGGAACATCCGAACCAGCGTTAAAAAGCTTCGCCGATGCTGAAGTACACCCCGCTGGACTGCCTGCGCCCCACGCCGTAGTCGAGGCGCACGTTGAGGCGGTCGCGGCGGTTGAAACGGAAGCGCAGGCCCGCCCCACCGGCCAGTTTCAGGCCGCCCTGGTCGAAATCATCCAGGGTGTTGCCCACCTGGCCCACGCCGCCAAACAGCACACCGTTGAACCGCCCGAATAGCACGCGACGCACCTCGGCTTGCGCGGCCACCAGCTGCCGGTCGCGGTAGCGGCCTTCGTAGTAGCCGCGCAGCAGGTTGGCCCCGCCCAGGTTAGCCAGCTCCCGAAACGGCACATTACCGCCCTGAAACTGCCCGACCAGCTGCAGGGCCAGAATGGTTTTGTTATCGGTGGTGAGGGGCCGGAAGTGGCGGGCATCGAGCAGGTAGCGGCCAAAGCGGTAGTCGCTGCCCAGGGCCCCACCGTTCAGCAGGGCCGATACTTCGAGGTAATTGCCCCGGAAGGTGCTCAGCACGTTGTCGCGGCCGTCGTAGAGCAGGGCCGGGCCGAGGCCGGACACGAGGGTGCTCTGCTGGTATTCGCGGGCGGGCCGGTCGAAAAGGCGGCTGTTGAGCGGGTTGTTGTCGATGCCTTCGTTCACGCCGACGTCGCGCAGGTCGGTGAGCCGGTACTGCAAGCCGGCAAACAGGCCGGGGGCGAGTCGCTTCAATACGCGCTGATTGAAAATGAAGACTTTGTACTGAATAACCGACTTTTCTTCGAGCCGGGTTTCGGGGCCGAAACCGTAGTAGTTAATCGGAAACTGGTTGTAGAAGCTAGCCTCCCCGGAAATCAAGAACTGCTCGCCCGGCGTGAAAATGCTGTGCGTGAGCTGCACCAGGCTTTGGTTTTTTTGGGTGCGCCAGCCGATAAGCCGGGCATTGGACTTGCGCGTGGTGGTGTCGGTGCCCAGCCGAAACACCGGCAACACGGCCAACCCGTAGCCCAACCCCGTTTCGGGTTGCGCAAACACAATGGGAAAGGGAATAAAGCTGGGCTTGTCGACCTTAGCCTTTGGGGCGGGCGGCACGGGCAGCAGGGTTTGGGCCAGCACGGCCGAACCGGAAACCGATAACAACAATAACAGGAAATAACGGCGGATGAGCATCAACTAGCAGGCAGGTGCAAAACAATGGAACCAGGCCAAGCTACGGCAACGGTTTGGAAACTGGATTGCGTAGCGGCCCGCCGTCGAGCTAATTTGAGTTGGAAGTGCGGTGGTCGAGGGAAAAAGGAGAGGATTGGGCGGCGCTCACCAGTGCCTGGCAGCGGGCGCTATTGCCCTACCGGGTACAACGCAGGCCGAAAGCCTGGAGCCGCGCCTCAAAACCGAAGCTTCCGAAGCCCGTGACCTTAATAAGCAGGCAATCGTCAGTAATTAGCAGACGCGCGAAGATTCAGCCTTTTGATAATCGAAATTTTACACCCTTACTACTTAGTGTTTAATTCTGCCCTGCTTACTTAAAACAACCGCGCAGGGCTTTTCGAGCGGTCTTTTAAAGACCTTTTTTGGAACACCTAGGGCACCCACGGCTCGACTCTAAGACGGGTCTGTTTCTTGAAAAATCTAATCGACTCCCCCCTATTATCGTTTCTCCCACCTCACGGCGAACTCTTGCTTGCTGCAATGCATCCACAAGCGGGAAACGGGGTTGATGATGACGATTTCGGCCGGGCGCTCATCGTCGGCGGCAGTCAGGCCCAGTTCGAGCTCGTATTCCTGGCCGTTGCGAAAACCGGCGTAGCCATCCATGCCGCGAAAGGTGTACTTCTTTTTCTGAAACTCCATGCGGCAAAGGTAGGGACCCGGCGGAAGGCGGTACCAGCAGTTAGTGGCCCGGGCCGGTAGTCGTTCAGCGGCGGCTGCCCGGTAGGCGGGCCGGCTGCCGCAGCCACTCCCACCGGCGCGAAATACCACGGTTTTGAGCCGCTGGTAATAAGGCCACCTTATTCCTTACTGACGTTATGCGCCGGGTTGTAGTTGGCGCGGGGTGTTTGGGGTACACCGAGTTCACGTCGTGAGTGGGGTAGCCGGAGCGGGCTGCCTGCGCGCTTGCTTTAGGCCAGGTGTTTGGGCTGGAGCAGCCGTCGCAGCTACACCAGCGGCTGCCGCCGGTGTACCCGTAGCTGCTTCAGCCCAAATACCACCACGCCCACCATCAGCACGAATAGCCAGTCGAGCCCGAAGCGGGCCAGGCCCGCGGCAGCCAGTGCGGGGCGGCCGGCGGCCAGGCCCGGCCTGGAAGCTGCGCCGAAAGGCCGCCAGCGTCAGCACGCCGGCCACGGCCCCCGCGCCCGACAGCAGCAGCTCCATCAGACCGGGGTGTTGCAGGTGGCTCACTTCGGGGTTGGCGGCCAGCTGGGCGGCGATGGTTTCGCCGGCCGCCAGCAGGGCGTAGAAGGTGGCTCCGGCGGCCAGTATCAGCACCGCGTAGCCGGCCAGGGCCGAGCGCAGCCCATGCCAAAACAGGGGGCCGCGCCGCAGCACCAGCGCCAGCGGCAGCTTGGCCAGGGGGTCGAAGCCGGGGGCAATAATGGCCGAGGCGATGAACGCCACCGCCTGCGGCATGGGCTCCGAGACCAGGCCCACGGCGCATATGAGGCCGCCCAGCGCCATCAGGGCCATATAATTGACGCCGATGCGGCCCTGGTGGCGCAGGCCGCTTTCCATCTCCTCCCAAATGGCCTCGTCGCGGTCGTCGTCGATGGCCTCCTTATGGGCCGGGGCGATGATGCTGGCCGTTTCGCTGGTCACGATGCTCAGGGCCCGGCCGGTCGGGCACGGCGGCGCGCACGCGGCGCAGCACCTCGTCGGCCCCGCGGTTGAGGACGTGCACGGTGAGCACATCGCCGGGCGGCTTTTGCGAAGCTGCGCGGGCCAGGGTGAGGCCGATTACCTCATCAAGGACGGTGAGCTGCTGGCAGAGAGCATCGGTAGCGGCTGGAGGCACGGTGATTTCGAGGGTGCGGTGCATGGAGCAGGGTTAGAGCAGTTTCAGGGTCAGTAAGTAGGTTGTGGGAATTAGTTTGATTTATCAGCACGTCATGCTGAGCCCGTCGAAGCATCTCTACCGCTTCGCTGAACGGCCCTGCTGAAGCGGTAGAGATGCTTCGACTGCGCGGACGCCAGATAGGCATGACGTTCCTTTTTGTTGGAAAGTAATTTACCCGACCTACTTATTCAGAGGAAAACTACTTCTGGCGTGAGCAGCGCGCCGGCCGGGGCGACGGGGTCGTGTACGCGGGGCGTTGTTTTTAGTCGGCAACCAACGCGGCTGGCACCGTTCGCCGGGCGCGGGCGTTGGCCGTGGTGCAGCGTAGCGGTTCGCTGCCCTCGGCACGGCCGTCTCTCGAAGCGGGGCGCACCACCCGGCCCACTATGTTCAATGTTCCGGCTTGGCAGGGTGCCGGGCCGGCTGCCTCGGCTACTCCCACCGGCTCGAAACGCTATGGCCTCAGGCTACTGGGTAGGCCGCCGTGTTGCATTTTTGCAGCTTACCGGTCTGTCCCAATCCCATGCCCATGTGCTCGTTTACGCTTCGTCGTGTTTCAATTCGTAGCGGCGGGGCACTGCTGGCCCTGGCCTTGGCGGCGGGTTGCGGGCGGCCGGTGGGCGACCGGGCGGGGCGTGATTACCTGCTCTACGTGGGCACCAATGTGACCTCCGAAAAGGAAAACACCCTTTTTATCTACCGGGTATCGGCCGCCACGGGGGCTTTTAGCCGGGTGAGTGCCCAATGGGCCGGGTCGAAGCCGACCTACCTGGCCATGGGGGCTAAGCGGAATTTTCTGTACGCGGTGAGCGAAACCCAGGCTTTTCGCGGAGCGGCCAGCGGCGGGGTTAGCTCCTTTGCCGTCGACCAGCACACGGGCGCGCTGACCTTGCTCAATCAGCAGCCTTCCGGCGGTAGCTATCCCTGCTACATCAGCCTCGACCGCGCGGGCAAAGCGGCCTTGGTGGCCAACTACGGCAGCGGCACCGTGAGCCTGCTGCCCGTGGCCGCCGATGGCCAGCTCGGCCCACCGGTTTCGGACCAGCACACCGGCAGCGGCCCCCACCCCAACCAGGCGGGCCCCCACGCCCATTGCCTCCTGCCCGACCCGGCCAATGCGTTTGCCTTCGGCGTGAACCTGGGCACCGACCAGGTGGTGGGCTACCGCCTCGGCGCGGCAGCCGGCCAGCTCACGCGCCAGCCTCAGCCGGCCTTCGTGGCCCGGCCCGGCGCGGGGCCGCGCCACCTGGTTTTCCACCCCGATGGCCGCCGGGCCTACCTGGTCAACGAACTGAATTCAACCGTGACGGCGCTGCTTTATGACGCGGCGGGCGGCCAGTTTCGCGAAGCCCAAACCGTATCGACCCTGCCGGCGGGCTACGCGGGGCCCAACTCCTGCGCCGATGTGCACGTAGCCCCCGATGGCCGGTTTCTGTACGTTTCCAACCGGGGCCGCAACAGCATCGCGGTGTTTGGTATTGAGGACCATACGGGCCGGCTCAGCCCCGTGCAGGACGTGGATACGCAGGGCCAGACACCCCGTAATTTCACGCTCGCCCCCAGCGGCCGCCTGCTGCTGGTGGCCAATCAAAACTCCAACAACGTGGTGAGCTACCGCGTCGACCCGCAATCGGGCCTGCTCACGCCCACCGGCCAAAGCACGACGGTTCCTTCGCCCATGTTCCTGGGCCTGGTCGAGGATTTCCGGCGGTAAGCGCGCCGCACCATCCGGGCGGCCCACCGCGGCGGCGGCCTACACCACGCTGGCGGCGTGCTCGGATGGCACGTGCCCGAACTGCTCGCGGAAACACTTACTGAAGTACGACAGGTTATTGAAGCCCACCTGGTAGGCCACGTCGGCCACGTTGCCGGCGTGGGCGGCCAGCAGCTGGGCGGCGCGGCGCAGGCGCAGCGTGCGCACGAAGTCGGTGGGGGCCTGGTCGGTGAGGGCCTTCAGCTTGCGGTAGAGCTGGATGCGGCTCAGGTGCAGGGCGGCGGCGAAGTGCTCCACGTCGAAGGCGGGGTTGGCCAGTTCCTGCTCCACCACGGCCAGGGCCCGGGTGAGGAAGGCCTCATCGGCTGAGGTGATGGCGATATCGCGGGGCTGCAGGGTGATTTCGCGGGCGAAGCGCTGCCGCAGCAGGGCCCGCTGGCGCAGCAGGTTGCGCACCCGCACGCGCAGCTCCTCCGGATGAAAAGGCTTGGTGAGGTAGTCGTCGGCCCCCAGCCCAAGGCCGGCGAGGCGGCTGTCGTCGCTGGTGCGGGCCGTGAGCAGCACCACCGGAATGTGGCTGGTGCGCTCGTCGGTTTTCAGGCGCTGGCACAGGGCCAGGCCGTCGAGGCCGGGCATCATCAGGTCGCTTACCACCAGGTCGGGCAGGGTTGCGGCGATGGCGGCCAGGCCGGCCTCCCCCTCTTCGGCGGTCACTACCCGGAAGTCGGTGCTCAGGCAGCTCGTCAGGTAACCGCGCATGTCGGCGTGGTCATCCACCACCAGCACCAGGGGCCGGGCATCCTCGGCCGCATCATCAGCCGCAGTCTCGCTGCTAATGACGGTTTGGGCGGACTGAGGCAGGTATTCGGCGGCCGGCGCGGCCAGCTCGCGGCCCCAGACCGGAACCGGCGCGGGCAGGTCGACCCCGGCCCCGGCCCGGCTGGCGGCTTCGCAAGGCAGGTCGGCGGGGGGCGCGGCTTCGGGGGGCATGTGCAGTGCTTCGATGCCCGTGGGCAGGTGCACGACGAACGTAGTGCCCATGCCCTCGGTACTGTGCACCGCCACGGTGCCGCCGTGCAGGGCCACCAGCTCCTTCACCAGGGCCAGCCCGATGCCCGAGCCGGCGTGCCGCCGCCCCGGCGAGTCATCAACCTGATAAAACCGCTCGAAAATCAGGGGCAGGTGGGCCGCCGGAATCCCGGGGCCGGTGTCGGCCACGGTCAGCACGGCCTGGTCATCGTCGGCCGCCAGGCTTACCTGCACCTTGCCGCCGGCCGGCGTAAATTTCAGGGCATTGCCCAGCAGGTTGGTCAGCACTTTTTCGAGCTGGTCGTGGTCGACGGACGCCATTAAAGGTGCCTCGGGCACCACGGCCCACAGGCGCACGCCCCGGCTGGCGGCCAGCGAGTCGAAGGCGGCCACGCTGTTGCGCACGAAGACGCTGAGATTGGTGGGGCGGGCGTGCAGGCGCAGCTGGCCGGCTTCGAGGCGGGCAATGTCGAGCAGCTGATTAATCAGGATGAGCAGGCGGCTGGCGTGCCGGTGCATGAGGGCCACCTGCTCGCCCAGCATTACGGGGGCCGGGGCCACCGGGCTGCCCATGAGCTCAGTAAGAGGCCCCAGAATGAGGGTGAGCGGCGTGCGCAGCTCGTGGCTGATGTTGGTGAAGAAGCGGGTTTTCAGCTCGTCGAGCTCCTGGAGGCGGCCGGTGGTGCGCAGGCTGGCTTCCAGCTCCGAATAGGCCTGCTGCAGCTCCTGGGCGCGCTGTCGCATGGCTTGGTTGGCGCGCTGCTGCACTTCGTCGCGCTGCTGCCAGGCGGCCAGGGCCTGCTGCTGGGCCTGCTGCCGCTCCTGCCGCGCCAGGTTGATGCGGTCGGCCAGGCCCAGCGAGAGCAGGATAACCTCCAGCGCCGAGGCAATGCGCACGCCGTGCTCGGTAAGGAAGCTCACCGGCAGCACGTTGAGGGTGCGCAGATAATACGCGGCCACGGCCGCCGTCAGCAGGGCCCAGCCGGCCAGGAAGTAGCGGGCCGGGCGGTAGCCGGCCCGCAGCTGCCACAGCCCAACCCCCACCAACAGCCCCGACACCAGCAGCGGCACCAGCACCGGGGCCACTTGCAGGAGCCCAACGTTCAAAACCACGCTTAGCAGGGGCAGCGGCGTGAGCAGCAGCGCGGCCCGCAGCACGCGGTCGGCCCGGGGCAGCAGGCGGGCCGTGTCGAGGAAGGCCCGCACCATCAGAATACCCGCCGCCAGGTTGATGCCCAGCAGCGCCTGCTGCAACAGGTCATGGGCCGGGTTGCTGAGCTCGCGCAGCCAGAGTAGCTGCAGGTAGCCCATCATGTGGGCTTGCAGCAGGCCGAAGGTGAGAGTGAACAGCACGTAGTAGCCGTAGCCCCGGTCGCGCACCGAGAAAAACAGCAGCAGGTTGTAGGCCACCAGCGCCAGCAGGATGCCGAAATACAGGGCCGCGCCCACGTCGCCGCTGCGGCTGAGGGCCAGGAAGTGGGTGCGCTCGACGAGGCCGAAGGAGAATAAATCGCCCCCGCTGTGCACGTACAGCGTGTAGGTGTGCCCCGGCCGCAGGGGCAGGCCAAAGTTGACCACCCGGCTGGGCACGATGTGGTCGCGCGGGGCGTAGCCATCTTCGGCTACGGCGTGGTGCAGCACCTGGCCGTCGTCGCCCACCAGGTACACGTCGAAGGCCCGGGAGTTGGACACGCCCAGGGCAAACAGCCAGGCCGTGCCGGCGCGGGCGTCGGAGCGCACCCGGCAGCGCAGCCAGTAGTCGGCCGGGGCGCTGCCGCGGTTGGGCACGGCCTCGGTGCTGGGCCGGAAGCGGGCGGCCAGGGAGTCGGCCCGCACCTGGGCCAGCGTGAAGGCGGGCGCGGCGGCGCGGTGGTCGGCCAGAATGCTCCAGTAGGTGCCCAGGGCGTAGAGCCGGGCCGTGTCGCGCAGCAGCACCGGGCCGGCGGGCGGAGCCGGCCCACCGCCCAGCGCCCGCAGGGGCAGGGCGCAGAGCAAGGCAACTAGCAGAGCGACAAAAGGGGGCATGGCCGGGGAACAAAGACCAGCTCCGCGATAAGCCGGCAAACAAGCGCTTAAAAATAGTCAATTCATTTCCAATTACTTACGCTCGCATTGCAACAAATGTATCAGCGCTGGTAACGAGGTTGTCATTATAAAAATAGCAATATGTAATTATAGTACTGATTTTTGACTAGAATGTGCTAACAGGCGGGTAGGCCCTCGGGCTAGGTTTGCATCGCATTGGCCGGGGTCGTTCTGCCCGGGCCGAAGTCGCGTCGGATTTGTGCGTCGGCCACTTTTGTCCAACCCTAACCCCTGAGCTCATGAAACTCCCTCTTCCTTCCTTTTGGCCAGCCCCGCCCCGGCCCACCCGGCAGCCGCGGGGGCGGGCGCTGCTGGTAGCGCTGGTATTGCTGGTGGCCGGCCTGCTGCCCCTGGGCAGCCGGGCGCAGCTGGTGGCCAACTACGCCTTTGCCGCCAGCACTGGCACGTTTACGGAGCTGACCGGGGCCACCCTCACGCCGGGGCTGCGCGTGGACACGGGCAACACGCCGGCCATCCCGCTGGGCTTCACCTTCCGGTTTGAGGGCGTGGACTATACCTCCGTCATCGCCACGTCGGACGGCTACCTCACCTTTAATTCCAGCCTGACCAGCTCCACGTTCAACAATGGCTTCGCCTTCGTGACACTGGCCAGCGACCCGCTCATCGCCGGCCTCTGGGACGACCTGACCGGGGCGGTGGCCAGCAGCCGGGCGGGCTACGCGATGACGGGGGCCCCCGGCAGCCGGGTCTTCACGTTTGAGTGGCTCAACTGGGGCTGGAACTACAACGCTACGGCCGGCGGCGTGTCCTTCCAGATAAAGCTGCGCGAGGGCAGCAACCAGGTCGAGCTGGTGTACCGGCCCGAAGCCGGGGCCGTCGTGTCGGGCAGTGCCTCGGTGGGGCTGCGGTCGGCGGGCGGCCAGGGGGCGGGCACGTACCTGTCGGTGAACAGCCTCAGCACCACGGCCACCACCAGCAGCACCGTGGCCACCGATAACCTGGCGACCAAGCCCGCCAGCGGGCTCACCTTCACCTTCACGCCCGCGCCCTGCAACGCGCCGCCCACCTACGCCACGCTGCCCGTGAGCCAGAGCTTCGAGGCGGCCTGGACCGACGCCTGCGCCACCCGCAACGCGGCCGGGCCCAGCTGGCGCACCACCCCGCTCATTGGCGACAACTCCTGGCGGCGCGACGACGACGGGGCCGCCGCCGCCTGGCGCTCGCCCACCAGCTACCTGCCCACGCCCCGGGCCAGCCAGGGCAGCCGGGCCGCCATTTTCCACAGCGCCTTCGCCCGGGCCGGCAGCCTCGGCAGCCTCGATTTGTACGTGGACCTGAGCGCGGGCGGCACCAAAACGCTCTCGTTCGACTACGTGAACCCGACCACCGTGACCGGCGGCAACCCCGAAAAGCTGGAGGTGCTGCTCAGCACCGACGGCGGAGCCACCTTCGGCGCCCCGCTACTGACCCTGACCGTGGCCGCCGCCTACACGCCCCAGAGCGTGACCGTGCCCGGCACCTCGGCCACCAGCGTCATCCGCTTCCGGGGCACCGGCGAGTTCGGCAACTCGGACATTGGGATTGACAACGTGCGGGTGATAGCCGCGGCCTGCGCGCCGCCCACGGCCCCGGCCGTGAGCACCATCACCAGCATTTCGGCCAGCCTGAGCTTTACGGCCAGCGCAACGGCCAGCAGCTACACCGTGAGCTACCAGCCGGCCGGCGGGGCCACCCAAACTGTGAGCGCGGCCGCATCGCCGGTGGCCCTCACGGGCCTGACGCCAGCCACCATCTACACGGTGACGGCGGTGAGCAGCTGCGGGGCGGGGGCGACCTCGCCCACCACGCCCAGCATTACCTTCACCACCGCCCCCGTCAACGACCTGTGCCCCAACGCCCAGACCCTGACGCCGGCTACGCCCTGCGCCGGCACGGCCGGCACCGTGGGCGGCGCGACCGGCTCGGGCCCGGCGGGCACCACGGGTGGCACCGCCGACGACGACGTGTGGTACTCGTTCGTGGCCACCAGCCCCCAGCACCGCATTACGGTGACGGAAAACGTGTACACCAACGCCACTGACCTCTCGCATGAGGTGTTCGGCGGGGGCAGCTGCCCGGGGGCCAGCGCCACCCCGTTGTTCAGCTCGTTCCAGCCCACGATACTGGCCACCGGCCTGACGGTGGGCCAGACCTATTTCGTGCGGGTATTCAGCTACTACGCCGTGCCGCTCACGCCACTAGAAGGCGCGTTCACCATTTGCGTGGACCGGCCCAGCAACGTGCCGGCCAACGACGAGTGCGCGGCGGCGGTTTCGCTCACTCAGGCCACTAATGCTACCTGCACCGCTACCGGCGGCACGGTGTTCGGGGCCACGCAGTCGGCCGTGAGTGGCGGCAGCACGGGCACGGCCGATGACGACGTGTGGTACTCGTTCGTGGCGACCAGCGCCGCCGCCGCCGTGGCCCTCACCAATACCGGGAGCCTCGATGTGGTGGTGAACCTGCGCACCGGGCCCTGCGCCACCGGCACCAGCCTGCGCTTCGGCGACCAGGCCGGGGCTACGGCCGGGGCCATCGACAGCGTGATTGTGCGCAACCTCACGGCCGGCCAGACCTACTACGTGCGGGTGTACTCCTACGGGACCACGCCGGCCACGGTCGCCAACGGCACGTTCACGCTGTGCGTGACCACGCCCCCGGCCCTGCCCATTACCTGCGCCCCGCCCACGGCCCTCATGGCCAGCGGCATCACCACCACCACCGCCATATTGGGCTGGACGCCCGGGGCCAGCGGCACGAGCTACCTGATAGAGTACGGCCCCAGCGGCTTCGCGCCCGGCAGCGGCACGGGGTTCAATGTGCTGGCCCCCGCCAGCTCGGCCACGATTATCGGCCTGACGCCGGCCACCGCCTACCAGTTCTACATGACCCAGCAGTGCGCCTCGGGCCAGACCAGCCCCCGCGTGGGGCCGGTGAGCTTCAGCACGCTGGGCGCGCCGGCCACCTGCGCCCCGCCCACGGGCCTGACCACCGGCAACGTGAGCAGCACCGGGGCCACCATCAGCTGGACGCCGGGAGCCAGCGCGGCCACCTACGCCGTGGAGTACGGCCTGAGCGGATTTACGCCGGGCTCGGCGGGCGGCACCGTTTCGGCCGGCCTCACCGCCGCTACCCTCAACCTGACCGGCCTGACGCCCGCCACCACCTACCAGTGCTACGTGACGCAGACCTGCGCCTCGGGCCAGAGCAGCGCGCGGGTGGGGCCAGTGAGCTTCACCACGCTGGGCGCGGCGCTTAATAACCTGGTGGTGAGCACTACCCAAGGTGTGCAGGGCACCTACGACAACGTGACCATCACCGGCACCGGCGCGGCCACGCTGGGCGGGGCCCTGGTCGTGAACCAGTCCCTGACCGTGCTGAGCGGCGGGCTGCTGAACTCGAATTGCCAGCTCATCACCGGCCCGGGCAGCTTCACGCTGAGCGCGGGCGGCACGCTGAACATCTGCGACCCGGCCGGCATTGCCCAGACCGGAGCGACGGGAACGGTGCGGGTGGCGGGGCCGCGCACCTTCAGCACCGGCGGCCTCTACGTGTATGATGGCCCGGCCCCCAGCGCCCGGGCCACCGGCCCCGGCCTGCCCGCCGAGGTACGGGAGCTAACCGTGAACCTGCCCGCCGACCTCAGCCTGACCAACGGCGGCCTCGACATCGCCCAGGTGCTGCGCCTGACCAGCGCCAACCTGAGCGTGCCGGCCGGCACCCGGCTGCGGCTGCTGTCGGGCCCCGGCGGCACGGCGTTGGTGGTGAATACCGGCGGCGGCATCAGCGGCCCCGGCGCGGGGGCGGCGCAGGTGCAGCGCTACGTGAGTGCCTCCCTGAATGCGGGCCCCGGCTATCGCCACTTCAGTGCCCCGGTGGGCGGGGCTGCGCTCAGCCAGCTGGGCAGCGGCGGCTCGGCGGTGGTCATCAATGTAGCCTTCAACGCGGCCTCGGCCACGGTGCGGCCCACCATCGTGCCCTTCCCCACGGTGTTTTTCTACGACCAAAGCCAGGTGCCGGCCACAGGCAGCCTGCTGGCCTTCGACCAGGGCTGGACTTCGCCCACTGCGGCCAGCAGCGTTATGGGCACGGGCCAGGGCTTCACGATGCAGGCCAGTGGGGCCGAAACCATCACCTTCCAGGGGCTGCTGACGACGGGCGCGGTGCAGCTCCCGGGCCTGGGCTTTGGCCCGAACGCGGGCCAGGCCGGCTGGCAGCTGCTGGGCAACCCCTACCCCAGCCCGCTCGACTGGAGCACGCTGACGGTGGGCACCCTGGGCACCGATAACCTCCAGAACCTGAACGGGGCCGTGTACGTGTTCCAGAGCAGCGGGCCCTACGCGGGCACCTACCGCAGCTACATCGGCGGCATTGGCAACCCGCTGGTGGCCAGCGGCCAGGGCTTCTTCGTGCGCACGGCCGGCAGCGGCCAGTCGGGCACCCTGCGCCTGGGCAACGCCAACCGCGTCACCACCTGGTCGGCCACCAACTCCACCCTGAACCGCTCCACCGCCGACACCCGCCCGCAGGTGCACCTGCGCCTGAGTAGCCCGGCGGCCGGCCTCGCGCCCGACGTGGCGGTGGTGTACTTCGAGGCCGGGGCCACGGCGGGCATTGATGCCCGCTTCGATGCCTACAAGCTCCGCAACCCCGGCGCGGCCGTGAGCCTGTTTAGCCTGGCCGGGCCCGAGGAGCTGAGCATCAACGGCCTGCCGCTGCCCGCCGGCCTGCCCCTCACCCTGCCGCTGGGCTTGAGCGTGCCGCAGGCGGGCACCTACACCTTTGAAGCCGACCAGCTGCTGAACTTCCGGGCCGGAGACGTGCAGCTGCGCGATGCCCTCACCGGGGCCCTCGTCGACTTGAGCCAGCAGCCAACCTATGCCTTCCAGGTGGCGGCGGGCAGCCTCAGCAGCACCACCCGCTTCGCGCTGCTGTTCCGCCCGGGCACGGTAACGGCTACCGCGCCCGTGCTCAGCGCCGCCCAGGTGGGCCTGTTTCCGAACCCGGCCCGGCAGGAGTTCACGCTCACCATGCCCGGGCTGCCGGCGGCCCGCACCGTGGTGGCCGAGCTCAGCAACGCCCTCGGCCAGCGGGTGCTGGTGCAGACGCTGGCCCTGCCCGGCACCGGCCTCCGCGCCCGCTTCGACGTGCGGGCGCTACCCACCGGCGTGTACTCGCTGCGCCTGAAAGCCGGCTCCGAGCCTCCGCTCACCAAGCGCCTGATTATTGAATAAGTGCTGTTGCGCAGCAAAGTGTAGCGCGGACTTTGTAGTCCGCGAGTCTGCTCCGTTTAGTGGTTGTAACGGCGCGAGGACGCGCACCACAAAGTCCGCGCTACCCCTCCAGCGGCGCTTCAACAAAGGCACTGCGTAACCGCAGTGAATAAGTACCTGGTGGCGAGGGGGCGGGTACGCCCCCGGACCCTGGCCGCCGGGCATTTCGCCCTGCCCCAATGGGTTCAACACGACGCTCAGCTACCCCATCACACCCGGCCACTCCTTTTTTATGAAATCGCACCTGTTTTTCGTTATTCGCTTACTGGTTTGCGGGCTGGGGCTGAGCCTGGCCCCGGCCGTGCGGGCCCAGCCGGGCAGCGGCGGCCCGGAGCCCGGCGCGCCCACCGCCGTTCCGCTCGATGGCGGCGTTTCGCTGCTGCTGGCCGCCGGCCTGGGCCTGGGGCTACGACGGCTGCGGCAGCGGCGGCCGGGCCAGGCGGTGCCGGACAACGCCCGGGCGCGGGGGCCGCGTAGGCCGCATTAGGCGGCTCAATTCGACATTCTACTTGATACATGGGATGTCGGATTGACAATTCAGCTTTTAAGTTGTTAGTCATTAGTTGTCAGTTGTTAGCAGGAAGGCAATCGGCTGACTGACAACTAACAGCGAGCAACTGACAACCCGTTTATTTTTGAACGACTACTTAGCAGCTAAGTTCCGCGCTCAGCAGCCAGTTTTGGACCGCCTCGTACGTGGAAAAACGTTGAAAAATCAGGCCCGCCGGAGCCGCGCTCAGCATCAGGCTCATCACCTGTTCATAGAAGGCCTTAATGGCTTCCAGGACTGCCCGCCGGGGGGGGGGGCACGCCAGACACACAAAACCTGCGGGCCGGCAAAAAAGCCTGGCGGCGGCAGTACCGCGCGGCCCCGCAGGCAAGTAAAATCACGCCCGCATCTGCTTCACCGTGTCCCTCTGCCAACAAATTCCGTTTTGCTTCGTAAGCCACCCCGGCCATCTATGGTATATCGAGCCGAGCATCTTATCCAATTTACCCCTCTGTTTCATTACGTTAGGCAGTTCGCTATGCGGTTATATTTTGAGAATCCCATCGGGCGGGTGCTTGAGGACCCCAACGGTTACGCCCTGGTGCAGTACGCGGCCGGGCCCCGCGATTTTGCCACTTTTCAAGCCTTTCTGACCCACACGCACCAGCTCCTGCGCCGGCACGGCTGGCACAAAATGCTGGCCGACCAGCGCCACATGACTCCCTACACCGAGCAGGAGCGCGCCTGGATTGCCGACCATTGGCTGGCTCAGAGCGCTGATGATGGATACCCGTTATTCGGCGCTATTATTATTGCCAGTGACGTTTATGCCCACTTGGCACCAGTGCCGACGATGGACGCGGTGCGGCACCAATCGGCGCTGACCTACCGGATTTTTGAGGCCGAGCAGGATGCCACCAACTGGCTGGCGCAGCAGTAGCGGCCCTGTGTTCGACCACGCTCACAGCCGCACCTGGGCAATGACGGCCGTGCTGCCGCCCGCATCATCATCGGTCACGAGCACTACTTCGAACTGACCGTCGGCCAACTGCCGGCGCACGGCCAGCCCTTCCACCTTGCCGTAGTAGGCCCGGCCATCGGCCCAGGCCAGCCGGGCAAAGGTGGCCGTGTGCGCCGCCACGTTCACCACCCCCACAAAGGAGCCCAGCACGTCGCCATCCAGTACGGCATCGGCGGTATCCTCCACTGAGGCCGACACGAACAGCCGTCCATCAACAAAGGAAGCCCCGGAAAAGCCCGCCGGGCAACCGTCAATCAGCGGCAGCTCAAACACCAGCTGCTGCGCGGTGGGCGGGCTTGCGCCAGCCGGGTTCGTCAGAAAAGCCAGGGTTTCGGCCAGCGGCAGCCCGAAAAGCAGGGCGGCGTCGGCCCGCCCCACGGTGCGCTGAAACAGCAGCAGCTCGGTGGCGGTGGTGGCGGCGGCCTCCAGGTTGAGGGCGACGCCGGTGGGCAATTGGGCCCGCAGGGCTTCGTAAAGCGCCGTCAGGTCCACGGCTTCGGGCACCTGGGGGCCTTCGGTGGGCACAAACCAGCCCCGGGCCCGGGTGGGCAGGCTGCCCGAGCCAAGCAGCAGCAAGCCGGGCCGGCCATCGGGCCAAGTGAGGGCCACCAGGCATTCCAGGTCGGGTTTTTCGGGCTTGGGAATGCGGCCCGTAGCAAAGCCGCTGGCGTCGAATAACGGCAGCCGGCCGATGGGTGCCAGCGTGGCCGCATCGAGCTGGTAGAGGTAGGGCGAGTCGTCGCCAATGACGTAGGCGGTGCCGCCGAGTATTTCGATTCCGGAGGCGGAAGGCAGGCCGGGCAGGGTGATTTCGGAGAGGATGGCGGCCGTCATGGCAGGTGGTGGGGCTATTATTTAGCGCACGGGTAACTACTTCACAATCACCAGCTCCACGCGGCGGTTCAGGCGGCGGGTTTCCTCGCGCTCGTTGCCGTAGCGGGGCTTGGTACCGCCGAAGCCCACGGTGGCAATGCGCTTTTCGTCCACGCCCCGGCCCACCAGGTAGCGCTTCACCTCGGCCACCCGGTCTTCGGAGAGCTGCTGGTTTTTATCGGCGGGGCCCACGTTATCGGTGTGGCCTTCGAGGCGGACCTCAATGGCCGAATTGGCCTGCAGGGCAATGGCGAGGCGGTTGAGCTCGATGTAGGACGAGCCGAGCAGCGTGGCCTTGCCCTGGGTGAAAATAATGGCGGGCAAATCAACCTTGGCCCCCACGGCGGCGGGCAGCAGCAGCAGGTCGCGCCGGGGCGAGCCGGTGGCCAGCAGCGTGTCGCCCATCGTCAGAAACCCCCCGCCGAGGGCCGCCAGGTAATACTTACCGGGCAGCAGCGACATCTGGTAATTGCCCGAGTTGTCGGCCTTGCTGGTGGCGTTGAACTGCGTGCCCACCTTACTTATCAGGTTGGCTTTCACCACCGCGCCGGGCACGGGCTGCCTGGTGCGGGCATCCAGCACGCGCCCACTCAGAAACGCCCGGCCGCTGCTTTCGCTCACCTCGGCCACCACGGGCTGGGGCAGCGAATCGGCGGGTACGGCGCGGCCGGTGCGCCAGATGTCCTTGGTACCGCTGGCCGTGGCCGAGGACGAGAAGTAGGCCGTTTTGCCGTCGGGCGTGAGGCTGAGGAAAGCGTTGAAGCCGGGGCCATTCAGGGCCGGGCCCAGGTTGCGGGGCTCGCTCCACCGGGTCCAGCTCTCATCGAGGCGCTGGCTCACAAACATATCGGCCGAGCCGTAGCCCATGTGGCCGTATGAGGCAAAATACAAGGTTTTGCCATCGGCGGCCAGCCAGGGCGCAAAGTCGAAACCCGGCGAGTTCAGCACCGCCCCGAGGCTTTTGGGCTCGCTGAAACCGCCGCTGCCATCGGGCCGGCTCAGGTAGATATCGTTGCCGCCTTCCGAGTCGCCCCGCTCGAGCGAGAGCAGCAGTGTCCGGCCATCCGGCGACATGTAGAACCCCGTGCCGGCCACGGCCGAGTAGAAGTTGGCAATGCGCAGGGCTTCGGGCCGCACACTTTTGGGCGTGGCTCCGGCCGCTACGGCCGCGGCCTGCGCCACTCGGCTCAGGCCCTCGTCCCGAAAAGTACCGTCGCGCTCGTAGGTGCCGCGCACCAGCAGCAGCTGGCCGCCCGTGCCCGTGGTGGCCTCCACGGCGTTGTTTTGCGGCGTGTTCAGGCCGTCGAGGCGGGTGGGCGCGCCCCAGGTTTTGCCCTTATCCGGGCTCTGGCTCAGCCAGGCGTCGCCCGAATCGGTGTTGCCCTCGGTGTTGCCGGCAAACTTGGTGCGGGCGAAGTACAGCGTATTGCCATCGGGGCTAATCACGGGATGCACCTCGTTGCCGGGCGAATTTACCGGGCCCGCCAGCGGCTGCGGCGGGCCAAACGGCGACGCGCCTTCGAGCACGTTCAGCCGCAGCCGAAACAGCCGCCACTGCTGGCTGGCGCGCCCATTGCCGCTCTGGGCCAGGATGGGCGTCCCGTTGAATTTATCGGCCGAGGCCAGGGCGGCCACCTTGGTTTCACTCTTGTTTTCGAGCTGGTAGCTGCCGGCCGGGCCCGCCGGCACCAGCCGCCACTGCTGCTCGGCGCTGCCCTGAAACGGCCGTTGCACCAGGGCCGTGTTGTCGCCGGCCTTGTCCACGGTGAGGCACTGGCCGCTGTGCCGGGCCTCGATGCGGTAGTACTCGCTGCCGGCGCGCACCGGCACAAAGCGCCACTGCTGGCTGGGGGCGTGCGTGAATTCCCACTGCACGGCGGCGGCTCCGCTGGCCGTGCTGGCCCCGGTCACATCGAGGCAGCGCCCGCTGCCCCGGTCAATCAGCCCGTAGTACGCCCGCTCATCGGGCACAAAAGGCGTTTGGGCGGAGGCAAAAAACGGCAGCAGCAAGCACAGCGACAGGAATCGAAACATCAGTGGGGGCGCGCCGAAAGGCAGCGCGCTTGGGTGAACAGTGCAAAAGAACGGCGGGAAAGCTGAAACGCTGCCCCGGAAACCCAATTACCAAAGCAGCAGTGCCTCCGTCTGCCTTCCGTTTCGGCCACCCAGATTCGGGCCAGCGCCGGAGCGACCCACCATGCCCACTCCTACCCGACCACTCCCTTACACCTGGTCCTTTGCTTTCAAAAAAACCAGCAGAGTGGCAAGGCAGCCAGCCTCAGCGAGCTGCGCGGACAGCCCGCAGCGGCAGCCCCAACGTGACGGTGGTGCCCCGACCAGGCATCGCATCGAAGTAAACCCGCCCCCCCAGGTAGGCCATGCGGCTTTCCAGGTTTTTGAGCCCGATGCCGGCTTCATCGCCCAGGGCGGCCGGGTCGAATCCCACGCCGTTATCGGCCACCAGCACCGTTAGCTCGTCGGCGTGCCGCACTATCCCCAGCGTGAGCTCAGTGGCCTGCGCGTGCTTCAAAACGTTCTGCACCAGCTCTTGAATTACCCGAAAAAGCATGTTTTCAATCAGTGGCTCCATTCGGTCATTTTCATCCAGGCCGGTCACATCGAGGCTGGTTATCAGGCGGCCATCGGGGGGCACCTTACCCAGAAAGTCGCGCACGGCCTGGGCCAGTCCCTGCTTCATGAGCGCAGTTGGCATGAGGTTGTGGCTGATGCTGCGCACCTCGCGAAAGCTCTCGTTCACCACGTCCAGGGCATTGTGCAGCAGGATGTGCTGGCTCCTGTTTTGGCGGCACAGGTCCTCGTCGAGAGCGTGCAGATTGAGCTTGGCCGCCGTGAGCAGCTGCCCCACCCCGTCGTGCAAATCGCCGCCAATGCGGCGGCGCTCGGCTTCTTCAGCCTCTAGTATGCCCTGGACCCGCAGGCGCTCCAGCTGCTGCCGCTCCTGGGCAAACTCTACTTCGCGCCGCAGCCGCCGCCGGTTGAGCAGCAGGTAGGCAAACACCGCCACCACGGCCACCAGCCCCAGAGCGGCCAGCAGCAGCCGCTGCCGGTGGGCACTGCTGGCGCGCAGCTGGCGCTCGGCCAGCTCCTGCTGCCGCATCTGCTCGCTAAAGGCCAGTGCTTGCAGCTGAGCCATCTTCACCTGGCTAAACAGGCTGTCGCGCGTGGCCACGGCGGCGGCCAGCAGGCGGTAGGCCATGGTGGGGTTGCCGCGAGCCGCGTACAGCCGGGCCAGGTAGCCGCTGGCCTCAAATACCCCTTTGGCGTAGCCGCCCTCGTGGCTGGCCCGCAGCGCCAGCTGGCCGTAGCGCAGGGCTTGGTCGGGCGGCCCACTGGCCCGCGCCAGGCCCAAATAGGAGCGGCACAGGGCGTAGGAAACGGGCATGCCCCGGGCCCGGCCGATGGACCGCTGGTAGTAGGCGCGGGCGGCAGCCGGGTTGCCCCGCCGGGCCTCCACATCGCCAAGCAGCGACAAATCACCGATTTCGCTGTGCCGGTCCCGGAAGCGCACGTCGTACTTATAGCCTTCGAGGGTGTAGTACCGGGCCGAGTCGGTTTGACCAGCCATGAGGTAGGCTTGGCCAATATTGCCCAGAATGGGCGTCATCAGAATGTAGTTGCGCTGGTGGCGCGCCTGAGCGACGGCCCGTAGGTAATAGCGCAGGGCCAGGGGGTAATTGCCCTGCTCGGCGTAGGCATACCCCACGGCATTATCGGCGTGAATGATGCCCCCGGCGAAGCCCACCCGCTCGGCCAAACGGCGGGCCTGCAGCTGGGTTTGCACGGCCGTGGGGTAGTTGCCGGCCCGCATAAAGGCCCAGCCCAGCATCAGCAGCGAGCGGCACTCGCCGGTGGCAAAGTGTAGCTGCCGGGCCAGGCGAAGGCTCCGGCGGCCGTAGCGAATGGCGGCCAGGGGATTATCATCGGTGCGGTCCCAGGCCAGCTGAATCAGGTATTCGACGCGGTTCGTATCGGGGCGGCTGGCGGTCAGCAGGCGCTGCAGGCTGTCGGCGCGCACGCTGGGCCGCTGCGCCCAGGTGGTCGGCACGAGGGCGGTTAGGAGGAAAAAAAGCAGGTACAGATTTTTCAACCCTCGAATATATCTTTTTCTAAAGATAAAATACTCCTCTCCCATCCCGGCCGGATAGCCTGCCTGCTTGCTGCTGCCATCGAAACGGCCGCCGCGCCGCGGCCGCGAGCGTGATTATTGCCGGCCCCGCAACGGTGGAATGACAATGGCAGTACATTGCGGAGCATACCTCACATCCACTTGCATCCACTTCTCCGCCCCATGCGCAAAGGCACCAAAGTCACCTGGAAATACGGCACCGGCACGGCCACCGGCAAAATCGAATCGATGCACAAAGAGCCCGTAGCGCGTACCATCAAAGGCAGCGAAATCCATCGCAACGGCTCGGCCGCGGACCCGGCCCTGGTCATCGTGCAGGAAAACGGCGACCGGGTGCTCAAGCTTAAAAGCGAGGTGAAAGTGGCCTCCTGAAAAGGTAAAATTCGAATGATTTCGCCGCCTTGTATCGTCCTTATACCAAAATACTTATACCAAAAAATCCCCGTCAGCATACGCTGACGGGGATTTTTTGGGGTTGAATGGGCGAATTGCCTATAGGTTCTTATCGCTGGGCTCGATGAAGGCTTGCTCCTCCATTTCGCTGGGCACCACCACGATGCCCTTCTGGAGCAGCGAGTTGCGCTTGCCGTAGATAAAGTAGACGATAAAGCCCAGCAGCATCCAGCCAATGGCCACTTTCAGGGTGAAGGTGTCGAGGCCCGCAATCAGAGCCAGGCATACCAGCGCGCCCATGATGGGCACCAGCGGGAAGCTGGCCGACGATAGCGGGGCCCGGAATGGCCGGGGCTGGTCGGGGTCCGACTTGCGCATAATCCACACGCCCAGGCTTACCAGCACGAAGGCCAGCAGCGTGCCGAACGAGGTGAGGTCGCCGGCCAGGTTGCCGGGCACGAAGGCCGCGAACAGGCCCACGAATACCATCAGCATGAGGTTGGATTTGTAGGGCGTGGCGAAGCGGGGGTGCAGCTCGGAGAAAGCCTTGGGCATGAGGCCGTCCTTGGCCATGGAGAAGAATACGCGGCTCTGGCCCATCAGCATCACGAGGATTACCGACGTGAAGCCGAGCAGAATGCCCACCGTGACGGCCGTAGCCAGCCAGCCGTAGCCGGGCATGTGCGCCCGAATGGCGTAGGCCACCGAAGCCTCGCCGCCCAGGGCCGGGTCGGCAAATTCGCGCCAGTTGGCTACGCCGGTCAGTACGTGGCCGAACAGGATGTACAGCACCGTGCAGATGGCCAGCGAGCCGAGAATACCGATGGGCATGTCGCGCTTGGGGTTCTTGGCTTCCTGCGCGGCCGTGCTCACGGCATCGAACCCGATGAAGGCGAAAAATACGATGCCCGCGCCGCCCAGAATACCGCCCAGGCCGTGCTTGTTCCAGCCCTCGTAGGTGCGTACTACTTCGCCGGCGGTGTTTTTCACCACGGCGTCGGCCGGAATCAGGTAGGGCGTGTGGTTGGCGGGGTTGATGAACTGCCAACCCACGGCGATGAACACAATCACAATCAGCACCTTCAGCACCACTACCACGGCGTTGAACAGGGCCGACTCCTGCGTGCCTTTCACCAGCAGCAGGCTCAGCAGCACGATAATAATCAGGGCGGGCAGGTTGATAATACCCTGCTGCGACACCCCGTCAATCATGGCGTGCTCGAAGGGCGAGTGGCTGAGATTATACGGTATACTGGTGCCAAAGACTTCCAGGAGCTTATTCAGGTACTCGCTCCAGGCGATGCTCACGGTGGCCGCGCCCAGGGCGTACTCCATAATCAGGGCCCAGCCAATAACCCAGGCCACAAACTCGCCCATCGTGGTGTAGGCGTAGGTGTAGGCCGAGCCGGCGATGGGAATCATGGCCGCGAACTCGGCGTAGCACAGGCCGGCAAATACGCAGCCGAAAGCGGCCAGAATGAAGGCCAGCGTCACGCCCGGCCCGGAGGCCTGCGCGGCGGCGGCGGCGGTGCGCACAAACAGGCCCGCCCCAATAATAGCGCCCACGCCCAGCGCCACGAGGTTGCCCGCGCCCAGCGTCCGTTTTAGAGTGCCGTGCCCGGTGGAATTGGCCTCACCCAAGAGCACAGCCAGGGGTTTTTTGGCGAAAATACTTGCCATGTGTTAAATGTAAAGAAGGAAGAAGTGTGAAATAAATAAGAGATGAAACGAAACAATTCGTCGCCAGAGGCAATGAAATTGACCCCTGGCGTAGCGACGGGCCCGAAATATAGGCAGCAAATTCCCTCTGGAACGCGGCACTTCCCTTAACCTGCCGGACACACCACATACCCGAGCCTATCCGCATTGGCCTTAAACTTGTGCTGTCGACCGGCATCCAACCCCTACTTACCAGCTATATTTTCCCCATGAAAAAGTTTCTGTTTCTCTTTGTGGCCTGTGGAGCCACCGTCTCCGCCGGCTTTGCCCAGGCTCCGGCCCCAACCGTGCAAACCGTGCCCCCGGCCGGCGGCATGCAGCAATCGCCCGAGCAAATGGTGACGCGCCGCACGCAGTACCTGGCCAAGGAGCTTGGCCTGAGCGCCGACCAGCAGGCCCGGCTGCAACCCCTGCTGCTGACCCAGCGCCAGCAAATGCAGGTATTGCGCGAGCAGCGCACCACCGGCGGCCGCCGCCAGGGCACCGCGCAGGACCTCAAAGCGGCCCAGGCCAAGTTCGACGAGCAGCTCAAAGCCGTATTCACGCCCGAGCAGTACGCCAAGTTCAACGCGATGAAGGACGGGCAGCGTGACAAGGTGCGCGAGCGCCGCGCGGCCGGGGCCGGCCAGCCGGAATAAGCGGCCGCTTCATCCGCGGAAGGTGCCCGTTGGTCGATTGCAGGAGCGCGGCGCGGCGCAAGGGCGACTCTGGCACACCGCTTGTAATTCGTCTGGCAAGCGCCGCACCTTTATAGAGCGCCCCTCCCCACCCCTCAAGCTTTCCTCATGAAAAAGAATCTTTTGCTGCTCGTAGCCCTGGCATTCGCCACCGCCGGCACCAGCTTCGCCCAAACCACGCCCGCCGCCGCCTCTATGGTGCAGGCGCGCAAGCAAGCCCCCAAATCGCCCGCTCAAAAGGCCGACCGCCAGGCCGGCAAGATGGCCAGGGAGCTCGGCCTCAACGCCGACCAGGAAGCCAAAGTAGAGCTGCTGCTGCTGGCCCGCCAGCAGGAAACCGCCGCGCTCAAAACCAAGTACGGCACCGATAAAAAAGCCGGCCGCCCCGAAATGAAAGCCGCCCACGACCGCTACCAAACCCAGTTTAAGGCCATCCTCACGCCGGAGCAATACGCTAAGTTCAGCCAGATGAAAGCCGACCACCACGGCCATGGCAAAGACGGCGGCAAAATGAAGATGAAGGCCAAAGCCTGATTGCCCGGTTACCCATCCAGTCAGCTAAAGCCTCAACCCCGCCGGTTGGGGCTTTTTCGTGCCTTTTATAAAGCTGAACCGGTCTGCGCGTCCATCACCTTGCTTATATTTGGCCTGGCCACCCGGCTTCCACTTTACGCAGTTTCCCCATGCCTCCCCTTCCCAGTAGCACGGCCTCGGCCGTGCAAATCCAGCAGTTCTACGACAAGGGCCTGGCCCACGCCAGCTACGCCGTGCGCTGCGGCCGCCAGGTCGCCATCATCGACCCGGCCCGCGACCCGCAGCCCTACTACGACTTTGCCGACGAGCACGAGGCCCGCATCATCGCCGTGATTGAGACGCACCCGCACGCCGATTTCGTGTCGTCGCACCTGGAAATTGCCGAGGAAACCGAGGCCACCATCTATTGCAGCAAGCTGGTGGGCGCCAAATACCCCCACAAGAACTTTGACGACGGCGACCGCCTCACGCTAGGTACCGTGGAGCTGCACGCCATCAACACCCCCGGCCACTCACCCGACAGCATCAGCATTCTGCTCCTCGATGAGCTGGCCCAGAGCCGGGCCGTGTTCACCGGCGATACGCTGTTTGTGGGCGACGTGGGCCGGCCCGACCTGCGCGAAGAAGAGGCCGTGGGTGGCCACAAGCGCGAGGAGCTGGCCGCCCAGCTCTACCGCAGCACCCGCAATAAGCTCATGACCCTGCCCGGCAGCACCAAGGTGTACCCGGCCCACGGCCCCGGCTCGCTCTGCGGCAAAACCACCAGCCTCGACCTGGACAGCACCATTGCCAAAGAGCTGAAAACCAACTACGCCCTGCAACCCATGTCGCAGGACGAGTTTATCCGGGTACTGCTCGAAGACCAGCCGTTCGTACCCAAATACTTTGGCCACGACGTGCAGCTGAACCGCCAGGGTGCCCCCAGCTTCGAGGACAGCATCCGGGCCGTGCCGCACTTAAGCAGTGCCGACCCGCTGGAGCCCGGCGTGCTGCTTATCGATACCCGCCCGGCGGCCCGGTTCCGCGCCGGCCACCTGCCCGGCTCCCTCAATTTGCAGGATGGCGGCAAGTTCGAAACCTGGCTGGGCTCCGTCATCGGGCCAAAGGAGAAATTTTACCTGCTGGCCGACACCAAAATCGCCCTCGACACCGTGGTGCGCAAAACCGCCAAAATCGGCTACGAAGGCAATATCAAAGGCGCGCTGCTGGCCCCGGCCGCCCTGCCCGCCACCGCCACCGCCGTGGAGGTGGCCCAGGTGCGCGAGCACCCGGAGCAGTTCACCATCGTGGATATCCGCAACCGGACCGAGGCTAAAGTGCCGGTTTTCGCTGACGCCTTAGTCATTCCGCTGCCCGAGCTGCGCGAGCGGGCCCACGAAATCCCGACCGATAAACCCATTCTCGTGCACTGCGCGGGCGGCTACCGCTCGGCGGCCGGGGCCAGCATCGTGCAGGCCGCATTGCCGGGCGTGGAGGTGCTGGATTTAGGCGAGGCGGTGATGGAGTTTCAGCCGCAGGCGGTTCATTAATCACCTTATCAAATACCCCGGCCCGGCTGCGTAGAGCGCAGCTGGGCCGGGGTATTTCTGCTTCTTTCAGGCAGCGCCCGTTGCCTGCCAACGGCAAAGCCGCATGTGCCGCGCTTTAAGTTGTTAGTTGTTGACAGGATTACAATGTTCTGACTGACAACTAACAACGAGCAACCGACAACCTGTTTACTTTTGAACGACTACTTAAAGCAGCTTTACCAGGCGGCTGTTCAGGCTCAGTCCCGCTCCTTGCACATGGACCTCGTAGAGGCCGGCGGCGAGGGCAGTTACGTCCAGCTCGTGCACCTGGCCGGCACGCAGCCGCTCGGTGCGCACGGTTTGGCCGGTGGCGTTTAGTATTTGGATGGCGTAAGTGCCGGCTGGCACCAACGACAGGTCGAGGGTTACTTTCGACGCGGCTGGGTTGGGGTAGAGCACCAGCCGGGCCGGGCGCGCCAGCGGGCCGAACTTCACGGCCCGCACCGGCGAGTAGGCCGCCGTACCGCCGCCGTCCACCTGCCGCAGCCGGTAATAGACTACTTCGGCCAGGCGGCCGCTGCGGGCGTCGGTCCAGGCGTAGGCCAATGGCTGGCTCGAATTGCCGGCGCCAGGTATCCTTTCCACCGGGGTAAACCCACGGCCGTCGAGGGAGCGCTCCACTTCGAAATGGTCGTTGTTCCGCTCCGACGCCGTGCGCCACACCAAGGCCGCGTCTTCGCCCCGGGCTTCGGCTTCGAATGCCGTCAGCTCCACCGGCAGGGGCACCGTGCTGTAGGTAATGGTTCTGGTCTGGCTCAGCTGGCGGGCGCAGCTGTTGGTTGTCACGGCCGAAACGGCGTAGGTGGTAGTGGCGGCAATGGGGCCGGTGGGCAGGCCCAGGGTGTTGCCCGTGCCGGCCTGGGGCCCGCCCACGCTGCTATTGTTGCCGGTGTCGACCAGCTGATAGGAAACGCCCACCTCGGAAGTGGCCACGGTGATGGTGGTGCCGGAGTTGCCGGCGCTCACGGCACTCGCCTGCGCCCCCAGGGCTTTGTCGATGGGCAGCGGATTCACGGTGAGCGGCACGGCCGCCGTGGTTTGGCTGCAATTCACCGCCCCCACCGAATAGGCGTTCAGCTTAATGGAATAAGTGCCGGCCGTGGCGAACGGGGCCGTGCTCAGGGTGAGGCTGCTGGTGCCCGCGCCGGTGCCCACCCGCGAGTAGCCGGTGGCCACGCTGCTGCCGCTGGTGGCATCTTGCAGCGAGTACACCACGCCGGGCTCCACGTTAGTCACGGTGAAGGACGCCACCTGGTTCTGGCAGATGGCGCCGGTCGAAAACGACTTGTCAGCAATCGTGGCGCAGCCCACCGGCACCGGAGCCGAGGCGGCGCTGGCCAGCTTACCGGTTTCCGTGGCCGTGGCCGTGAGCACGCCGCCCGCGTACAGGGCCGGGTAAGCCGTGTTGGGGCTCAGGCCGCTGCCGTTGCTCAGGCCGGCCAGCGTCCAGGTGCCGCCCGCGGCCACCGTGGTGGTGCCCAGCACGTCGCCGTCTTCATACACCGTGATGAGGCTGCCCGTGGGCGCGGCCGACGTGCCGGTTATGGATGTTCCTTTTTCAGCGTACGTGCCGCTGATAACCGGCACGCTGGCAGTTTGGGACTGCACCACAACCACGTTGGACACGGCACTGGTGCCGTAGTTGGCCGGCGTGACGGTGGCGCTGGCGTTGAGGCCGGCCGTGAGGGCCGGCACCGTGACCGACCACGCCCCCCCAGCCAACACCGTGGTGGAGTAGGTGACCGTGGAAGTCGGCACGCCGTTTACTAAGGTGTATGTGCTCAGGGTGATGGCGGCGCCCACCGCTTCGCCCGACGTACCGCTCACCACCGTGCCCCCCACCATCAGCGGGTCGCTCACCTCGGGCGGGGCCACGGTGCGCGCCGCTACCACGTTTAGCGCCACGCCGCTCGAAAGGCAGGTGCCGCTGTTGCCGCTCACGTAAGCATACAGCGTGAGCGTGCGCCCCGTCGCCAGGGCGGGCAGGGTGGCGGTGGCCGTCGAGAACGTGAAGTTGCCCCCGGTGGCCGTCACGGCGCTGTAGCGCTGGCCATCGACGTACAGCAGCACGGTGCCCCCCGCTGTGGCCGTACCGCCGAGGCTGGCGGTGCTGGCCGTGATGGGCCGGGCCGTGGTTACCACCGGCGCCGCGTTGACTGCCGCATTGATGCACAGCTGCAGCCCCGCCGACTCGCAGCCGCCGCTGGCCGCGGGCGGCGCCTGCGACAGAAAGTACGTGCCCTTGAACGTATTGGTCTGCCCGGTGGTGCAGGTGGAGTTGCCGCCCTGGCTGCTGAAGGCGTAAGCCCCGGTGGCGTCGGTGAGCACGGGGTTGGCGGCCAGGCCCGTCATCAGCGCGCCATCGGGTGTGCGCACGTACACGCGGTGGTTGGCCGTGGTGGTGCCGGTGAAACCCCGGCCGTTCAGGTCGATGCAGGTGGGCATGGCGGGCACGGCCGTGGCGCACGCCGTGCTGCCCGCAGCCTGCACCTCGTTCGAAAAATCAGACTGGCTTTTGCCCGCCGCCGTGGCCGTGGCCTTCACCAGCGCGCCGCTGGCCAGGGCCGCGATGCCCGCCAGCGTCCAGGTGCCGCCGCTCTGCACCGTGGTGGTGGTGCCCAGGGCCGTGCCGTTCACGAACACGGTAATCACGGTGCCCGCGGCTTCGGCCGAGGTGCCGCTCACGCTCGTGGCCCCGGTCAGCAGCGGGGAGCTGACGACCGGCGCCGCCGAGCGGGCCGGGATGGCGTTGCCCAGCGTGGTGGGCACGGTGGCGCCGGTGGTGGCCGTCGAGCCCGTCACCAGGTCGATGTAGGCGTAGTCGGGGTTGGGGTAGGCAGCGTCGTTCACGCCACCGATGTCGGAAATATTCTGGTAGTGCGTCACGCTGTGCGGAGCGATGATGGTGTTGGCCACCAGCCGCAGCGCGGTGTTCAGGGTGAAAGGCACGGCCGTAGTGCCGGTGCTGTTGAAGAACGTACGGTCGCCAAACTGGGCCTGGATGACGGAGAGCGGGATGTAGAAGTCGTAAAACACGTCCGGGTCGCCGCCGTTGGTCGTCACGGCCAGGGCTTTTTGAGCGTAGCTGACGTAAGGCAATTCTATCATGCTGCCGTCGGGCCCGCCCACGTTGTCGAGGCCCGGGTCCGAGGGGTTGGCCGTGCCGTCGATGTTGTAGAGGCGCACACCGAAGTTGGAGGCCAGCAAAATTTCCATTTCGAAACCGGGGTTGTGGGCCACGGCATTGGGGTCGGCGTTGGGGCCGGTGAAGCCGAACTTGTTGTCCGTATCAATGGCAATGCTGTAGCCCTTCGAATTCGGCGCCGAGCTGCCCAGCCGAAACCGGAACATATAGTTACCGTTGCCGTCGACGAAAAAGCCCACCGAACTACCCCCACCGGTCACGTCGGCAAAGTCGGTGAACTTGTTGCTGGGCCCCACGCGCAGGTCGGCGTTGGGTTCCAGGCTGGTGCGCTGGGGCAGGTACTTGTAGGGAATCTCGCTTTGGGTACCCAGGTCGCCGCCCGCCGGGGCAAACCCGGTGGCCGCCGCCGACACGTACCCGTCGCCGTTCGGGTCGAGCACCGCCGCGCCGGGCGTGCCCGCAGTGGCGGGCTTAAAAATAAGGCCCGCCGTGGGCGTCTGCGCCGCGGTGGAAAGCACGCCGGGCCCCAGCAAGAGCAGCAATAAGCTCAAGGCTAGCAATCGGGCTGGGCCGGTGGGAAGCCAGCCTGCGTGTGGGGCGCGTAGAATGAGGAAAGGTGCAAGCATAATGGCGATTGGTTAAGGCAATAAGTGGTTGACAGAATTCTATGTATCAGTCAAAACCTCCGCCAACAGGGAGATTTGGCTCGCCTCAATAGCACCAGTTAAATACTTGAGTGCTGAACTTGCTAGATGCAAAGTTAGACGGGGCCCTACCCCTTTCGGGGTAGTTTTGCTACCCCAAAATGCGGTAGCTGCTTACCCTTTTTGGGGTATAAGCGCCGCGTTCGGCCCCACCGGCTAGCCGCGCCCCGTGCATAATTTCGGGCCCTGATTTGACTTTTTTTCGCATCTATCCCGGTTTGGCCCGGGAATATGCCGGGAGATGGTTTGCCAGCCGCCGGGGTATCTTTGAGATTCATTCTACCTTAATGCGCGTTCTTCACACCGCCGACTGGCACCTCGGCCAGCACTTCCTCACCGGCCAGGAACGCACCACCGAGCAGCAGGCTTTCCTCGACTGGCTGCTGCTGACGGTGCAGGCCCAGGCCATTGATACGCTGGTGATTGCCGGCGACATTTTCGATACCCAGTCGCCCTCCTACACGGCTCAGGAGCAATATTATACCTTCCTGGTGCGGATGCAGGGCACCGGCTGCCGCGACATCGTGGTGGTGGGCGGCAACCACGACTCGCCCACCATGCTCAACGCCTCGCGACAATTGCTGCGGCAGCTGCGCATTCACGTAGTGGGCGGCGTGCCAACTGACCCCGCCGAGCAGGTGCTGCACCTGGCCGGACCCGATGGCCGGCCGGGGCTGGTGGTGTGCGCCGTACCGTTTCTGCGCGACCGCGACATTCGCCTGGCCGTGGCCGGCGAAACCCCCGACGACCGCCAGCTGCGCATCCGCCAGAGCATTGCCGGCCACTACGCGGCGCTGTCGGAAATGGACGTGGTGCGCCGCCTGCGCGAGCAGGACGTACCCGTGCTGGCCACCGGCCACCTCTACGCGGCCGGCGGCGAGGCCCGCGAGGGAGCCGAGCGCGACGTGCACATTGGCGGGCTGGGGCTGGTGGGAGCCGAGCATTTCCCGGCCGCCTTCGACTACGTGGCCCTGGGCCACCTGCACCGTCCGCAGGTGGTGGGCGGCCGGGCGCACATCCGCTACTCGGGCTCGCCGGTGCCGCTGTCCTTCACCGAGGCCGATGATAAGCAGCAGGTGCTGCTGCTGGAGTTTAAGGGAGCCGGCGCGCCCACGATTACGGCCCTGGCGGTACCGGTGGCGCGGCGGCTGCAGCGCTTCCACGGCACGCTCGACGAGGTGGAGGCCGACATTCTGGCCTACGATAACGCGGCCTTTCCGCTCGTGGCCTGGGCCGACGTGCTGGTGCGCTCCGACGAAACGCCCACCGAGGTACAGCGCCGCGTGCAGGCGGTATTGGAGCTGAAGAAGCTGGAAGTAGTGGCCCCGCGCGGCGTGCGCCACCAGCGCGCCACCGAGCAACCCGACCTGGCCGCCGACGTGGCCCCGCTCGCGCAGCTGCACGAGCTGACCGTGGACGAGGTATTTGGCCGCCGGGTGGCGGGCCTGCCGCCGGAGCGGGCGGCAGCCCTCACGGCCACATTTGGCGAGCTACGCCAGTTGCTGAGCGAGGCGGAGCCGCAGGCCTGGGGGGGCGGCCAGCAGTGACGAACCAGGCAAATGCCGGGACGCGAAAGTTGGCGTCCCGGCATTTGTCGGGCTTTATTTCTTTTTCAATAGCCAGAAGGTGCCGAAACCCAGTGCCGCTCCCCCCGCCGCTACGGCTACGGTAGAAACAGCCTTGCTTTTGGTGGCGGCCGGGCCACGCCGGGAAATTTCCGCATCGCTGAAATCGTGGCCGGCGGTGGCCGCCAGAATCAGGCGGACAGCTTCGGCGGGCTGGTCCCAATGCGGAAAGTGGCCGCACTGGTCGAACCAATAGAGACGGGCATCGGGGAATTTTTCGAGGGCCAGTTTCGATTGGCTGGGCCGGCACGCCCGGTCTTGCCGGCCCCAACCGATGACCAACGGTGCGCTGATGCTGCCTTTGGGCGTCCCCTGCTGCACTTCGCCATAGGCCAGATTTCGCAGCAGTTCATCGAAGGAAGGAGCGTGGGCGAAGCTCCGCGTCTCATCGAGCGCCACCTGGGCCGGCACTTTCCACGGATGAACGGAGAGCTGCGCGTATATCAGCGTGCGCGTGACGGGATTGCCGGTGAGGGCGGGCATCACCGGTTGCAACGCCCGCACCAGTTTAACCGAAACCGCCAAGGTGTAGTAGAACACGGGAATTTCCCAGCCCTGCCAGAATCCCCCGGGGTCGAGCGATACCACCGCGCCCAGCACGCCCCCGCGCCGGGCCAGCTCCAGCACCAGGCGGGCGCCCATGGAGCTCCCCACGGCATCGATGCCCAGCAGGTCGTGCTCCTTCAGAAAATCCGTCACGGCATCGGCCAGGGTGGCGATGGTGACCGGCCCGGCCAGCGGCGGCGTGTTGCCAAAGCCAGGTAAATCCACGGCGATAACGTCGCGCGTCGCGGCCAGGTCGTCGAGAATGGTTTGCCAGGAGCGCCAGCTCCCCCCAATACCGTGCAGCAGAAGAAGCGGTTTGCCCGCCCCGCGTCGAACGTAGTTCATACCGGCTATTTAGTTGATTTTTGCTTAATCACGAAACCGCTGCCAGCGGCCGGTGTCCATCCGGTGGCGTTGGCAGGTTATTTCTCTAACTGACTTACGCGGTTCGGGGTTTTGGCGGGTCCGGCGGTAACCCGGCAACCACAGGGAAACCCAAACCGGCATTCCCGCTTTTCCAGGGCAGTTCCGGGTCAGGGCCGTCGTATCTTCGGGGCGTATTTTGGGAGAACTATTTGCATGAAAATTATCAGCGTCCGCTTCGCTAACCTGAACTCGCTGCCCGGGCCGTTTCTGATTCGCTTCGATGAAACGCCCCTGGCCGACACGGGGCTTTTTGCCATCACGGGGCCCACGGGCGCGGGCAAAAGCACGCTGCTCGATGCCATCGCGGTGGGCCTCTACGGCCGGGTGCCGCGTCACGACCGGCAGGTGGGCGAAATGGTGAGCCGCCACGCGCCCCACGCGTTTTCGGAAGTGGAATTCGAAGTGTTCGAAACCAACCCCGATACCGGCGCGGTGGGCCGGGTGCGCTACCGCTCGCGCTGGGAGGTGAAGCGCAAAACCCGGGGCGACGACAAAGGTGGCCTCGGCCAGGATGCCATGACGCTGGTGATGAGCCCGTCGGGCGTGGCCGTAGTATCGGGTAAGGAGGCGGTGCCGGCGCGGGTGAGCGAGGTTTCGGGACTGGATTTCGGGCAGTTCGAGCAGTCGGTGCTGCTGAGCCAGGGCAAGTTTGCCCGGTTCCTGCACGCGCCGGAAAAGGAGCGCAGCGCCCTGCTGGAGAAGATGACCAACGTGGGCATCTACTCGCGGCTATCGATGGCGGCGTTCGAGAAAGCCAAGGAGGAGGACCTGAAAACCAAGCTACTGCGCGCCAGGCTGGAAGCGACCCGGCTGCTGACCGACGAAGAGCGGACGGCGCTGGAAACCCAGCTCGACGTGCTGCACCAGCTGGCCGAACAGCATTACGAAGAGCAGCAGGAGCTGACCGTGTGCCTGACCTGGCGCACCATCCTGGACCAGCTCGACCGGCAGCTCACGGACACGGCCCGCGAGCTGGAGCGCCTGCACCGCGCCGATGAAACCCTGCAACCCGAGTTTGCCCGGCTCGACGGCCACGCCCGCGCCGCCGCCGTGGCCACTCCCCTGGCTCGGGCCGATGACGCCCAACGAGCCCTGCTTCGCCTCGCCGAGAACCTCCACCAGCTGGAGCTGACGCACCCGGCGCTGAATTCGGCCGCTGGCGAGGCCATTGGTGAGCTCACCAAAGCCCAGGAAGCCCACGTCGCCGCTGAAACCAAAGAAGCCAAGCTGCGGCCCGTGCTGACCCAGGCCCGGGAGGCCGATATTGCCTTGGCGGCGGCCGAAAACCAGCTGGCCAAAACCACGCAGGCCCAGACTGACGCGCAGCGGGACCACGACGCCAAGGAGACCGTCCACACCCGGCAAGGGCAGACCGTGACGGCGCTGACAGGACAAAAAACCACGCTCGAAAGCTGGATTCTGGCGCATAACCACGAGAATGACCTGGCCGCGGCGCTGGCCGAAATCAAGCGGGAGCTGCTGGATTTGGAGGGCGTGACCACCCCGCAGCGGGCCCTGGAAACCCGCCAGAATGAGCTGCTGAAAAACCTCCAGTCGGCGGCCGACGACTTCAAGCGCCTTCAAAAAGCCGAAGCCGATGCCCTGGCCGACCAGCAGCACCTCGTGGCCCAGGGCCGCCCCCACCGCGCCGAGCGCGACGCCCTGCTTCAGGATACCGACGCCGCCGCCCTCGCGGGGCGCGAGGCAACCCTCACGGCTCAGCTGAACCTGGGCCAGCGCCTGCTACCTCTGGCCCAGACGGTGCAGAAACAACAGGCCCGCGCCCAGGAAATCGACCAGCAGCACGCGGCCGAAGCCGAGGCGCTCCGCCCCGCCGAGCAGGACTTCAGCCACCTCAAAACCCGGCGCGACGACGGGCAGCGCCTCCTCGAAAGCTACCAGCGCGAGCTGCGCACCCGCCAGGCGCTGGCCGACCTCAACACCCACCGCCACCAGCTGCGCGATGGCGAGCCCTGCCCGCTCTGCGGGGCGCTTGAACACGCTTTTGCCGCCGATTTCACGGCCGAGGCCGATGAGCAGGAACAACGGGTAGCCGCCCAGCAAGCGGCCCTCGCGCAGCTGGACCAGGCGCTGAGCCTGGCCGATAAAGCCCTGGTGCGCCGGCAAACCGAGCAGCAGCAGCGCCTGCTGCGCCGCCAGGAAGCCGCCGAAGCGGCCACCCTGGCCCGCACCGAAGCCGCCGAGCTGGCCGAGGCCCTCACGCCCGCCCTGCCCGACCCGGCCGACCCCACCGCTATTCAGCAGCGCCTCGCCGAAACCCGCGCAGCCCAGGCGGCGGCCGCGGCGGCGTGCCAACAGCTGGCCGGCCTGGAGAAAATGCTGGCCGAGCTAAAGGAGCAGCACACCACGGCCGGCACCCTGGCCCTGCAAGCCAAAGGCGAAGCCGCGCTGGCCCAACAGCGCCACGAAACGGCTCAGAGTGAGCTGGCTAACCTAAAAACCGAGCTGGCCGACTACCGCCAGCAAGCGACCAACTACCGCCACGAGATTCAGGGCATGCTGGCTCCTCATGCGCTGGTGCTGCCACCGGCGCAGCCCTACGACGGGATTTTGGCGACCCTGGGCGAGCGGGCTGCTACCTACGCCGCGCAGCTGGAGGCCCGGAATAGCCTCGACAAAGACCTCACCCGCCAGCAGGCGCAATACGACTCGCAGGTGGAGGCGCTGAACCAACAGCGGGCCCTGCTCCGGACCAGTGCCGAAACGCTGGCCGCCGAGCAGCTGACGCTCCGGCAGCAGCGCGATGCCCGTTTGGCCGGGTACTCTGGCCCCAACCCGGCCGACGAGCAGGAACAGCTGCACCAGCAGACCCTGGCCCTCGCCCGCGCCCTGCAAGCCGCCCAGTCCGAACACGAAAGCCGCCAGCAGGCGCTGACCAAAAACCGCACGCTGTTCGTGCAGCTTCAGCAGGAAGACGCCCAGAACCGCACTACCGCCGAAGCCCGCCAAGCCGAGCTGACCGCCGCGCTTGCCACCGCCGGCCTCGCCACGGCCGCCGAAGCCCGCGCCCTGCTCCTACCCGCCGCCGAGGCCGGGCGCCTCACCCAGCTTCGCCAGGACCACCGCACCAACCAGGCCGCCGCCACCCGCCGGCTCAGCGACCTCACCGCCGAGCTCAACCGCCACGCCGAGGCCGGCCTCACGCCCCATGCCGCCGCCGAGCTTACCTCCCAGCTCAACACCCTTTCGGTGGCCGATGACATTTTACAGCAGCAGCTGGGCGCGATTGGCAACCAGCTCGGGCAGGACGATGAAGCCCGCCGACTCCTGGCGGCCGGCCTGCACGAGCTGACCGTGCGCCAGCAGGAGGAGCAACGCTGGCAGGATTTGAGCGAGCAGATTGGCTCGGCGCGCGGCGACAAGTTCAGCCAGTTTGCCCAGGGCCTCACGCTTTCGCACCTGGCCCGGCTGGCCAACCTGCGCCTGCGCCAGCTCACGGGCCGCTACACCATTCTCAAAACGCCCAACCGCAACCTGGAGCTGCAAATCATCGACCACGACCAGGCCGACACCGTGCGGCCCATGGCCTCCCTATCGGGTGGCGAGAGCTTTCTGGTGAGCCTGGCGCTGGCCCTGGGCCTGAGCGAGCTGGCCGGTCACAAGGCCCGCATCGAGTCGCTGTTTATCGACGAAGGCTTCGGTACGCTCGACCCCGACGCGCTGAATACGGCCCTCGATGCGCTGGAACGGTTGCAGCACTCGGGCAAGATGATTGGCATCATCTCCCACGTTTCCGACCTCAAGGAGCGCATCGGCACCCAGATTCGGGTGCGGCCCGGCGCGGGCGGCAACAGCACCGTGCACATCGTGGACGGCCGCGGCGACGAAACCGACTGCGCCGTGTAGGATAGTTGTTGGTTGCTTGTTGTCAGTTGTCAGGCATTAATCTCAGACGGATATTTTGCAACTAACAACTGACAACAAGCAACTAACCAGCGGCCTTCACCTCAGCCCAGGTCCAATCCTTTTTGGGCTGAATGCCCGCGTAGCCAGCCTGGAAAAACGCCACTACTTCTCGCTCAAACACTTCCGGCACGATGGACGAGGCGTAAATCGGTCGGCCGTCGGGGTCGGCGTAGCGCTCGGCTTTGGTGAGCTTTTTCCCGCTGAGGCGCAGCAGCGGGCCGGTGTCGGTGATGCCGTCGGCGGCCCAGGCGCGGGTGCTGGTTTCCAGCGCATTCAGGCGGGCTACCAGTGGGGCCAAGGGCAGACGCGGCAGCGTGGGCCGGCTTTCGAGGTCAATCCAGGTGGTGTATTTGTATTCGAGCTCGTAGCGCTGGCCCTCGTATAAGCTCAGCACGATATCGGAACCGGCAGTGGGGCCAAACAGGGCGTAGTAGGATACTGGCGTGGGCGTTGCGACAACGGCCAGGCTGATTTCCGGGTAGCGCCGCCAGTTCGTCTGCGGCTCCCGCATCCGGGCGGCGGCTTGCCTCACCCGCTCATATTCGGGTTGCCAGGCGGCGCGGCCGGCTTCCGGGTTTTCGAGCATTTCGGCGAAACGCGGCAGGAACCACGCGAATTTCCCGGCCGAGGCCTCATCCTCGCGCCGCCGCCGGGCCGGGGCCCCGAACGGCTCGTAGAACCGGGCTTTCTCCTCGGCATTCAGCCAGCACACCAGTTGCAGGGCGCGGTCGGCCAGTGGGTCAGCCAAATCTATCTCCCGAAAATCCCCAAGCCCGGCTACCAAACGCAACAGCTCTGCGTGCCGGAGCGCCAACCCGGGGTTCAGCAGGGTCCACACCCCAATAAAGCCGTCGACATCGAAGTGATTGGCCGTCACGGCCGCCGCTTCGAGGCCGGGCGTTTCGGAGTGGTGCAGCGCCCGCAGGGCCGAGCCCGCGCTGGTATCGTGGCGCAGCGCGGGCGGCGTGGGAGCCCCGCGCCAGTGCGCCAGCGTGAGGGTGGCCCCGTTCCCGACGCTGTCGACCAGAATGGTGGGCTGCTGCCGAAGCTGCGCGAAAGGCACGAAATAGCGGTTCATGGCACAAAGCTGCGTCGGAATTGGTGATTGGGAGCCCCGGCCTAGCGCCGGGCGCGCCGGTTGCTGATGCGCTCTACCCGCTGCCTGCGAATCCAGCTCAGGTACTTTTGCAGCTCTTCGGCCGTTCGCAGCGCCTCCACGGACGAATAGCGCCGGGCCAGGTCGCGGTTGGTCAGAAAGCGGTGTACGCTGCTGTGGCAGGGTTGGCACAGGTCGACTACCGGGCCGAGCTTGCCGCCTTCTTCGCGCGGCACCAGGTGATGGCGGGAGGTGGCTTGCACCTCCCGCTCGCAGAGGCCACAGCGGAGACCAGATGGGCGCGGATTATCTGCAAACGGCCAACCAGGGCGCTGACGAGTCATAATTAATTAAACGAGAATTCATGCCCTGCTAACCCCAGGCAGAAGGGTAATAACCGATTGGAGTTGCGACTTTCTTGAAAACGTATTACATTGGCCTACATTCTACTTATCAGCATCATTATAGTCTTTATTAAATAGCATTTTCACCCTTTTGTTTTTCCTGACCATGCAAACAACTGTACCTCCTTTTTCTTCGCCCAAACGTCTGTCGCTGGCCGGCCGGGTGGCGGGTGCGCTCGTGGCCCTGCTGCTGCTGGGAGTGGCCCCATCGGCCCACGCCCAAACCTGGATGGTGAGTACCACCGCCCAAATAAAACTGGGAGTATTGGACAAATACGGCCAGATTGGACCCTATACGGCCACATTCGTCGTGCACAGCGAGCGCACCGGCAAAGATTACTACCTTGTGAGAGAGCTGGCCAAAGGCCAGACCGGAGTTGACGTGCTATTCCCGACCGAGCCTTCGGACCCGGAATATTTCAAAAGCGAAACCGGTGAGGCCGCCAACCCCACTCCCGGCCGCTACACCTGGGAATGCCGGGTGAAGGGCGTGAAAGCCGTCGGCGGGAAGTTCACTTTTCCCGAAGTCGGCAACGACGTGACGGTGGTCAGCTCGGGGAAATAGGTCCAAACTTTTGCGGGCATCTTCCTTCATTAAATCAACAGAAGCCCGGCCATGCGCCGGGCTTTTTTCGTTTACGCGTCGTGCCCCGGCTGGTCGGGGCGGCCGGCTCTGGCCGAAACTCACTTTTGCTGCTCCATACCGTGCCTCGCAAGTCCTTTTCCGAACTTATCAACAGCCCGGGCATGCCGGTGCTGGTCGACTTTTATGCTGCCTGGTGCGGCCCTTGCAAAACCATGGCCCCCATTCTGGAGCAGGTGGCTACCCAACACGGCGGCAAGGTGCGTATCATTAAAATTGACGTGGACCGCAACGCCGCCGTGGCCCAGCAATTTCGGGTGCAGAGCATTCCCACCCTGATTCTGTTTCATCAGGGCAAGCCGGTGTGGCGGCAGGCGGGCGTGGTGCCGGTAGCGCAGATAACCCAGGCGTTGCAGGCGTACATGAGCTAATGGGCTGGCCCGCACGCGGCGGCAAACTATCCGGCGGGCGCGGGCGTTGGACAGGGCACTAACTTTGTGCTCTTTCTGACTTCTGCGCTATGCTATTTCGGTCCACTTCGGGTTTTCTGTTCCTGTTTTTACTGTTGGGGCTGGCCGAGCCGGGCAAAACGAGGGCCCAGACGGTGGCCCAGTACTCGCTGAGCGGTACCGTGCGCGGCAGCCGGGGCGAGGCGCTGCCCGGAGCCAGCGTGGCCGTGCCCGCGCTCAATACCGGCACCGCCGCCGACTCACTCGGCCATTTCGTGCTGCGCCTGCCCACGGGACGGCATCAGGTAATTATCGCCTTTGTGGGGTATCAGCAAGTCACCCGCGAGGTTAACTTAACCAAAAACCAGCGCCTCAACCTGGCCCTGGAGGAAAGCGGCAACGAGCTGGGCGAAGTGGTGGTGGAGGGCTCCATCAGCCTGGAGCAAAAGCTCAAAACCACCCAAATGGGAGTCGAGCACCTCAGCATTCGGGAGGCCAAGCTGCTGCCGGCGTTGTTTGGCGAGGTCGATATCCTGAAAACCCTGCAACTCAAGCCCGGCGTGCAGAGCGGCGGCGAGGGCACCAGCGGCCTGTTTGTGCGCGGCGGCTCGGCTGACCAGAACCTGATTCTGCTCGATAATGCCGTGGTATACAACCCCAACCACTTATTCGGGCTGTTTTCGGTGTTCAACTCCGATGCCGTGCAAAGCGTGGATTTGTATAAGTCGGGCTTTCCGGCGCAGTTTGGCGGGCGGCTCTCGTCGGTGGTGGACGTGAAGCTGCGCGAGGGCGACCGGCAGCATTACGTGGCCACCGGCGGCGTGGGCCTGATTTCGTCGCGCCTCACCTACGAGGGGCCCATCAACAAGGGAAAAGGCTCGTTCATCGTGTCGGGTCGCCGCACGTACTTCGACATTTTTACGCGGGCGCTTAACAAAGCCAACGAGGACAAAGAGAACTACAGCCCCATTCCCGACTACTATTTCTACGATTTCAATGCCAAGGCCAACTACACGCTGGGCGATAAGGACCAGCTGTTTCTGACGGGCTACCTGGGCCGCGACGTGTTTGGGTTCAACAGCACGGGTGGCTTCAACTTCAAATTCAGCTGGGGCAACACTTTGGGCGCGTTGCGCTGGAACCACGTATTCTCGCCCAAGCTGTTCGTGAATACGTCGGTGTCGGTATCAGACTACAAATACAACCTGACCAACCAGCTCGACCAGTTCAGCTTCGGGCTGGGCTCGCGCATCACGGACTATTCCGGCCGCACCGATTTTGAGTACACGCCCAACGACCGGCACACCCTCAAGGCCGGGGCCATGTTCACGCAGCACAAATTTGGCGTGGGCCGGCTGGATGCCAACTCCAGCGACGGCCGCATCAATTTCGGCTCCGACATTGGCTACTACGGCGTGGACGGGGCCCTCTACGCTTCCGACAACTACAAGGCCACCGATAAGCTCCAGCTGGAAGGCGGCCTGCGCCTGACCGGCTTCCGCAGCGGCGACAACCAGTACGCCGGCCTGGAGCCCCGCGCCGCCGCCCGCTACTCGCTCAGCGACCGGACGTCGCTAAAGGCCAGCTACGCCATGATGTACCAGTACGTGCACCTGGTGACCAACTCCGGAGCCTCGCTGCCGACGGATATCTGGTATCCATCGCGGTTGGGGGTGAAGCCGCAGCGCTCGCAGCAGGCCAGCACCGGGGTAAGTTTTTTGCTGGGTAAGGGCAAGTACCTGCTCACCAATGAAGTGTACTACAAATGGGGCCGAAATCAGATTGATTTCAAGGATGGTGCGCAGCTCTTCGTCAATCCCGAGCTGGATTCGGAGTTCATCTTCGGCAAGAGCTGGAGCTACGGCAACGAGGTGTACCTGGAAAAGAAAACCGGCAAAACCACCGGCTGGATTGGCTACACCCTGGCTTGGAGCTGGCTCAACTTTCAGCCCCAGCGCGGCACCAATGGCATCAACAACGGCGCCGATTTCCACCCTACCTACGACCGCCGCCACAACCTGACCGTGGTGGTCATCCACCAGCTCAACTCTCGCATCAACCTCACGGCCAGCTTCGTGTACTCGTCGGGCTCACTCACCACGCTGCCGCTGGGCCGCTTCGGCGTGCAGGACATTCCGGGCTCCAGCACCAGCCTCGACCCGCGTCCCGTGCCCATCTACCCCGACCGCAACTCCTATCAGCTCATTCCCTACCACCGCCTCGACCTGGGCGCGGTGTACAAAATCGGCACCCGGCGCAATCAGGACCTGACTCTGAGCATCTACAACGCCTACAACCGCCGCAATGCCTACTTCGTGTTTTTCGACACCGTGAAAGACAAGGCCACCGACCGCACCACCGGCTTCCGCGCCCAGCAGGTGTCGCTGTTCCCGGTCATTCCTTCGCTTACGTATAACTTCCGGTTTTAGGGCCTGTGCTATCAATTAATGCCATGCGAACCTTCCACAAGGCTGCTTTAACGGTGCTCCCATTGCTGGCCCTGGCCGGTTGCGGCGCGCTGCAAAACGATATCGACGTGGCGCTGCCCACCTACTCGTCGGAGCTGGTGGTGGAGTGCTACCTCGAACCGGGCAAGTTGCCCTCCCTGGCCGTTACCACGTCGGTCCCTTACCTGGGCGTGGTACTTCCCCAGGTGCCCACCGATGTGACGGTTACGCTTACCATGCCCAACGGCACGCTGGTGCCCCTGGCATTCTCGCCCAACTACCGGGCTTTAGTTGACACCACCGGCGAGAAATTCCACTCCCATATTGGACGCGACCCGCTGGTGGCCCGCCCCGGCGATGTGTTCAAGCTGGACGTGCGCGACACCAAGGGCCGGCAAGTGACGGGCACCACCACCATGATGGTGCCCATTCCCATCGATTCGGTCGAATACAAGTTCAACGACAAAACCGGGCCCGAGCGCAAGGCTTATTTCCTCACCAATTTTCGCGACCCGGCCACTCCCGACGATTACTACCGCCTGCAGCTGCACAAGGGCGACCCCGCCAAAGGGGCGTTGTTGAGAACACCTGAGTCCGACATCTCCATCCAGGACCGGCTGCTCAACGGCCAGGCTTTGGTGGTGGGTACCAGCTACCGGTTTTTTGCCGGTGATACCGTGACGGCCACCCTCTACCACACCGATGCGGCCTACTTCCGCTTCCGGCAGTCGGTGCGTGATGCCCGCGGGGCCAACGGCAACCCCTTTGGGCAGCCTTCCGCCATCTTCAGCAACGTGCAGGGCGGCATCGGCATTTTCACCGTGCTCAGCGGTACCAGGGCCATGAAAATTCTGCGCTGACAAGTGTCAATCACAAAAAAAGGGCAGCCTCAGGCAACCTTTGGGCGGGATGCGCCATCACAGACATATCCATTCACATTCATTTCTTTCCCATGACGATGTTTCGCCTACCCCTCCTTACCCTCGCCCTGGCGCTATCCGGCCTGAGCCTGACCAGCTGCAGCAAAAGCGACCCGCAGCCCCACACCGCCATCACGGCCTCGTCGCAGCAGCTGGCCACCGGCAGCTGGCGCCTCGACCAGATTAAGGAAGCCGGCCAGGTAACCAGTGCCGGCGCGGCCATCAAGGACCAGTACTCGCTCACGTTCCGCCCCGATGGCACCTACACCCAAAAGCTGCTGGCCGACAACACCACCTACAACGGCACCTGGATGCTGATGAGCAACAACACCGTGCTCCACCTCACCGACCACAAGGGTGATTCCAATCAGTACACGCTGGCCAGCCTCACCGCCACCGAGCTGCGCTACACCTTCACCAATAAAACCGGACAAGCCGAAGAGCGCACTTTCTCGGCGCAGCCGTAACCCGACCCGATTTTTTTTATCAACAAAAATGCCGTTGCTACTCAGCAACGGCGTTTTTGTTGGCAATAGCGGCGGCGGCCACGGCTTGCTACAGCTCCGCGACCACGGCTTTAATCAAGGCCGTGAGGCGGGGCTCGGCCAGGGCGGCGGCGGCAAAAATATCGGCCAGCACCACCGGCTTGAGGTGGCCGGGCGCGCATAGGTCGGTGATGACCGACACGGCCAGCACCGGCAGGTTGAGGTGGCGGGCGGCGATGACTTCGGGCACCGTGCTCATGCCCACGGCATCGGCCCCGATGGTGCGCAGGTAGCGGTATTCGGCCGGCGTTTCGAGCATGGGGCCGGGCACGCTCACGTACACGCCACGCCGGGTGGTGCCGGCCTGGCCCAGGGCCTGGGCGGCGGCTTCGGCGCGGGCCAGCAGGCCGGCATCGTAGGGCGCGTGCATGTCGGGGAAGCGCGGGCCCAGCTCGTCCAGGTTCGCCCCAATGAGCGGGTTGGTGGGCTGCAGGTTGATGTGGTCATCAATCAGCATCAGGTCGGCCAGTTGGTAATCCGGGTTGAGTCCCCCGGCCGCGTTGCTCACCAGCAGCTGGCTGATTCCCAGCAGCTTCAGCACCTGCACGGGCATGGCTACCTGCTGCATGGTGTAGCCCTCGTAGTAGTGAAAGCGGCCCTGCAGCACGGCTACTTTCTTTCCGGCCATGCGGCCCAGCAAAAGCCGGCCAGCGTGGCTTTCCACGGTACTCAGCGGGAAATTCGGAATGTCGGCGTAGTTGATTTCGTGCTCCACTTCCACTTCCCGGGCCAATGCGCCCAGGCCCGTGCCGAGGATGATGCCGGTTTCGGGCAGGAAATTATCAGAATGAGCCTGGATGTAAGCGGCGGCTTCGCGGAGTTGGTTCAGCATAAGTAGGTAAGGTTCGCACGGAGTTAAGGGAGGAAAAAAGGAGTTTCACAGAGCAGTTGACGCTCCGTAAAACTCCTTTTTTCCTCCCTTAACTCCGTGCTAAAATTTTAGTTAATTTCCAGCTCATATGGCAGCCGGGCCTGCACGCCGCGCATCTGCATCAGCAGCTGGTACTGGGCGTAGGCGGGGTACAGCGGGCCCAGCTCGGTTTTAAGGGCCTGGGCTTTGACTTCCTCCTTATCGCCACCGCCAAACATCGCGAAGAAGTTTTCCAGCTCCGACTTGCGGCGGGGCAGGCGCTGCACCTCGTAGTCGTCGGCCTTGAGGCGGGCGCGGGCGGCGGCAATCTTCAGGGCATCCTGGTAGTCGCCGAGCACGTCGACGAGGCCGTTGCTTTTGGCTTCGAGGCCGCTCCAGACGCGGCCCGAGGCCAGGCGGCGCAGGCGCTCCACGGGCATGTGGCGGCCCTTGGCGGCCTTGGTGGTGAAGTCGGCGTAGATGTTATCGACTTCACGCTGCAGGTTGCGCTTCTCGAAGTCCGACAGCGGCCGGGTGATGGTGGGCAGGTCGGAGAACTTGCCGGTGGTCACACGGTCCACGGTGATGCCGAGCTTGTCGCTGAGCAGCTTCTGGATGTTGGGCAGCACGCCGAATACGCCGATGGAACCCGTAATCGTGTTCGGATGGGCCACAATGGTGTCGCAGGCCATGGCAATGTAGTAGCCGCCCGAGGCCGCCACGTCGCTCATGCTGGCGATAATCGGCTTCACTTTCTTGGTCAGCACTACTTCGCGGTAGATGATGTCCGAAGCCAGCGACGAGCCGCCGGGCGAGTTGATGCGCAGCACCACGGCCTTCACCTTTTTGTCGAGCCGGGCCTTGCGGATGGCTTCGGCAAACTTGGTGCTGCCGATGTTGTCGTCCGAACCTTTGCCGGTCACGATGTCGCCTTCGGCATAGATTACGGCAATGCGGTTGCCGCTGGTGTTGCCCTCCTTTTCATCCAATTCCTTGTCGTCGGTGTAGTTGCCCAGGCTTATCAGGCTCGGCTTTTTGTCCTTCGCCAGGCCCAGCTTGCCGCGCATATAGTCCTGCACCTCATCAAAGTAGCCGAGCTTGGTTACCAATTTCAGGCGCAGGGCATCGGGGGCGTTGTGCACCAGCATCGAATCGGAAATAACCTTGAGGCGGGCCGGGGCAATGCCGCGGGTTTTGGCCACCTGGCCAATCATGTAGCCGTTGATGGAGTTCAGGAACGAGACCGTCTGGTAGCGGGCCGAATCGGAGAAGCTTTCGCGGAAAAACGGCTCCACGGCGCTCTTGAACGAGCCCACGCGGAAGATATACGGCTCAATCCCGGCCTTATCGAACAGCCGCTTGTAGAACAGCACCTCCGAGCTCAGGCCGTTGAATTCGAGCGTGCCCTGCGGGTGCAGGTAAATCTCATCGGCCACCGACGACAGGTAGAAGCTCTTCTCGGAGCAGACTTCGTGGTAAGCCACCACGAATTTGCCCGACTTCTTGAAGTCCAGCAGCGCGTCGCGCACTTCTTCCAGCGAAGCCATGCCGCCCTGCACCAGCTCCAGGTTGAGCAGAATGCCCTTGATTTCAGAGTCGCCCTTGGCCCGGCCAATGGCTTCCTTCAGGTTGACCAGCCCGGTGGCCGAATTATTGCCGCCAAAGCTGAACCGGCTGTCGCGGCCCCGCTCGGTGAGCGGCTCGTTCAGCTTCAGCTCCAGCACCGAATTGGCGGCGGTTTCCTTGCGGTCGCCGGCGCTCTTGGCGGCCCCGATAATTCCGGCCAGAATCAGAAAGCCCAGGAAACTGAAGGCCAGCAGGCCCACGATGGTGGCAAGTACGTATTTAAAAAACTGACCCATGGATGCAGAAGGTGAATGAGGGAAGTAAATGTAGGCCGGGCCGGGCAAAAAGACGGGCCAGGGGTGTCGTTATTTCGTTATTCGCTGGAGTCGGGCTTTCATTACAGCCGCTGAGTCAGGGCCGCTATTTCGGCTAGTCCGGGCCCTTATAGCCTATCCGAATAGGCCGTCATGCAGAGCGCAGCGAAGCATCTTTACCTCAGTAGTAATCCAGGAAAAAGAATTAGTTATGCGGTAAAGATGCTTCGCTGCGCTCTGCATGACCGTTCTTTTTTTGGGCCTATTCGCATAGGCAGGCTCTCAGTAGCTATACTTTTCGCCCCACCAGCCGCGCAGCCGCTCCTGAATCTTCTGCTCGCTGGCGTTGGGGCCGGGCGCGTAGTAGCGGGTGCCGCTCAGCGCGTCGGGCAGAAACTCCTGCTCCTCAAAATTACCCTCCCCGTTGTGCGAATACGCGTACTCCTTGCCGTAGCCGAGCTGCTTGAGCAGGCGCGTGGGGGCGTTGCGCAGCGGCACGGGCACGGGGTACACGCCATTGGCCTTCACCTCGGCCTGAGCCGCCCGGATGGCGAGGTAGGCCGCATTGCTCTTCACCGAAGTAGCCAGGTAGATAACGGTTTGGGCCAGAATCAGGTCCGATTCGGGCAGGCCGATGACGGTGCAGGCCTGGAAGCAGCTGGTGGCCAGCATCAGGGCGTTGGGGTTGGCGTTGCCAATGTCCTCCGAGGCCAGAATGAGCATGCGGCGGGCGATGAATTTCACGTCCTCGCCGCCTTCCAGCATCACGGCCAGGTAGTAGAGCGCGGCATTGGGGTCGGAGCCGCGAATACTTTTTATGAAGGCAGAAATGACGTCGTAGTGCATCTCGCCGCCTTTGTCGTACCGCGCCAGCGGGCGCTGGGCCACCTGCTGCACCACCGCATCGGTGATTTGGATGACGCCCTTTTTATCGGGCGGCGTGCTCTGCACCACTATTTCGAGCAGGTTGAGCAACTTGCGGGCGTCGCCACCGCTCAGGGCCAGCAGGGCGTGGTCTTCTTTCAGCACCACCTTTTTCTGTTGCAGGGCTGCGTCCTCCGTCAGGGCTTTTTGCACCAACCCGCGCAGGGTATCCGCGCTCAGCGGCTCCAGCACGTACACCTGGCAGCGCGAGAGCAGAGCCGGAATCACTTCAAACGAGGGATTCTCGGTGGTGGCCCCAATCAGGGTCACGGTGCCGTGCTCCACCGCGCCCAGCAGCGCATCCTGCTGCGCCTTGCTGAAACGGTGAATTTCATCGATGAAAAGCACCGTACCGCGCTGCCGCTTGGCGCGTTCAATCACGTCGCGCACATCTTTCACGCCCGCGTTGATGGCGCTCAGAGCCGAGAACGGCTGTTTCAGCTCACTGGCCAGCAGGTGGGCCAGGGTGGTTTTGCCCACGCCGGGCGGCCCCCACAGAATGAGGCTGGGCAGCCGGCCGGAGTTGAGGTAGCGGCGCAGCACGCCGGTTTCGCCCACCAGGTGCTGCTGGCCGGCGTAATCGGCCAGGCGGCGCGGGCGCTGGCGCTCGGCCAGGGGCGCATCGGGGCCGGGGCCGGGGCCGGGGGCTGGGGTGAAGGCGGCGGGTTCGTCGTCGGGAAAGAGGGAGGCCATAAACAAAGCGCAGAAGCAGAAGTAGCGCGAACTTTGCGGTTCGCGTTTTAGAACGATTCCTGGCCGTCGTAGTTCCGACGGCGCGGGGGTCGCGAACTTCAAAGTTCGGGCTACTTCGTGCTTAAGCCCTTCCGACCCATGCGTAATCAATTTCGCGTTCACGCGGCTCTCTTCTTCGTCGCCGTTATCTACGCGGCCAACTATTCACTATCCAAAGACGTGATGCCGCGCTACATGGGCCCCTTCGGCATCGTCACGCTGCGCATAGTGGGAGCCGTGCTGTTTTTCTCGCTGGTAAAATATTTCGTAGCGCCGCAGGACAAAATCATTGGCCGGGCCGATAACCTGCGGTCCATCCTGTGCGGCATTTGCGGCATTGGTGTCAACCAGCTGCTGTTTTTCTCGGGCCTGAACCTGACTTCGCCCATCAGCGCCTCGCTGCTGCAAACCATCGCGCCCATCGTGGTGGTCATTGCCTCGGCCATTTTACTGAGCGAGAAAATCACCCTGCCGCGGGTGCTGGGCATTGCGGTGGGCGCGGCGGGGGCGGCCTCGCTCATTCTCAGCCGCAACGCGCAAGCGGCCATCTACCCGCACGCCACGCTGGGCAATATTTTCATTCTGGCCAATGCCACCGTGTTTGGCCTCTACCTGGTGCTGGTGCAGCCGCTGATGCGCAAGTACCACGCCTTCACGGTGCTATCCCGTATTTTTCTGGTGGGCGCGTTCATTGCCGTGCCCTTCGGCTGGCGCGAGGCGCTGACGGCCGATTACGCCAGCTTCCCGCTTTATATCTGGCTCGAAATCGGCTACATGGTCGTCTTCCTCACCATCCTGGCCTACTTGCTGAATAACTGGGCCCTGAAATACGCCTCCCCTGCCCTGCTGGGCGTGTACATCTACCTGCAGCCGGTGCTGGCCGTGCTCATTGCCGTGAGCCTGGGCAAGGACCACCTCACCTGGGGCAAGGCCGGGCAGGCGGTGCTCATTTTTCTGGGCGTGTGGCTGGTGAGCCAGAAACCGAAAGGTGCAAAGGTGCCGGCAGTGCCGCTTGAAGCGGTGCAGGACTAATTTAGCCGTCATTCTTCCTTAAAACTGCGTTTTGCCGGCTTTATGCGCCATTATTTCACTCTCCCGTTGGTATGGGTGCTACTTTCAATCGGTGGCCGCGTCTTGGCCCAAACTCCCACCCCGCCCGATACCGCCGCCCCAAAGCACTACACCTACACCGAGAAAATGCCGGTTTTCCCCGTGTTGGCCCCCGGCGACAGCGCATTCTCGCCCAACCAGCGCTTTATCCGTTTTATCAACGCCGACGTGCACTACCCATCCAAAGCCTTGCGCGACGGCGTAACGGGCCGGGTATACTTCTCTTTTTCCGTGAATGCCCAAGGCCGGGTTCAGGACATTAAAGTGGTGAAAGGAGTGCGGGCCGATATTGACGCCGAAGTGCTGCGCAATGCTCACCGCCTGGATGCCATTCAGTGGGAGCCCGGCACCCAAAACGGCCGCCCGGTGACGGTGTCGTTCACCGCGCCCATGAATTTTAGTATCAATAATGGGCGGGCCGGCCAAGCCCCGGGCGACTCGCTGGACACTGCGCCTTTCCAGCATCGGATGGCGTTTGCCCTTCCCGCCTGGGATAGCAAGCGGTGGCCGGTGCCCAAAGGCAAAGGCATGATTTACGGGAGCTGCTTGCAACGGTTCGCTGGCACCGGCAGCTTGGGTTCGGGCGGGTTCGTGCAATTGGTGAATCTGACTACCCGAAAATTAATTAGCTTCAGCGTTAAACCACCCATGAAATCGCGGCGCGAAAATTCATTTTTTTATGCTTTGCCTGCAGGCCGCTATGCGCTGCATGTCTATGCTTATCCAGACAAGGTTTGGGGGCCTTACCGCATGTATTTCGAGAACCTGCGCAAGCCCGTCGCACCCGCCCCGAATGAACCGCTAAGTGAAACCCGCTACCAGTTTACAGTCGAAAGCGGCAAAGTGCATTATGTGGGCACCTGGAATCTAGCTAACGAAAATAAGCCGGAATTTATGGATGAGAAATACCAGATTGACCCGGCCATTCAGGCCTATTTTCCCCAATTCAATTTCAAGGAAGCGGTTATGTCGCTGCCTCAATAAAAAAGGCCAGCCGGAAACATTTCCGGTTGGCCTTTTTTACGATGACAAAAGCAAAGCTTACAAGTGAATCACCTCGCCATAAGCTGCGGCGGCCGCTTCCATAATGGCTTCCGACATGGTGGGGTGCGGGTGCACCGATTTGATGATTTCATGCCCGGTAGTTTCCAGCTTGCGGGCTACTACCACTTCGGCAATCATCTCGGTCACGTTTGCGCCAATCATGTGGGCGCCGAGCCATTCGCCGTATTTCTTGTCGAAAATGACTTTCACGAAGCCGTCTTTTACGCCGGCGGCGCTGGCTTTGCCCGAGGCCGAGAAGGGGAACTTGCCCACCAGCACGTCGTAGCCTTTTTCCCTGGCTTCGGCTTCGGTGTAGCCCACGCTGGCGATTTCGGGCGAGGCGTAGGTGCAGCCGGGGATGTTCTGGTAATTGAGCGGCTCGGGGTGGTGGCCGGCAATTTTCTCCACGCAGATGATGCCCTCGGCCGAGGCGACGTGGGCCAGCGCGGGGCCGGGCACGATGTCGCCGATGGCGTAGATGCCCGGCACATTGGTCTGGTAGAAATCATCCACCACCAGGCGGCCGCGCTCCACGTTGATGCCCAGCTCTTCGAGGCCGATGTTCTCCAGGTTGGTGGTCACGCCCACGGCGCTCAGCACCACGTCGCACTCGATTACCTGTTCGCCCTTGGCCGTTTTGATGGTTACGTGGCAGCCTTCGCCGCTGGAGTCCACCTTAGTCACTTCGGCACTGGTGAGCACATTCACGCCGATTTTGCGGAACGACTTCTCCATCTGGCGCGAGATTTCCTCATCCTCCACCGGCACGATGCGGGGCAGGAACTCCACTAGGGTCACCTCCGAACCCATGGTGCGGTAGAAATAGGCAAACTCCACGCCGATGGCACCGGAACCCACCACCACGAGGCGCTTGGGCAGTTGCTCCATGGTCATGGCCTTGCGGTAACCGATGATTTTTACGTCATCAATTGGCATAGTGGGCAGCTGGCGGGCGCGGGTGCCAGTGGCCAGGATGATGCTCTTGGCTTCCACCGTTTCTTTGCTGCCGTCGGCCTTGGTTACTTCTATCTTGCCGGGGGCCAGCAATTTGCCGGTACCCATCACGGTTTCAATCTTATTCTTTTTGAACAGGAAATTGATGCCCTTGCTCATGCCGTCGGCCACGCCCCGGCTGCGGCCAATCACGGCTCCGAAGTCGTAGCCCACGTTTTCGGCTTTGAGGCCGTAGTCGGCGGCATGGTTCAGGTACTCAAACACCTGGGCCGACTTCAACAGGGCTTTAGTGGGAATGCAGCCCCAGTTGAGGCAGATGCCGCCCAGCGCCTCGCGCTCAATCACGCCTACTTTCAAACCCAACTGCGAGGCCCGGATGGCGGCCACGTACCCGCCGGGGCCACTGCCGACCACGACCAAATCAAATTGCAATGCCATAAAATGCGCTGGAAGAAAAAAATACACCGGGCCCGGCTGGGGGACCCACCCATTCTGTGTGCAAAGATAACTGCGCCCCCGTGCCGCACCGCACCGGTGGCCGCAACCGGCCTTATCTTGTCCAAAACCAGTGCGCCGAATCAGCAGCCAATCTTCTTTACACTCCGTATAACGCCCGGTTGCGGCACAGCTTGCCGCGACCTTTTTCATTCTGATATTCCATGAAACTACATTTCCGCTTTCCTTTGGCAGCCTTCGGACTGCTGGCTTTTCTGACTAATTGTGCGACCACCGTTACCGAAAAGGAAAAACCGAGCAATATGAGTCAGCCCATGTCCATGCCGGTGGCCACCGATGCCCGCCGCCCCGACTCGACGGGAGCCGCCGCCTCGGCCACCGACACGCGCATCATCTCCGAGGCCAACGGCGCTGCCGCCACCCCCGCCACGGCCCCGGCTGCCATGACCACGGCCTCTGATGCGGCTTCGGCAGCCGCGCTGGCCGCCGACCGGCCCGACCCCAATGCCCTTTCGGCTTCGGCTGCGTCGGCGGAGCGGGAAAAGGAGAAGAAAATGGCCGTGGCCGATTACCGCGTGATGCTGACGGAGGCCGAAACCACCCTCAAAACCAAACCCAGGGACGCAACGGCCCTGCTGCAGCGGGCCAAAGCCAAAAGCTACCTGAAGCAGTACCCGGAAGCCTTGGTGGACTACACGGCCGCCATTCGCTACCAGCGCAACAACCCCGACGCCTACTACAACCGCGGCGTGAACCGCCTGATGATGAAGCAGTACAAAGCGGCGTTAACGGATTTTTCCGGCGCCATCAAGTACCGGGCCGATGATAAGGAATCGTACTTCGGGCGGGGCGTGGCCAAGATGCAGATGTACCAGTACAAGCCCGCCGTGGCCGATTTCACGAAGGCCATTCAGCTCGACTCGACCTATGCCGACGCCTGGGAATACCGCGGCATCAGCTACTCGTCGTTCGACAAAATGTCGGAAGCCCGCCGCGACCTGGAGCGCGCCGCCAGGCTCAACCCCGAAGCGGTCAAGAGCCTGCGCCGCTACGTGGGAAACACCGACGGCCGTGCCCCCATCAAGCCTACTCCCGCGCCCCGCGCCCCGCGCCCAATGCCGGCGAAAAAATAAATTGGCTGACTTGATGTGTAAGAACGTCATGATATAAAAACGTCATGCTGAGCGAAGCCGAAGCATCTCTACCGCGCCAGTAACTAATTACTCGTGCGGTAGAGATGCTTCGGCTTCGCTCAGCATGACGTTCTTTTTTGTGCTTGCCTCCCCCCTACTTCCCGCCAAACAGCAGCTTGAAATAGAAGCTGGGCTGCCGCAGGCGCTCGCGCAGGTCCAGGTCCATGAACATCATGGACAAGGTTTCGGCCAGCGTGGGGTTGTTCACCGCGCGGTTGGCGATGATGTTGAACAGGCTGGGAAAGTTGAGCAGGCGCTGCATCACCCGGCTCAGGCGCAGCTCCTGGCCGAGACGGTTGTAGACGGCCTTGTCGTAGCTTTTGAGGAATTCGGGGCTGAAATCGTTGTTTTTCACGGCCTCGGCGGCCCAGATGGCGGCGTGGCGGCCGCTCACCATGGCGTGCGAAATGCCCTCGCCCGAAAAGGGGTCGATGAGCGAGCCGGCATCACCCAGCAGAAAGTACCCGGCCCCCGACAGCGCCCGCCGCTTCGAGCCCAGCGGCAGGCCGAAGCCGCGCACCGGCCCCAGCCGCTCGGCCCCGGCAAAGCGCGGAGCCAGCGCCGGGTGCGTGGCCAGAATCTCATCAAGCCGCTGGCGCAGGTTGATTTTCTTGGCCGCCACGGTTTTCGAGAGCATGCCCACGCCCACGTTGGCCTGGCCATTGGGCAGCGGGAACACCCAGAGGTAGCCCGGCAGAAAATCCTTGATGAAGTGCAGCTCGATGAAATTATCGGGGCTGAGGCCGTCGACTTTATCGTAGTACGCCCGCAGGCCGGCGCAGTGGTGGTCGGGCTCCAGGGCGTGGCCGGCCACTTTGCGGGCAAAGTCAGACTGCGCGCCGTTGGCCACCAGCAGCAGGCGGCAGGTGGCGATTTCCTGGCCGGCTTTGTCGAATAATTGCCAGCCGTCGGGCGTGCGCTCGGTGCGGGCCACGTCCACGTTTTCGCGGAAGTCGATTTCGGGCCGCTGGCGCACTTCTTCGACCAGGAAATTATCGAAGTCGATGCGCTTGGCAACGTGGCCGGCCGTGTGGTCGGTGGCTTTGTCGAACTTCGGCTTGAAGGGTATGCCCAGTTTGCGGCCGTTGGGGGCGAAAAAATCGATGCCCCAGCTGGGAACCTGCATGGGCGACGCCGCCAGCTTGGCGTGCAGACCAGCATCGATGCGCTTCAGCTCATTGATAACCTTACCGCTGAGCGCATCGCCGCAGGTTTTGTCACGCGGGAAAGCGGCGCGGTCGAGGAGCAGGCACCGATGGCCGGCGTTGGCGAGGTGCAGAGCAGCGGCGGCGCCACCGGGGCCCGCGCCCAGAATGCAGATGTCGTGATGGGGCATTGATTCGTAGCGCATGCTTTAGCTTGCGCCCCACAAAGATGCCGCTTCCAGCGGGCCGGATTGTCATTTTGCTTTGGCAGCTTTTGCCAGCGGGAACAAGCTAAAGCATGTTCTACAGTCTTACCTTCGCCCCATGACCAACACACTGACCGGAAAAGTGGCCCTCATCACGGGTGCTTCCAAAGGAATTGGCCGCGCCATCGCGGCACATTTTGCCCAGCTTGGCGCCGATGTCGCCTTCACCTATTTGTCGTCCGTTGAGAAAGGCCAGGCCCTCGAAACCGAGCTGGCCGCCCACGGCTCCAAAGTGAAAGGCTACCGCTCCGACGCCTCCGACTACACCCAGGCCGAAAAGCTGATTGAAGACGTGGTGGTCGATTTCGGCAAGCTCGACATCCTCGTCAACAACGCCGGCATCACCCAGGACGGCCTGCTCATGCGCATGAGCGAGCAGCAGTGGGACAACGTGCTGAACGTGAACCTAAAATCCGTCTTCAACCTCACCAAAGCCGCCACCAAGCCCATGATGCGCGCCAAGGCCGGCTCCATCATCAACATGACCAGCGTGGTGGGCATCAAGGGCAACGCCGGGCAGGCCAACTACGCCGCCAGCAAAGCCGGCATCATCGGCTTCACCAAATCGGTGGCCCTGGAGCTGGGCTCGCGCAACATCCGCTGCAACGCCGTGGCCCCCGGCTTTATCGAAACCGAAATGACCGATGCCCTCGACCCCAAACAGGTGGAGGAGTGGCGCAAAGCCATCCCGCTCAAGCGCGGCGGCCGCCCCGAGGACGTGGCAAAGGCCACGGCGTTTCTGGCTTCGGATGATTCAGCTTACATCACCGGCCAGGTGCTGCAAGTGGATGGCGGGATGCTAACGTAAGGAATTCTTACTGCTGAATGAGGTAGAGACGCGACATCTTGCGTCTCGTCATTGCTGATGTTGTTAGGACTGCCCGGTAATGATGCAGTGACGACTGTTCGACGATGAGATGCAAAATATTGCGTATCTACTTCTATTTAAGGGCTCAGAAACCATTCTCAAATTACGTCGAAACAACAAATTGTCGTGGATTCAAAGCCAGAACCGGATGCCCTCGAAACTTCAGCCATAAGCAGCCGTCAAGATTTTGTAGTGTTCTTGCAGCAGTTGCGGTCCGACTACTTGAAAAACGGGAAAGATTTTGAGAACCAGAACCTTGGCGATTTTCTAGAGGCTTTATCAGCATACGCCGCCGATATTCCCGGTTATTACAACAACATGTCAATGGCAGTGAATGCAGATACAGCCAGTTGGCGTGTTTTCGCGGACATGCTGCGCGGAGCAACTATTTACGAGTAGAAGCAGGCGAGACATCAGAATGAAACGCTGGCTCCTCCTCCCCTTTCTCCTCCTGGCTGGCCTCGCCATCGCCGCCTACCCACGCCTGCACCGCAAGCTGCTCCGCTTCCAAAGCCACCAAGCCGCTGAAGCAACCACCGCCGAAATCACCCCCCAATTGCGCGATGGCGACCTGATATTCCACACCTCGCTCTCGGCCCAGAGCCGGGCTATTCAACTGGCCACGCATTCGCCCTGGAGCCACTGTGGCATCGTGTATAAGGCAGGCAAAAACTGGCAGGTGTTCGAAGCGGTGCAACCGGTGAAGCTCACGCCGCTGGCCGATTGGGTGGCGCGGGGCCAGGGCGGCCACTTTGTGACCAAGCGACTGCGCGATGCTGATGCGGTACTCACGCCCGCCGCGCTGGCCCGCCTCAGAGCCGCCGGGCAGCCCATGTTGGGCCACAACTACGACCTGTATTTTGGCTGGGCCGATGACCGGATTTATTGCTCCGAGCTCATCTGGAAAGTATACGAGCGCGGGCTCGGCCGGCGGCTGGGGCAGCTTCAGCAGCTGCGCGATTTCGACCTGAGCAATCCCGCCGTGCAGGCCAAGCTGAGCGAGCGTTATGGCCGCAACCTGCCGCTAGCTGAAACGGTTATTTCGCCGGTCAGCATCTTCCGCAGCCCCGATTTGGTTAGCGTGCTTAATCGCTGAGTCGGCACTGGCTCGCTTGAATCAACTGACTGATTACAAGTTGTTGCCCACTTCAGAATGGCCCGTTAAGGCCTGACAAGCTTTAGTTGGGCGCTCTGGGTCTGGCCTTCAAGCAGCAGGTAGTACAACCCGGAAGCCAGCATTTCGTGAGAGAAGTCTAGCGGCAAGGGCTGAGTGGTTCCTGCTAACTGGCCATGAGCCAGCCGGGCACCCATTGCGGATACCAGCGAGTAAGACACTTCCCCCTGAAAATCAGTGGGAAGCAGCATCCAAAACCGGCCATCGTGGGAAGGATTGGGGAATATTTGGGGCACTGTAGTGCCTTCGGCAGCTGTTAACCTGGCCTCGGCCGGGATGCTACTGCCAGCTACATCCGCCTTAACAGGAAGGGCCAGTTGCGCGGCGCTCCCGAAACCAGATGCCCCGACGGTTCTGGCCGCAGCCGCCGGATTCTGGCGCCACACTTCAATCCCCGAAAGGTTGGCGTAGCCGCCGGTGGTGCTCACCACCAGCGTACCAGTGCTCGTAACGCTGGTGGTGTACGGGCCCAGCCGGCTCCAGCGGCCTGCGCTCCCGCTGTTGAAGTTGCTCAGCACTACCTTCCCCTGCACCCGCACACTGAAAACTTCCGGGTTGTTGTCTTCCCACACGTAAGCGTACACGGCATAGGTGCCCGTTGGCACGTTGCGCAGCGTTGCATCAATGATGAGACCGTATACCGACGAGCGAATCATGCTGGCCCGTGGGGCATCGGTAGCCGGGTTCAAGGCAACGTTCTGATTCGCAAAACGCGTCCCCGTTACCGTGAAGTTAGCCACCCCGCTGCTGGCTTCCCAGTTTTGGCCGTCAAGAACCAGCGCATTTCCGTTGATGTTCAGCGCCCGGTAAAATGTTAATCCTGAACCGCTGCTGGCCGTGAAGGTGGCCGTGATGGTTTTGTTGGCCGTCATCGCGACGCTCAGCGGGTTGGCCGTGCCCGTAGCACTGCCGCTCCAACCGCTGAAGCCAAAGCCGACGGCGGGGGTCGCAGTCAAAGTTACCGTGCTGCCGCTCACGTAGGTGATTTGGTTGGGGCTGGGGGTCACGGTTCCGCTGCCTATCACTGTCACGCCCAAGGTATACTGCGGCAATGCCGCGAAAGTGGCCGTAATGGCCTTATTCGCATTCATCGTCACGCTCAGCGGGTTGGTCGTTCCCGTGGCATCGCCGCTCCAGCCGCTGAAGGCGAAGCCGGCGGCCGGGGTGGCCGTCAGGCTCACGGTTGCACCGCTGGAATAAGTGGCTTGGTTGGGGCTGGGGGTCACGGTGCCGCTGCCCACCAGTGATATACCCAGCGTGAACTGGGGCAGCGCCGTGAAAGTGGCCGTGATGTTCTTATTGGCCGTCATGCTCACGCTCAGCGGGTTGGTAGTACCAGTAGCATCGCCGCTCCAACCGCTGAACGCGAAGCCCGCCGCTGGCGCGGCCGTCAGGCTCACGATTGCACCGCTGAAATAAGTGGCCTGGTTGGGGCTAGGGGTAACGGTGCCGCTGCCCACCACGGCCGTCGTCAGGGTATAGGCAACAGGAATCGCCGCGAAGGTGGCTGTGATGGTTTTATTAGCCGTCATACTCACGCTCAGTGGGTTGGTATTACCGGTAGCGGCACCGCTCCAGCCCGTGAACTGCTGCCCGGCGGCCGGCGTGGCGGTTAGTGTCACGGTACTGCCGCTGCTATACGTAAGCTGGTCAGGACTTTTGCTGACCGTGCCGTTGCCGGCAGTTGTTACGGTAAGCGAGTATTGCGCCGGCGGGGCCTGGTCAGTCACACTGAAATTGACCGTCAGGCTGGTACCGGCCACGCCCGTAGTGGTACCCTGCTGCCAGAGCTCGATGCCGGAGAGGTTGGCATAGCCCCCCGCCGTGCCGATGCTCAGGCTGCCATTGCTCACGGTGGCCGCGTAGGGGCCGAGCCGGTCCCAGTGCCCGGCCGCGCCACTGTTGTAGTTGCGCAGCACCACCTGGCCCTGCACCGTCACGTCGTAGGTTTCCGGACTGTTATCCTCCCACACATAGAGGTACACGTTGTAGGTTGCGGCGGGCACGCTGCTGAACGTGGCCGTGATGCTGGTGCCAAATACGGAGCTGCGAATCATGCTGGCCCGGGTGGCATCAGTGGCCGGGCTCAAGGCCACGTTTTGATTGGCGAAGGCACGACCCGTGAGCTGAAAGTTGGTAGTGGAAGCACTGGCGGCCCAGCTCTGGCCGTCGAGCACGATGGCCCCGCCGTTCACGTTCACCGCCCGGTAGAAAGTTTGGCCACTACCTCCGCTGCCGGTGTAGGGCGTGGCCGTGAGCGAGTAGCTGCCCACGGGCGGGGTCCAGGCCGGGTAGTTGCCGGCCACATCGGGCAGCAGGGCGTAGGGGGCCACCGCATCGGTCTGGGTTTGGGGCTGGGGGCCGCTTAGGGCGAAGGCTACGCTGCCCACCGTGGCCGGGTTGGTGTTGGCCCGCACGTTCAGGTTGCGGGTGGGCAGGGTGGCCAGGTTCAGCGTCGCCCCGCTGGTCAGGACCTGAATATCCTGCTCATTATCCGCATTCACCAGCGTGAAGCCCGTGACCTGCGGCGGCGCGGTACTAGTGGAAAAGGTGGCCGTAATGGTCTTATTCGCCGTCATGCTCACGCTTAGCGGGTTGGTGGTGCCGGTGGCATCGCCGCTCCAGCCGGTGAAGGTGAAGCCCGCCGCCGGGGTAGCCGTCAGGCTCACACTTGCGCCGTTGGGGTAGGTGGCCTGGTCCGGACTCCTGGCCACGGTGCCGCTGCCGCTGGTGGCCGTGTTGAGCGTGTAGCTGGTGGGCGAGGCGGGCGTGAACGTAGCGGTAATGGCTTTGTTGGCCGTCATGGCCACCGTCAGCGGGTTGGCCGTGCCCGTGGCATCGCCGCTCCAGCCGCTAAACTGGAACCCGGCCGCGGGCGTAGCCGTCAGGCTCACATTCGCGCCGCTGAGGTAACTCCGCTGGTCCGGATTTTTACTCACCGTGCCGCTGCCAACCGCAGTAGCGGTGAGGGAGTACGTAGAAGTACTCGCCCCGATATTCACCTGATTATAGGCTACTTGCTGCAACGCCACAGCATCAGCCGGAGCTATGCCCAGGTCGGCGGCGGCTATTTCCCCGGCCCCCAGCGTACGCGGGTCAACTCCCGTAATTTGGTAAAACAGCACGCAGGCACCGAGGTAGGAACCCCATTTGCTCGCGTGAAAGAAGTTGGACCACAGGTCGAGCTGCCCGGCCGTGGGGCTGTAAGGATTGGCCATGGCCACCCCCGTCTGGATAGCAAGCTGCCAGGCATCGCCCACCGGAGCTACGACTTCGAAACGCCCATTCTGCGCATAAGCCTGGTAATAGGCATTGTGCAAATCGGTTCCCATCGCAGTGATGGGCTGGCCCGAATAGGGCTGGTTGGCCGGATAGGTCAGGTCGGCCCGCGCCCAGGTTTCGAACAGGTAGACTTTTGCCGTGGCGTTGACGGAGTGAACAGCCTGCTCCAGGCGGGTCGAGTAGTCGAAAAAATCGACGGGCTGACCGCCTTTGCTCGTCGGTAACGGGCCCGTGCTTAGCTCCTGCAGCACCACCTGGTTCCAGCCGGCCCGCTGAATAACCGAGAGGGCATTGGTGTAATGATAAGCAAGCCCCACCCCGTTGATGGCTTCGATGTGCACCTCGTAATTGAGACCGGCCTGGTCGGTGAGCTTCTTAAAAATGCCCGGCACGCCGCCCCAGGGGCCCGAACCGTCGCTTTCGTACCGGGGAGAGCTCGGCGGCAGCCCAAAATTTTCGTCTATAATGGCAGCCGTATTGTAGTTCAGCACGGGCGCGACGAAGCCATGCGTGAAGCTGTTGCCCACAAACAGAATGCGGGACTGGGCCCGCACCGCCCCCGCCGGGGCCAGCAGCAGTAGGCCGGTGCCCAAGGCAGCAATAAGCAGTTTTATTGTGCGTAAGGATGCATATTGAAAAAACATGACGGCTCAAAATAAAGTGGAAGCATATGGCTATTTCTTTCCAGTCAAGGCCACGCGGCATTGACAGCCAGATAGTTGCCCGTAATTATCGTTACCCCATTACCGTGACTAAGCGAGCTGGCTGGCAACAGCAGCCCGTGCTTGCCCTTAGGCAAGTAGGCAAGTTCTGATGCTCGTGTGTTCGCGAGCGGGTACCCGCACGGAGCATCCCCACAAGGGCCGCGTTTTGTTCCCAGGCACCAAAACGCGCCGATTCAGTCCTATCTCAGAAAAAGCGGGAATGCACTTCCCTCAGGCGGGCATCAGGTTGTACTGCGCATGCCCTCATTTACACGGCGGTGGTTCACCGTGGCGCGTTCCTGACTTGAGTGGGGTAGCGCTCCATTTTGCTTCCGTTTGCAGAGGCAAGCCGTGGGCCAACAACGGCGTCGAAGGCGCTTTGCAATGGGCAGCAGCTTTGGTCGATTTTCACGGGCTTATACGGCCCTGCGCACGAAAAAGTCGATACGTTTCATCTTGTGAATCTTGGGTAAGTCCTCCCCGAATCACAGCAAATAATCGTTGATTTAGCAGTACTTCAAGTTGGTATTCAATTTATTAGGCAGTAACAATTCCCAACTTTCGCGAAGGGATGTAACGGTAAAAATAATCATAAAAATTTAACTATTTATATTTTTAATTTCACAACTTTGAATTTAAAACAAATTTTCGTTTTTTCAATGCTGCGCGGCAACGCGACCAACTGCCGACAGGCAACGGCGAAGCCGGACAATCTCACCCTGACCAGCCCATTTTCTCAGGCAGGGCCCAGCCTCGCCCAAGCTTACCACTGGGCTAATTTTATTCGCCAACCGGGCACAACCGGCCAAACAGCCAATGGTGCGCAGCCGTTGAACCCCAATTGCCTGCAACCTTAGCGGCCGGTGCCGACCTTTAGCCCTGATTCTATCCGATTTTCGTTTGCTGACCACTCACTATTCTTCCTGGTTTATCCTGCTCTGCCTGGCCGCGGGCGCGGGCTACGCGGCCCTGCAATACTCGGCCAAAGCGCCGTGGAGCAAGCAGCTGAACTACGCGCTGGCAGCGCTGCGCTTCGCCGTGGTCAGCTTCCTGTGCTACCTGCTGCTGGCCCCGTTCATCCGCAGCAGCACCACGCGCACCGAGCAGCCCACGCTGGTCCTGGCCGTCGATAACTCGCAGTCGGTGGAGCTGTTCACACCCAAAATGGTGCTGAGCCAGGCCACCACCGGCCTCACCCGCCTCGCCGAAACCCTGCGCGGCCGGGGCTTTACCGTTGAAACCCGCACTCTGACGCCCACGCCTGGCCGCCCGGCCCGGCCCGATTCGCTCCGCTTCGGCGCGGCTACCACCGACCTCGACCAGCTGCTTTCGGGTACCCGCGAGGCGTACGACGGCCGCAACCTGGCCGGCGTAGTGCTCTTGAGCGACGGCCTCGTGAACCAGGGCCGCAGCCCCGCTTACGCCGAGTTCAACTTCCCGATTTACAGCGTGGCCGTGGGCGACACCGTGGCCAAGCGCGACCTGCGCCTGAGCGGCCTCACCTACAACCGGGTGGCCTTCAGCGGCAATAAATTCCCGATTGAGGCCGAGCTGGGCTTTGAGGGCTACGCCGGCGGTGCGGCCACCGTGGAGCTGCGCGAGGGCAGCCGCGTGCTCGACAGCCGCCGGGTGGCCCTGCCTGCCGGCCGCCGCCGGGTGCGCACCACCTTCCAAATCACGGCGCCCGCGCCCGGCAAACGCCGCTACGAGGTACGCATCACGCCCCAGGCCGGCGAGTTTACGGCGCTGAACAACCAGCGCACGGCGTTCGTCGAAATTGTGAAGGGCAAGCTGCGCGTGCTGCTGGCCGGCGCGGCCCCGCACCCCGACCTCAAGGCCCTGCGGGCTGCCATTCTGGCCAACGACAACTTCGACCTGACGCTGGCCCTGCCCGGTGTGACCCCGCTCCGGGCCGGAGCTGATTTTGATGTGGCCATCCTGCACCAGCTGCCGGCGCAGGGCGGGCTGGGCAATGAGCTGCTGGCCCAGGTGAAAGCCCGCCGCACGCCGGCGCTTTACATCATCGGCGCACAATCGGACCTGGGCGCTTACAATCAGCTCGGCAGCGGCCTCACCATCCAGCCGCGCGGGGCGCAGACCGATGAGGTGACGCCGCTGCCGAACCCCGGCTTTGCGCGGTTTGCTACCGATGAGGAATCGGCCCGCCGCTTTGGGCAGTATCCACCCGCGCCCGTGCCGTTCGGCGATTTGCGCCTGGGCGCGGGGACCGAGGCCGCGCTCTGGCAGCGTGTGGGCCGCCTGGCTACCCAAAAGCCGCTGCTCGTATTCGGTGGTTCGCCGGACCGCCGCCAGGCTACGCTGCTCACCGATGGCAGCTGGCAGTGGCGGCTGAGCGAGGCCGTGGAGCACGACGATAAGCCCGAAGCCTACGACCGGCTCATCATCCGCACGCTCCAGCTCCTCACCCAAAATGCCAACAAAAAGCGCCTCGACGTGTACCCCACGCAGGACGCCTTCGGCACGCAGGACGACGTGACGCTGGGGGCCGAAACCTACAACGCCGTTTTTGAGCGCCTCTACAACCAGAAAATCGACCTCCTTTTAACCGACGAGAAAAAGCAAACCCGCCGCTTTTCCTTCGCCAACGCCGAGGATGGCTCACCCCTGCGCCTGGGCCCGCTGCCGGCCGGCCTCTACCGCTACCAGGCCCGCGCCACGCTCGGCGGCCAGGCCCAGCAGGACGCCGGGGAGCTGCTGGTGCAATCGCAACCCTTGGAGGCGTTGGAATCGAAAGCCGACCATAATGTATTGGCGCAGCTCTCGCGCCGCAGCGGCTCCCGGCTCTATTACCCGGCCCAACTCGATAAGCTGACGCAGGACATTATCAAGGCCAATTATAAGCCGGTGATTACGGCCGAAGACGACCTGAAGGACTTGATAAATCTGAAGTGGATTTTCTTCGTGATTCTGGCCTTTTTGACGGTGGAGTGGGCCGTACGGAAGTATTCGGGCAGCGTGTAGGGGAACCTTGTCCGTAGAACGTCATGCAGAGCGCAGCGAAGCATCTTTACCGCAATAGTAATCCCAGATTAACCGCTTCGCTGGACAAACCGACTGATGTACGTCTACATTCTGACTAACACCAGCCGCACTGTCCTCTACATCGGAGTGACCAATGACTTACCCCGCCGACTGTATGAACACAGTGCCGGCCGAGGTGACACCAGTAAATTCACCGGCCGGTATCAAGCTGAATTGCTGGTTTATTTTGAGATATCGCCTGACCCTACGCGGGCAATAGCCCGCGGAAAAGTATTGAAAGGCTGGAGCCGCGCTAAAAAGAACGCGCTGATTCAGGCGTTTAATCCAACCTGGCAAGTCATTGATTTGGAAACGTGGGAGGGATGATATGACGAAGCGGTAAACTTGATTACTTGCGCGGTAGAGATGCTTCGCTACGCTCAGCATGACGTGCTTTTAAAGTAAAACGGCTCAGGCTGCGTCCTCCCTCCTACTTTATCGAATCAACATGAGCATACGAGCTATCCTCACCGGGGCCACCGGCATGGTGGGCGCGGGCGTCCTCCATGAATGCCTGCAAAACCCGGCGGTCGAGCACATTCTGGTACTTAGCCGCAAAGCCAGCGGTATCAGGCATCCGAAAGTAACGGAGCTGCTGCACGCCGATTTGCAGCAGCTCGGCCCCGTCGAAAGCCAGCTAAGGGGCTACAACGCCTGTTTTTTCTGCGCGGGCATCTCGTCGGTGGGGGTTTCCAGGGAGGAATATGAGCGCATCACCCACGACCTGACGCTGGCCTTTGCCCAAACGCTGCTGCGCCTGAACCCGGCAATGACGTTTACCTACGTGACCGGGGCCGGCACCGATAGCACCGAGAAGGGCCGTAGCCACTGGGCCCGCGTGAAGGGCCGCACCGAAAACGAGCTGCTGGCGCTGCCTTTCGGGCACGTCTACATGTTCCGGCCGGGCTACATGCACCCCACGCCCGGCCAGGCCAACGTGCCCAAAGCCTACCGCTATTTCAGCTGGCTCTACCCCATTGCCCGCAGGCTCACGCCCGGTTTCGTGAGCACGATGCAGGAATTAGCGCTGGCCATGATAAAATCGGTGAGCGACGGCTACCCCCGGCGCGTGCTCGAAGTGCGCGACATCGTGGCCCTGGCCCACGCCGCGCCACGTTCCTGAACGCATGCGCAAACCATTGAAACCCCTTCTTATGACTACTGGCGGCATTTTTGGCACCTTACTGCTCGCGGCGGTGGCCTTCACGGGCATCAGCCCGCAGCTGGGCGGCACGCCTACCAAGGCCGATAAGCTGGTCTATGCGAAATCAGGGCATTACCGGGACGGTGAGTTCGTGAACCTGCTGCCCACCCGGGAGCTCACGGGCAGCAGCACGACGGCCGTGATGTGGCAGTTCCTTTTTCACAAAGACCCAACGGCTACGCCGCCCGGCCCGCTGCCGCTGCAGCCGCTCGATTCGCTGGCCATCACCCGGAAAACGCCCGAGCTGGTGCGCGTGACGTGGTTCGGCCACTCGGCCAGCCTGGTGGAGTTGGCCGGCCAGAACATCCTGCTCGACCCCATGCTCAGCATCGAGATGGGGCCGGTGAGCTGGGCCACACCCAACCGCTACAACCGTAGCCTGGCCATCGCGCCCGAAAAGCTGCCGCCCATCGCCGCCGTGCTCATTTCGCACGACCACTACGACCACCTCGACTACGAGACCATCCGCAAAATCAAGGACAAAGTGGGGCATTTTTACGTGCCGCTGGGCATTGGGCCGCACCTGCGCCACTGGGGCGTGGCCCCGGAGCGCATTGTCGAGATGAACTGGGGCGACAGCGCCCGGCTGCCCGGCCTCACCCTGCGCTGCACGCCCAGCCGCCACTTTTCGGGTCGCGGCGTCACCAATCACAACTCCACGCTGTGGAGCTCCTGGGTGATGGAATCGGCCACGAAACGCATTTTTTACACCGGCGATGGCGGCTACGGCCCGCACTTCGCCGCCATCGGGGCCGCCTACGGGCCGTTTGATTTGGCACTGGTGGAGTGCGGGCAGTACAACGCGGGCTGGGCCGAAATACACATGCGGCCTGAGCAGAGCGTGCAGGCCGCCCGCGACGTGCGCGCCGCCGTGATGCTGCCCGTGCACTGGGGCGCTTTCACCGAGGCCCTCCACCCCTGGAACGAGCCCGTGAAGCGCGCCACAGCCGAGGCCGCGCGGCTGGGCCAGGTCATCACCACGCCACACCTGGGGGAGCCCGTAACTTTGGGCACCGAGCTGCCCCACGCCCGCTGGTGGGAGTAGCACGTAGCGCGGACTTTGTAGTCCGCGTGTGAACGGCTTTACTCGCGGACTACAAAGTCCGCGCTACTCCATGCGCTACCTCCTCCTTAACAAGCCCTACGAAGTCCTCACGCAGTTCACCGACGAGCACGGCCGCGCCACGCTCAAGGATTTTGTGCCCGTGCCCGACGTGTACCCCGTCGGCCGGCTCGATTTCGACAGCGAAGGCCTGCTCCTGCTCACCGACGACAAGCAGCTTCAGCACCGCCTCAGCGACCCCAAGTTCAAAGTCCCGAAAACCTACTGGGCACAAGTGGAAGGCCTGGTTTCCGAAGCCGCACTGGGCCAGCTCCGCCAGGGCGTGCAGATAAAGGAAGGGTTCACCGCCCCCGGCGAGGCCGTCGAATTGCCTGAGCCCACCCAGCTCTGGCCGCGCAATCCACCCATTCGCTACCGCGCCAGCATCCCCACCAGCTGGCTGGAAATTCAGATTTCGCAGGGAATGAACCGGCAGGTGCGCAAGATGTGCGCGGCCGTTGGCCTGCCCTGCCTGCGCCTGGTGCGGGCGGCCATCGGCCCGTTGGGCTTGGGCGAGTTGCAGCCCGGCGAGTGGCGCGAGCTGTCACCGGCTGAAGTAGCTGAGCTACGGAAAATAAGCGGCGCGGCGCGGCGTTTCTGAGCTCACCTATGCTAAACCGCTCCCGCCGCCGCTGGCTAGTCCTGCTCCTGCTCACCGGCTTCAGTGCCCTGAACGCCGTGGCCTTCTTCCACGCCTGGCGCTTCACCCATTTCTCTAACGAGCCGGGCCTGCACTCGCCCAACCCCGAGCAGCTCGGCCCCGGCCAGAAACTCTGGCTGCTGCTCACCGGCATCCGCAATCCCAAACCCCAGAACGGCCCCAAGCCCGGTTTCCCGGTCGAAACCGTACGCATCGCCAGCCCCAACGGCCCGCTCGAAGCCTGGTATGCCCGCCCCGATTCCGGCCGTGCCCGGGGCACGGTGGCCCTGTTTCACGGCTACACCAGCAGCAAGTCGCACCTCACCCACGAGGCCGGCTACTTTCGCCGCCTGGGCTACGCCGTGCTGCTCGTGGACCAGGCCGGCAACGGCAATTCGGCCGGTTTCCGCACCACCGTGGGCTACCGCGAGGCCGACGATGTGGCCGCCGCCGTGCGCTGGCTGAACGATTCCACCAAAGCATCGTCTGGCACCCCTCCCCACCGGGGAGGGACCGGGGGTGGGGTCATCCTCTACGGCGTGAGCATGGGCGCCGTGGCCATCCTGCGGGCCGAGGCCGAGCTGGGCATCCACCCTACCGCCAACATCCTGGAATGTCCCTACGGCAACATGCGCCAAACGGCCTACAACCGCTTCGCCTCCATGCACGTCCCGGCGTTCCCGATGGCCGATTTGCTGGTATTCTGGGGCGGCGTGCAAAACGGGTTCTGGGCCTACGGCCTCAACGCCGAGCACTACGCCAGCCAAATCCACACGCCCACCCTCCTGCTCTGGGGCACCGCCGACCCGCGCGTGACCCGCGCCGAAATCGATGCCATCTTCGCCCACCTCGCCGGCCCCAAAGCCCAGCACGACTTCGTGGGCGTGGGCCATGAGCCGTACTGGCGGCGCTATTCGGCGGATTGGGAGCAGCAGACGCGGGCGTTTCTGGGCCGGTGATTCGCCGGATTCATCGTAATTCGCTGCATGGACTTATTACAACGAATTCAGCGCTGGTACACCATCAACTGCAACGGTGATTGGGAACACTCCTATGGCATATCTATCACTACAATTGATAATCCGGGGTGGGCAGTTAAGATTGATTTGCAGGAGACATGCTTGCGCAATGCTGTTTTGGAATACCGATTAATTGAAAGAAGCACCACAAACTGGATTGGATATTTGTATGGTCCCGGAGTATGGTGGGTCGGTTCTCGAATAAAGCTACTAGGATTTTTCCGCCATTCCGCACAAACAAATTCGTAGGGTGTCAATCCCTTGAGCCGTTTGAGGCGTTTGGCAAAGTTGTA